>NZ_JBBMXE010000011.1:0-118374 GCF_037996745.1 Xenorhabdus siamensis
GTGCCTTTTCCCGTTTGTTGTCTCATCGTAGTGTGGAGCTTTAATCATGCGTGTATTATTCCCTTTTCTCGCACTCTATCGCCGCCATTGGTTTCTTATTAGTTTAGGTATGATTTTGGCAGTTGTAACCCTGCTAGCTAGTATTGGCTTACTTACGCTGTCCGGTTGGTTTCTTGCCGGCACTGCTGTAGCAGGATTTGCCGGAAAATATACCTTCAATTATATGCTGCCTGCGGCGGGTGTCCGTGGGGCAGCTATTTTTCGCACTGCCGGGCGTTATGGTGAGCGATTAGTCAGCCATGATGCTACATTCCGGGTATTGGCACATCTTCGGGTTTTTACCTTTCAGAAGATCCTACCACTTTCTCCAGGAGGCATTGCTCGTTTTCGCCAGGGAGAGCTATTGAATAGGATTGTGGCTGATGTCGAAACGTTAGATCATCTCTACCTACGTGTCATGTCTCCAGTTCTCGCTGCACTTGCCGTCATTGTTGTCCTGACATTTGGCTTGGGATTCCTTGATAAGACGCTTGCCTATACCCTTGGCGGTATTCTGTTAGGACTGCTGCTGACATTACCTTTTGTGTTTTATCATGCGGGCAAACCTTACGGCAGGAATATCACTTTATTACGCGGCCAATATCGAACATTGCTTACCAGTGCATTACAAGGTCAGGCAGAGTTGACCGTATTCGGTGCTCTCCTGCGCTTCCGCCACTCAATGTCTGAGATTGAATCCAAGTGGTTAAAGTGTCAACAACAACAAGCTAATCTGACGGGACTTTCTCAAGCCATTATGATTTTTGCCACTGGCATCACAGTGACACTGATATTGTGGCTGGCAGCAGCAGGTATAGGCGGAAACAATCAACCTGGAGCGTTGATCGCCCTGTTTACATTCTGTGCTCTCGCTGCTTTTGAGTCTCTTGGGCCAGTCACTGTGGCTTTCCAGCACATGGGACAAGTTATCTCCTCAGCTACACGTGTCTCTCAGTTAATGCACCAGAAAGCCGAAGTCACCTTCCCTGCACACGGGCCAGAAAGTACAAATAATCTCAGTCTTGAGATAAAAAACATTGATTTTACTTATCCTAATCAACCCTTACCAGTATTACAGAATATTTCTCTGTCTCTGCAAGCTGGTGAACATATTGCTTTGTTGGGCAAAACAGGCTGCGGTAAATCGACTCTTTTACAATTATTGACCCGGGCATGGGATGTTAATCACGGAGAGATTTTAATCAACCAACAGCCTATCTCTCGTTATGATGAAGCTACACTGAGATCGATAATGTCTATCGTTCCCCAGCGGATACATGTATTCAGCCATACTCTGCGTGAAAATTTGTTATTGGCAAAACCAGATGCTACTGATGAAGAATTAACAACAGTATTAAAGCAGGTCGGATTGGGAAACTTGCTAGACAATAATGAAAAGCTAAACTGTTGGATGGGCGAAGGCGGACGTCAACTTTCTGGTGGAGAACAACGCCGTTTGGGTATTGCCAGGGCATTACTGCATGATTCTCCACTTATGCTTCTGGATGAACCGACAGAAGGGCTTGATGCAGATACTGAACAACAAATTCTGTCGCTATTACGCGATAGTTGCCAAAATAAAACACTTATTGTGATTACCCATCGGTTAACTGGCTTACAGTATATGGATCGTATCTGTGTAATGGATGGGGGACGTATCATTGAGCAAGGGCAACACGACATGTTACTGTCACAGCAAGGACGTTATTACCAATTCTATCAACGACAGTATTATCCTGAGCAGGAGTGATAACTTTTATGTTGATAGCTCAATTGGATAACTCATGTGAATTTCCTCATCCAGCCAATGCATTAGCAGAGCCGAATGGTCTGTTGGCATTCGGAGGGGATTTGAGTGCAGAACGCTTAAAAGCAGCTTATAGTAAGGGAATTTTCCCATGGTTTTCGCCTGATGAGCTCCCCTTATGGTGGTCGCCGGATCCCAGAGCGGTTCTGATCCCTGGAGAATTACATACCGGACGTACTCTGCGACGTTTTATTCGCAAACATCCTTATCAAATTACGGTAAACTATGCTTTCGATCAGGTGATATACAGTTGTGCCCAGCGACAGGAAGGTACGTGGATCGGGGCTGATATTCAGCACGGTTATCAAACCTTGCATCAGGAAGGTATGGCTCATTCGGTTGAAGTCTGGCACAAACATCAGCTTGTTGGTGGATTATACGGTGTTAGTGTAGGAACGCTATTTTGCGGTGAATCGATGTTCAGCAAAATGGAGAATGCATCCAAGTGCGCTTTTGTGGCATTCTATCACCATTTTTTACGTCATAGCGGTCAACTGTTTGATTGCCAGGTGCTAAACCACCATACAGAGTCACTGGGCGCGAAAAATATTCCAAGGAGAGAATTTCTCCAGCATCTTGAGCAATATAAAAAACAATCATTGCAGGCAGGCTGTTGGGATACACAAGTGCTGGAATTATAATCAACACTTGGTGATTTATGCTATTTACGGTGGGAGTGTCAATTCCATTATGAGGAAAATGATGGTTTAAAATGCGACATTCCTTTACATAATGAGGGTTTTTCGGCATTATCTTGCCGGTTAAAAACTACGGTTGTTACATTTAGAGGATTAGATGGCCAAAGAAGACAATATTGAAATGCAAGGCACTGTGTTAGATACACTGCCAAACACCATGTTCCGTGTCGAACTAGAAAACGGACACGTCGTTACTGCTCATATTTCAGGCAAAATGCGTAAGAACTACATCCGCATCCTGACTGGAGACAAGGTTACAGTTGAGCTAACTCCATATGACCTGAGCAAAGGCCGTATCGTCTTCCGTAGCCGCTGATTCACATACCTTCTTAACACCACAGGTAAATGTGTTTTTTCAACATTTTCCTGTGGTGTCACTCTTAATCATACAGCCAGTGTTTTCCGTACTTATTTTTTTCCATACTTATTTATAGCACGGCATCTTCTGATTTTTTCTTATTCGACTTTTGTACGCCTTTGAAATCGTATTTTAGTGCCTGCTTATCTTTATCAAGAGTAATCCTGACAGATCCGCCATGAACTAAGGAACCAAACAACAATTCATTGGCTAAAGGTTTCTTCAGGCTATCCTGGATCACGCGAGCCATAGGACGAGCCCCCATCGCTTTGTCGTACCCTTTATCACATAACCACTGACGGGCATCTGTACTGATTTCCAGGGAAACACCTTTTTCATCCAACTGAGCTTGTAGTTCAACAATAAATTTATCAACTACTTGCTGAATAACTTCCGCAGAAAGTGCATCAAACCAAATGATGCTATCAAGTCGATTACGGAATTCAGGGGTAAAGGTTCGTTTAATTTCTTCCATACCATCAATGCTGTTATCCTGCTCGCTGAAACCGATGGATTTACGCTGGGTCTCACGTACCCCGGCATTGGTTGTCATGACTAAAATAACATTACGGAAATCAGCCTTCCGGCCATTGTTATCAGTCAATGTTCCATTATCCATAACTTGCAGCAGTATATTGAATACATCAGGATGCGCTTTCTCTATTTCGTCAAGCAGCAATACAGAATGAGGGTGTTTGATAATCGCATCTGTCAATAAACCACCCTGATCATAACCAACATAACCTGGTGGTGCGCCAATCAGGCGGCTCACAGTATGACGTTCCATATATTCAGACATATCAAACCGCAGTAGCTTGATATTGAGTACCTTGGCTAACTGAACTGTCACTTCGGTTTTACCAACCCCTGTAGGCCCCGCAAATAGAAAAGAACCAACAGGTTTATACTCCTGCCTCAAACCAGCACGACTCATTTTAATGGCTTCTGTTAATACTCCAATTGCTTTGCCCTGACCAAAAACCAACATTTTCAAACGATCATCCAGTGTTCTCAATACATCTTTATCACTGGCTGAAACTGTTTTCTCAGGAATACGGGCAATACGAGCCACAACAGATTCAATGTCTGAAACATTGATTGTCTTTCTGCGACGACTGGCCGGGACTAACCTTGTTCGAGCTCCAGCTTCATCAATGACATCAATAGCTTTGTCCGGCAAATGGCGGTCAGTAATGTACTTCACGGATAATTCAACAGCAGCCCGAATAGCTTTCGATGTATAGCGGACATCATGATGTGCCTCATATTTGGCTCGTAAACCATGAATAATCTGTATCGTTTCTTCAGAAGAAGGTTCAAGAATATCAATCTTCTGGAACCGACGAGCCAAAGCACGATCTTTCTCAAAGATATTGCTGAATTCTTGATAAGTTGTTGAACCAATTACCCGAATACGACCGCTGGATAAAAGTGGTTTAATCAGATTAGCGGCATCCACCTGCCCGCCCGAAGCCGCACCAGCTCCGATAATGGTATGAATTTCGTCGATAAAGAGAATACTTTTATTATCTTGTTCTAATATTTTTAACAAGGTTTTGAAGCGCTTCTCAAAATCGCCACGATATTTTGTTCCTGCCAGTAACGAACCAATATCCAATGAATAAATCGTACAATCCTTCATCACCCCAGGGACATCTTTTTGCACAATACGCCATGCAAGCCCTTCCGCAATCGCGGTTTTACCAACCCCGGATTCACCCACAAACAAGGGATTGTTCTTACGCCGACGACATAGCACCTGAATTGTCCTTTCCAATTCATGCTGACGTCCGACAAGTGGATCAATCTGTCCTTTCTGCGCTAACAGATTCAGGTTTGTAGTGAAATTCTCCAATCGATCTTCACCTATCACTTGTTCTTCCTGAACTGGATTAACGTTGTGATGAGGCTCACTATCGAGTTCATCTTTACGTGTTCCGTGAGATATAAAATTCACAACATCCAGTCGGCTAACATCATGCTTACGCAGTAAATAAGCCGCCTGAGATTCCTGCTCACTAAAAATCGCAACTAACACATTTGCCCCAGAAACTTCTGAGCGCCCTGAAGATTGAACATGAAATACCGCTCGTTGCAAAACACGCTGAAAACTCAACGTTGGTTGTGTATCTCGATCATCATTCTCAGATAATAAAGGGGTAGTTTGAGTGATAAAATTTTCTAATTCTTGGCGTAATATTGCCAAGTCGACCTTACAAGCCTCCAGTGCTTCTCGCGCTGATGTGTTACTTAACAACGCCAGCAACAGGTGCTCTACAGTCATAAATTCATGTCTGTTATCCCTTGCTTTGGCAAAAGCAATGTTGAGACTAAGCTCCAATTCTTGATTGAGCATAAGCACCTCCTCCCAAAATCAATAAGCCAGATCAGACCTTTTCTAGCGTGCAAAGTAACGGATGCTCGTGCTCCTTCGCATACATGTTCACTTGCGCAGCCTTAGTTTCTGCGACCTCTGCTGTATAAATACCGCAAATAGCCTTCCCTTGGTAATGGACATCCAGCATTAGTTGCGTTGCTCGTTCAACATCATAAGAAAAGAACTTTTGCAATACGTCAACCACAAACTCCATAGGGGTATAATCATCATTGTTAAGAATAATCTTATACATTGATGGAGGCTGTAACGCTTGCTTTTCTTTATCTTGAATAAACTCTTCAAAATTCAAGCTATTATAAAAATGACTCATTGCCTTTCCACTGAGTATTATCTTGCTACCGGATTTTAGTATGAACTAATTCGTTCTACCTCTATATATTTTATCACTGCATAAAGCACTCTGCTTATTCCCGTAGACGATCAGAGCAAGTCTTCCACCTAAAAATCTGATACCGTTATCTATATCAAACTTTAACAATTTGAGACAACCTGACGCCATTTCTATGCTTGACGATGAAATGAATTTCACTACAGTGTATTTTATGAACACCTTTCCTAGCTGAACGACTGTTCATGATCCTGAAATTTTTAGTGATTCCTGAATCCGAAATCATAATACGAGGGATAGAGAAGTATGGAAACAGGTACAGTTAAATGGTTCAATAATGCAAAGGGCTTTGGATTTATTTGCCCGGCTGACGGTGGCGATGACATATTCGCTCACTATTCAACTATTCAGATGGATGGTTATAGGACGCTGAAAGCTGGACAAAAAGTGAATTTCAGTGTTAATCAAGGCCCTAAAGGCAATCATGCCAGTCTTATTGTTCCTTTGGAAGATGGCTTAACATCAAGAAAAGAGTAATCAATTCTTAATTTCCACGCCACAGGTAAACAAACGTTATTTGTGGCGTGTTATTATCCAATAGCCATATCATTTTTTCTCTGGCTAAGAATCTAAAATCAGCGATAAGCCTGGTAAAACATCTCACGTCTTCTATTCTTGTCAACTATAAGATGCCAAAACTCTAATATGCCAGTTATCTATCCACGATAGATATAAATGAGTTAGATGTAAATAAATTAGATGTAAATGAAATAGATGTAAGAATCAGGAGAGTTTTTTTATTAAATGTCAATAGCAACTGATTGTTATCTCTAAGGTCAGAAATTTCTATACAATTCAGGAAAATATTCCTCTATTTAGTATCAAAATCACTTCATTTTATTTAATGATTTTAACCTTATCATATAGTAAAAAACGCGTTGATTTTCAGTAGGTTTACCTTTATCCTACTTGTTATTATAGTGTAAATTTATTGTTGTTATTATTTTTTTGGTTTTTATGACCAGCTAAAGGTATACCCAATAGATTACCTGCTGCGTCCATAAGTATGAATGTAGCTAATAATAAAACGCGTAAGATATAGGGTATAAAAACAGATAAAAAGACATCTATTATAATAAGGATTGTGACATGTATTCAGGATTACTCATTATCCTCCTTCCATTGAGCCTGGGTTATTCGATCCGTCTAAATAATAAAATGATACTGACCAGAGTTCACCAACTGCTCAATGTCATGGTTTACCTCATCCTTGTTTTCATGGGCATCAGCCTTGCTATGCTGGAAAACCTGGGCGATAACCTACTCTCTATCTTGCTATATGCAATGACATTTTTTCTTTGCATCTTTATAGCTAATTTACTGGCACTTTTCCTGTTGGATAAAAGAAAACCGTGGATTATCGCAGAGTATAAGCAAGAAAGCCCCCCTTCTCGTCTGCATATGGTGTTTGATTCCATTAAATTATGCGGTGCTCTAATATTGGGCTTCTTATTTGGTTTGACAGAATGGTCATGGTTTCATTTTTCCAGCAAAGCCAGTGAAATCACTTTAATTTTTTTACTTTTTCTTGTTGGGATTCAGCTACGTAATAATGGCATGACCCTGAAACAGACCCTGATTAATCGCCGTGGAACCATTGTTGCTCTCGTTGTTGCAGTCAGTTCTCTTTTAGGCGGTATGCTGGCTGCTTTTCTTCTAGGGCTACCGACCAAAACAGGCCTTGCCGTTGCATCTGGCTATGGCTGGTATTCTCTTTCTGGCATTTTACTCTCTGATGCCTATGGGCCAGTATTAGGCAGTACTGCTTTTTTCAATGATTTGGCTCGTGAACTGGCATCAATCATGCTCATCCCCATGCTAATCAATCGATACCGTTCTACAGCATTAGGTTTAACCGGCGCTACCTCAATAGATTTCACATTACCCATATTACAGCGTTGTGGTGGTTTGAGTATCGTACCCGCTGCTATCGTTCATGGTTTCATTTTGAGTTTAATGACACCTATATTTATTGCATTTTTTACCCAGTAAATTTAACTCACGTTTTTGGTGTAAAAAATTTGCAACATCATTTAACAGCATAATATTTAATCATAAAAACCATGTTAGAGAATAAAAAACCAAAAAATATTAGTGGCATGATTAGTTAACCTATAAATTGACTAAAATAACGATCTTATGAAGATATTATTGCATAGTTATTCTTTTGAGATTAATATCCCATCAATCAGTTAACTATTCATATTTTTCGCATGAAAATTCAATTAAAAAACATTGATTACTTCTATGGAACTCATCAGGCTCTGTTTGATATCAATTTCGAATGTACATTAGGAGAAACCGTAGTATTACTAGGGCCTAGTGGCGCGGGCAAAAGTTCCTTACTACGAGTCCTGAATTTACTGGAGATGCCACGTTCTGGTCAGTTAAGTGTGGCACAGCATCAATTTGACTTTAAACATCCCCCTGGCGAAAAAGAAATCCGTGCCTTACGGCAGAAAGTAGGTATGGTTTTCCAACAATACAATTTGTGGCCACATCTGACCGTAATGGATAACCTGACCGAAGCTCCCCGTCGGGTATTAGGGCTACCTGGACCACAAGCGCAGAAAAAAGCGATAAAATTACTTTCCCGTCTTCGTCTGGAGGAGTTTTCCAATCGTTTTCCATTACATTTGTCAGGCGGACAACAGCAACGTGTCGCCATTGCACGAGCGTTAATGATGGAACCTCAAGTTCTGCTGTTTGATGAACCCACTTCTGCACTTGATCCAGAAATCACATCTCAAGTCGTTGACATAATAAAAGAGTTGGCAGAAACCGGGATCACACAAATTATCGTGACACATGAAGTAGAACTTGCCCGTAAAACAGCAAGTCAGTTCATCTACATGGAGAAAGGGCGAATTATAGAAAAAGGTGATGCAAGCCATTTTTTGAAGCCTCATACGGAAGCTTTTGCTAATTATTTAGCACACTAAACCTACGATATTAATTCAATTAAACAGATAACTCGTTAACAAAAAAATACCAATAACATTCATCAACCACATGCTCATGAATTACAGGATATGGCAATGAAAAAATTATTACTTGCAGCCTTACTAAGTTCAATAACACTATCCGCGACCGCAGCAGAAAAGCAATCACTCCGTTTTGCCACTGAAGCAACCTATCCTCCTTTTGAATTTATTGATGCAAATAATAAAATCCAGGGATTCGATGTGGATTTAGCAAACGCTATTTGTCAAAAAATCCATGCCGAATGCACCTTTACTAACCAAGCATTCGATAGCCTCATTCCTAGCCTGAAATTCCGCCGCGTTGATGTATTGATGGCAGGTATCGATATTACGCCTGACAGACAGAAACAAGTTGATTTCACTGATACTTATTATGACAACGCGGCCATATTTGTCACTGTCAAAGGGAAATATTCTCAATTTACTGAACTTAAAGGAAAACAAGTAGGTACTCAAAATGGCACAACACATCAAAAATATCTCATGGAACAACATAAGGAGCTAAAAAGTGTTCCTTATGACAGCTATCAAAATGCCATCCTTGATCTGAAAAATGGACGCATTGATGCATTATTCGGTGATACCGCCGTTGTTAATGTGTGGCTAAAAAAGAATAAAGAACTGGGTACTATTGGCGAAAAAGTTACTGACAAAAATTACTTCGGTACAGGTTTAGGTATAGCTGTTCGTAAAGGTAATACCGTCTTATTGAACAAACTAAACCAGGCTCTGGCTGATATTAAACAAGATGGCACTTATGACACTATCTACAAGAAATGGTTTGAACAATAATTAGCTGAATCTCTATGAATGAACTTCAATCTTTAATCAGTGCCGCCGGTATAACCGTCGGCCTTGCTGTTGTGTCTCTTGTAACTGGCCTGATTCTGGCAATGCTTTTTGCTACCTGGGAATCTTCCCGTTGGAAACTCTTTGCATTTCTAGGATCCTGCTGGGTTACTTTGATCCGTGGACTACCTGAAATTTTAGTGGTTCTTTTTATCTATTTTGGGAGTTCACAACTTCTGATCACCCTGTCAGAAGGAATTGATATCAATCTTGTGGTGTGGCAATTCAGGATACAAATGGAAATTGACAGTTTTGATGTCAGCCCTTTCCTCTGTGGTGTTATTGCCCTCTCTCTACTTTATTCTGCATATGCCTCTCAAACACTAAGGGGAGCATTAAAAGCAATTCCGATGGGGCAACGAGAAGCCGGGCAAGCATTAGGGTTAAGCCAAAGCCGTACCTTTTTTCGTTTAATTATGCCGCAAATGTGGCGCCATGCTTTGCCGGGGCTTGGTAATCAATGGTTAGTCTTATTGAAAGACACAGCGTTGGTTTCACTGATAAGTGTCAATGATTTGATGTTACAAACAAAAAGTATTGCCACCCGCACACAAGAACCATTCACCTGGTATATGGTTGCCGCCGCTATCTACCTATTTATTACATTGGTGAGCCAATTTATCCTCAAACGACTTGAAGTGCGCGCTACTCATTTTGAACGGAGTACTTCTGATGTTTGAGTATATAAAGGATATTTTACCGGGTTTACAAACCAGCCTGAGTCTGACTGTTACCGCATTGCTGGTAGCATTTACGATGTCTGTCACCCTGACGGCTATTCTGACGATGAAACTGCCGATATTATCGCAATTGGTGAAAGGCTACATCACACTGTTTACCGGAACGCCCTTGCTCGTACAGTTCTTTTTGATTTACTACGGACCGGGACAATTTCCGTCACTGAAAGCATATCCGTGGTTATGGCAACTCATGTCCGAACCATGGCTTTGTGCTATGGTGACATTAGCATTAAATAGTGCAGCGTATTCGACTCAACTTTTTTATGGTGCAGTTAAAGCAATTCCAGCCGGACAATGGCAATCCTGCTACGCTCTTGGGATGTCAAAGGCACATTCTCTGTGCATTCTGTTACCTTATGCCTTCAAAAGAGCACTTTCTTCCTATTCAAATGAGGTTGTATTAATTTTCAAAAGCACTTCACTGGCCAGTACAATAACGCTGCTGGATATAATGGGATACAGCCAACTCCAGTTTGGCCGCAGTTATGATGCAACAGTATTTGTTGCCGCAGGTATTATTTATCTTTGTATAAATGGCCTTTTAACATTACTCATGCGTTTGATTGAACGACGCACCTTATTATTTGAGCAACGTAATTAAGATTATCTGTATTATTGTTATTTTCACTTCCATTGTTGATTGCCATTTGTCATCAGTACCCTATTATCAACAAACTGTTATCAACAATGGAAATATTCCTCTTTCCGATTAATTGCCAACAATAACTAATAATGCCAGCGTTTCATAATGCTCTGTATGGGGGAACATATCGAATAATTGTACTTTCTCTATTCGGTATCGTTCGAGCATAGTGATATCTTTTGCCATAGTTTCAGCGTTACAGCTTGAATAAAGAATAAATTTAGGAGCCATTCGATTAAGATATTGGCAAAGCTCCTTACCAATTCCTCTGCGTGGAGGATTAACCAACACCAACTCAGGGATCTGAGATTTATCAAGAGCAAAACGTGTAGAATCCAGTGCCTGAAATTCAATATGTTTAAGCCCAAGGCTATTAGCCGACTTCTTCGCACAAGCAATAGCTTCCTCACTGATTTCAATACCAGTCAGCCTTGTCTCTTCATCTGCACAATGCAGGCCAAAACCACCTGCTCCACAAAACAGATCCCACATACTGTTTATATTCAACTCTCTGACCCACTGCCCGGCAGTCGCATATAGTCGTGAAGCAATATCGGGATTAGTCTGGAAGAAGCTACGGGGGCGAATATACAACGGAATATTATTAAAATTTTCTTGTAACATTTTCTTTTCAGTGAAAAGAATCTCTTTTTCACCTTCCAGAATCGCCATATGAACAGGTTGAATATTTGCGGAAATCACCACCAATTGTGGTAATTGTTCTTGTAACCACGGTAAGGCACGTTTTAACTGTTCCAACTTAGTTTCTGAACGTAGCACAAACCGCAGCATAATTTCTCTGTTAGCACGACTTTCGGTCAATAAAATATATTTGAGCTCACCTTTTTTGCGTGCAACGTTGTATGGAACTAATCCCGCTTTAGCAATAAATACCTTTATTACTTCGAGCACTGACTGGAAATGTTGTGGATATAAAGGACAATCGCAAAGATCAACTGCCCTGCCATCCCGGTGTAGCATCCCAAGTAGCGGACGCTCAACACTGCCACTCACTACCATTTTGGCCTTATTACGAAATTCAGCAAGTTGACTGGCAACAGGAGGTTGCCAGCACGTTATTGATGATTTTTGTAAAAGCTGTTGTAAATGTTCTTGTTTATCAGATAATTGTTTTAAATAGGACTTATCAAACCACTGGCAGGAGTGACAATGCCCCGCGGTATACTGCGCACACTGCATTGTAAAAAACCACATTAAAAAATATTAGTGCAAGGTAAACGTTGATGTTTTTATCGAAGTTTGCGATTCTTCATCTTCTACTTCCATTTCCATCTCGCTTTCCATTTCACTATTAACATAAAGGAAATTATTACTGTGAACTTCAAAGATCACATTAGCAATTTGCTCCTCACTCTGCTTCATAAAATGAGAAAATTGCTGGAAAGTCATACCAGCAGCGATAGGAAATGCCTGGCAAACAATCAGTTTGGGTAAACTTTCGTCCTGAATATCAAGAAATGCCTTAACAGTAAGGGAACCGGCATTAATCTGGCTCAAATTTGCCACTAATGGAATAATCGCCGTCGGCCTGACTTCCGCCAGAGCGGAGAAAAAGACAACATCCCCTAACAGATCAAGCTTGGCATCAAACAAGCCATCAATGTTCTGCATATGAGGCAAATGTAATACTGGACTTGCTTCATTCTCAAAATAAGAGATTTTAAGTTTATCAAGCCAATTACGTAATGTTGCTAAATTTGGGATAACCATAGAATCCATTGAATCAACCTCATATGACTAAAAGTGACATATGCTACCTTCAGAAAACACGACTAGGATAGCAACATGAAATCGTTAACCTATTTTGTTTTTTTCTTCACCAGAGCCAATCTGATGATTTCTACTTGCTTTCTTATGATCAATTCCTAAGAAAGAAAGATTATAGATCGCACGCCAGATAATATGGATAGCTGCGGGTATCAAACAGCCAATACCCAATAAGATCATAGCAATGTGTGCTTCTGTCGTCATTAATAAAGGCGATAGAACTATACTACCAGTTATCGACAAATAGACTAAAGCCAACAACCCAATCCCCAATATTTCCAATAAAATAACCAGCTTTGGCATATCAGCCAACGAACGCATCTCTTTTGATGTACTTTTCTTCATTTGTTGACTACCTTCCAAATCTGCTATGCAGGATATTTTTTAACCGCCATCATCAGGCTACCATACATAAGTATCTGCTATATCTTTCGTCCTTCAAGTTACCTCTTTTGTTTGTTGGCTATATCTTGAGATCCATGAGGTCTAATTGGTGGTGCTGATTAAAGCAAAAGGAAATTCCTGCTTTTTTTTACCCGCTCTTACAGGCATAGTAACCCAAGATGACATACCTATGTAGTCCATGGCTATTACCAATAAGGAGTTTATTTTATATGTACACAGTCATTTTTGGTCGTCCTGGTTGCCCATACTGCGTCCGCGCTAAGGAGCTGGCTGAAAAATTAAAAACAGAGCGCGAAGATTTTGACTACCGTTATATTGATATCTGGGCAGAAGGCATCACCAAAGACGACTTATCAAAAACAGTAGGTAAACCTGTTGAGACTGTTCCTCAGATTTTCATTGATGAAAAACACATTGGCGGTTGTACAGATTTTGAAGCCTACGCCAAAGAAAACCTGCAACTATACAAATAATCATAGCATCCGCTATTTAGGTGAGAAAAAAATTCTCTTTCTAAATAGCGGCATGCGCCTAAATATTCAACAAAATTCCACCCCGTATTTCTCAATCTACCGCCGCACTGAAAAAATTCTGTAATTTTTTTTCGATCTCGAGAACTTTCATGTTTTCACACAGTCTCAATTAGTGCCACTGCTTTTCTTTGATGTCCCCATTATTGAGGAGCCCGATAGTCATCCCCTTTGGTTAAAGACTATCGGGTTTTTTGTTTTTACAGGAAAAGAACAGTCATAAGGAAGATGCGCTCATCAATACATTATTTACGCACTTCAATTTTAATCAGTATTAAACAACCTGACGAATTAAGGCGATATCGCTTTACTAAACCACATGATAAAATTATTGTTTTGCACAGTATTTGATAAAGCACGTTATCATATTCTTACTTCAATGCACGTGTGAGGCTCATTTTGCTAGAACAACTGAACCACGATTTGTTTACTCTTATCAATGCTACACCAGATTCATCACCAAGCATGATCATGTTTTCAATCTTTGTTGCAAAATATCTGGTGTATGTATACCCCATCACCTTGGCAGTTTGCTGGCTTTGGGGGGGAAAAGAAGCTATCTCATATCAGCGCATTGTTGTCAGTAAATCTTGTATTGCTTTTGCCTTTGCAATAACGGTTTCAGCAATTATTGGAGTGCTGGTTCCACATGCACGCCCTTTTGTTGAAGGAGTTGGTCATAATTTTCTTGCTCATGCGCCAACAGTTTCTTTCCCCAGTAACCACGGTACAACCGTATTTACTTTCGCATTAGCATTTATCTTCTGGCATCGCATCTGGTCAGGTTTTTGTCTGATGGTTATTGCCTGCGCTATTGTCTGGGCCAGAGTCTATGTCGGAGTTCACTGGCCAATTGATATGATTGGCGCATTTTTGGTCAGCTTAATGGGATGTGCATTTTCCCAAATATTCTGGCACCTCTATGGAGCATGCTTGCAAAGCAAACTAACTTGCCTTTACCAATTTTGCTGTGCCTTTTTAATCAGAAGAGGTTGGGTACAAAGTTAAATCAAGCCCTCAACATCGCAACAGAAAATGGATTCCCCCAGAGACTTAGGATCTTGTAACCGGGGGAATCACGATTAAGAAAATTAGTAATGTGGCTGTACACAATAACTCCTCATCTGACAAAGCCTCTGTGTTATCTAAAAAATAAATAAATCAGCAATCAATATAAAGCATTTCGTTATATACAACATTACATAACTGAATAAGATTACTCTTTCTTTACAAATCAAACCTTGTTTGATTTTTTTTCATTCAACATCTTTTAAACATCAATAAGATTATTAATTCATAATATTAATGAAACCAAAATCCTAATCATACAGCACACATTTCAAACCAAAATAAAGGCCACTATTATTTTACTTTTATTTCATACTGATACAGCAAAATAAAGCGGAAAGAATTTATAGCTAAAGAGATAAGGATTATATTAAGCTGGGACTTAAATCCCTCACAAAAATAATATATTAATATTTTAATAAAAAATCAGGAGTAGTAAACGAACACAGAATGTTAAAATCCAATTGATGATATTTATTATCCATTTTTTTATGCATACATCTTATTTAATATTTAATTAACACCATCATAAGAACTCATAACATATTAACTTTACGATATAAATCTTACAATTGCGAGAGCGATCACGGTACATTTTACTAAAAATAATTATATTCCCCCTACCAAAAGTCTGTGATTAAGTTTTTTTGATTTAAGCATCAAAAATTAGAACTAAACTGGATCTCGAATCCTCTGCTTAAAATGACCATATTTTAGGCAATATTATTAATATAGAAATAAAAATGTTTAAATAAACATCAGAACAATATCTGACAATTTATTATTCATATAACGAATCCAACTCGTGCATTTTATTTAATGTGCGGGTTTAGCAATTTTTAAATTTTACTTTACCGCGTTATTTCGGAGATATTTATGGACACATCTCAAACAGGTTCAATCGCATCCTCTGCTTTCAGCAAAAGCGATTACTCTACCTGGCGTAAATCAGACACTGTATGGATGTTGGGATTATATGGCACAGCCATTGGCGCTGGCGTTTTGTTTCTTCCCATAAACGCCGGTATTGGTGGATTAATACCACTTATCATCATGGCACTGCTTGCACTTCCGATGACATTCTTTGCTCACCGCGGCATGTGTCGCTTTGTCCTTTCCGGCAAAAATAGCGGCGAAGATATCAC
The DNA here is from genome assembly GCF_037996745.1 of Xenorhabdus siamensis. Classification (NCBI taxonomy): domain Bacteria; kingdom Pseudomonadati; phylum Pseudomonadota; class Gammaproteobacteria; order Enterobacterales; family Morganellaceae; genus Xenorhabdus; species Xenorhabdus siamensis. The sequence continues at coordinate 15,841 of NZ_JBBMXE010000011.1, forward strand.
TGGCGTGGTAGAAGAACATTTCGGTAAAGTTGCAGGTTTTTTAATCACCATTCTGTACTTCTTTGCAATTTACCCTATCCTGTTGGTTTATAGTGTTGCGCTAACCAATACAGTAGAAAGTTTTATTACCCACCAGCTACATATGGATGCTCCACCTCGTGCATTGCTGGCACTATTATTGATCCTGGGCGTTATGAGCATTATTCGTTTCGGCGAACAAATGATTGTCAAAGCAATGAGTGTCCTGGTATTCCCATTTGTCACCGTTTTGATGCTTCTGGCTCTGTATCTTATCCCCCACTGGAACACTGCTATCTTTGATACTTTATCGCTGGAAAATACTGCATCTTCAACCAATAGTCATGGCCTTCTGTTCACCCTGTGGTTAGCGATCCCAGTAATGGTTTTCTCTTTCAATCATTCCCCAATTATCTCTGCATTTGCTGTAGCAAAACGTGAAGAGTACGGTGAAAATGCGGAGAAAAAATGTTCACGCATTCTGGGCTATGCTCACATCATGATGGTACTGACCGTCATGTTCTTTGTCTTTAGTTGCGTACTAAGCCTGTCACCTGAAAATCTGGCAGAAGCCAAAGCACAAAATATTACTATTCTGTCTTACCTGGCTAACCATTTTAATGCACCAGTCATTGAATACATTGCACCAGTCATTGCCTTTATCGCAATTACCAAGTCATTCCTTGGTCACTATCTGGGTGCCCGTGAAGGTTTTAATGGCATCATTAACAAGGCACTGAGCACGCAAGGAAAAACTATTCAGCACAAGACGCTGAATCGTATCACCAGTTTATTTATGCTAATCAGTGCCTGGATTATTGCAACACTTAACCCAAGTATTCTGAACATCATTGAATCTCTGGGTGGGCCAATCATTGCCATGATCCTGTTCATCATGCCAATGTATGCTATTCATAAAGTTCCGGCTATGCGCAAATATGCAGGCAAGCCAAGCAATATCTTTGTTATTGTTACAGGTTTAATCGCTATCTCAGCAGCCGTTTATTCTGTGATGTAATGAATATATCAGGCAGCTTTCTACAATCGCTACCCTGAAAAAAAATGCCAGCCACAATAAAGGTGACTGGCATTTTTTTAACTTCAACTATTTTCAAATTATTATATTCTTACTTAATCATTCAATAACTGAAAATTGAGTTAAACCAACTACTGACAGTCAGTACAATAAAATCCCAAACGCGGCCAAAGAACCCCGTTTCTTCAACGGCTTCTTTTACTACCAGCGGGCGTTGTTCAATGACCTTACCATCTAGCATAAAATTAACCGTTCCTACAACCTGATTTTTTGCCAATGGCGCTTCCAGTGGTGTCTGATTCAGTGTAAAACTTGCTTTCAAATTACCCGACTGCCCACGCAAGACTGTAACTGCCGCATCTTTTTCTACGCCTAAAGCAACTTCAGGGCGAGTTCCATACCACACTTTTTCTGTGACTAGTACATCATCGGCCTTAAGTGGGGTACTGGTTTCATAAAAACGGAAACCCCATACCAGGAGCTTTTCACTGTCCACAAAACGAATTCGATCACTTGGAGCACCCAGAACAACTGAGATTAAACGCATTGGGCCTTCTGTTGCAGAGGCAACAAGATTATATCCTGCTCCGCTGGTATGGCCTGTCTTTATACCATCCACGTTTATGTTTTGATTCCACAACAAACGGTTGCGGTTAGGCTGACGGATTTTGTTGAAAGTGAATTCTTTTTCTTTATTCAGTGCATATTCTTCTGGAACATCACGGATCATGGCCTGACCCAAAAGTGCCATATCACGAGCAGTACTATACTGCCCGGCGGCATCTAAGCCATGAACAGTCTTAAAATGAGTATTTGTCAGACCTAACGATTGGGCGTATTTATTCATTAAATCAACAAAAGCATCCTGACTACCTGCAACATAATCTGCAAGAGCAATGCTGGCATCATTACCAGACTGGATCACAATACCACGATTTAAATCAATGACTTTGACTCTATCTCCGGGTTTTAAAAACATCAGGGAAGACCCTTTAAGTACCGGATTACCTGTCGCCCAGGCATCTTTTCCGACAGTGACCCAATCCTCTTGGGAAAATTTACCAGCTTTCATCGCCTGCCCAATCACATAACTGGTCATCATCTTTGTCAGACTCGCAGGATCTAAACGCTCATCAGGGTTATTTGATGCCAGAATTTTTCCGCTGGCATAGTCCATCAAAATATAAGCTTTAGCATCAATCTCTGGCGTAGCCGGTTCATTTATCGCATATAAGTTGGTACTTGCCAGCCAAAAAACACTCAGCCCCACTGCAAAAAACTTTATTATCTTTATCTGACCTCTTTTTTTCATCATCGCTCGCCTTTTTTCTCTGACAGCCAAAATATAAAATCTCTATTAATATAGGATGTTATGAGATAAGACTCCAACCCAATAACGTAAAGATTTTCCTGTCATTCACATGAATTTATTGTCATATTATCGATAACTCAGAACAACCTGATATTAAGGAGAAAATGGTGCTGACAGTCTGGGGCCGTAAGAATTCATCAAATGTAAAAAAGGTTCTTTGGTGTCTGGAAGAATTAAAGATCCCATATCAGCAAATCGATGTTGGTGGAAAATTTGGCAAACTTGATGATCCAAAATATTTACACATGAACCCTAATGGCGTTATTCCATGTTTACAGGACGATGATTTTATTCTGTGGGAATCAAATGTGATTGTCCGTTATATTGCGGAAAAATTTGGCAAAGATATTCTTTACCCAACTGATATTAAAGAAAAATATAATGTTGAAAAATGGATGGATTGGATAGGCTGTCATCTCTTTCCTCCAATCAAGCAGCTCATGATAAATCTTGTCAGAACTCCGGAAGCGCAACGCGACCAAAAAATCATCTCTCAAACATTTGCAGAGATAAAAAAACTACTGAAAATTACCGATGAAACATTGGGCAAACAAACCTATCTTTCCGGCGATAAATTTGGCATGGCCGATATCGCTCTTGCCCCCTTTGTCTACCTATGGATTAATATCGTGACAGAACGACCATCACTGCCAAACTTGGAACGCTGGTATCAATTAATGACTGAAAGACCAGCGTTCCAAAAAATTGTTATGATTGAAATAAACTAATTACAGGCTCATCGGCATTCTACCGGGATCTGGATATTGGTACTCGAACCCCAGTTCCCGGCAAATTCGGCTTCCATCAACCGTTTTACATTTCCCAGAGTGATTTTCCATTTCCTCACTTTCCGATTGTAAAAATTCTGGCGGGGTCACATTAAGCTGACGGCAGGCTTGTGAGTAAAACTCCGATCTTTTGGGATGTTCCGGCGCACACAAATTATAGATATTACCTCCTTCAGAACGCTGAATAAGGAGTTTAATAGCAGAGATAGCATCATCCTGATGAACTAAATTAACTGCGTTTTCTCCCCCAGCAATCGCTTTCTGTCCTGCCAAAAAACGTCCTGCATGGCGACCGCTACCTACCAAGCCCGCCAAACGCAGGATATCAACGGATGTATTGGGTAATTGATGCAACCAGTTTTCCAGCTCAACCAATGCTCTGGCAGATTGAGTTTCAGGAAACAATGGAGCATCTTCATTAAGATAGCCGACAGAAGAACCATAAACGGAAGTTGAGCTGGTAAAAATAATATGAGGGACAGAATACGAGAGCGCAGTATCAACAAGTAACTGTACTGCTCTGACATACTCTGCCCCACCTCCTGCAACTCTGCTGACAGGCAATGTCAGAACCAATACATCAACTGACATAAGTTGCTCAAGTTTATCAGGTGTACAGATGATTTCAGGGGTCAGATTCAATAAATGACAGTCAATTCCACACATACAGGCTGCTTCAACACCATCTGGAGTTGTTTTACTACCGACTACCTGTACACCGCTTCCTTGCAAGGCTTGTGCCAATGGCATTCCTAACCATCCCAGTCCAATAATTGAAACCTTTTTCACCTTGATTCTCCCCAGCCCATATGATTTTGATTATTTAAGCAAATTACACCTGTAAAAGATATCACCCACTCACTTCCTTAAAGAGGGTAAAAATAATTTACATATAAAACAAAAGATTAATAGCGCAAAATAACTTTTTTTAAAAAAAGGTTGCTTTCCATATACAGGATCAGATAGGTTAAATAGCAGACAGCTAATTTCTTATATCTGCTAACATATAGCAAACATATATAAAGTTAAGCATAAAGTTTTCCTGAAGTCACAAAGTAGAGCAAACATAAGTAACGCTAAAACATACCATTACCTACAAAACCGTGACTTGGAAGACAATAAATATACGCTAAAATTATTTATCATATATTCGACAGAGAGCATACATATTATGAATCGTATTCAATTTAACCATCACCACCATCATCCTGATTAGTCTTTCAGGCTGTTGTGTGCTGGAAGACGTTTAATAACTCTTCCGGTGGTGTGAATACGATAGAAAACCCTCGGAAGATTTTCCGGGGGTTTTTTTATGCCCAACAGATTCCGAGTTACCTAAGTTCTAAATTTATATATTGATATAGGGTAGACATAACATGTTAGATAAAACTCGATTACGGATAGCTATGCAGAAATCAGGGCGCTTGAGTGATGACTCCCAGGCATTACTGGCACGCTGTGGCATCAAAATCAATTTGCAACAACAACGCCTGATCGCATTCGCAGAAAATATGCCCATTGATCTCTTACGTGTCCGTGACGATGATATTCCCGGTCTTGTCATGGATGGTGTTGTCGATTTAGGTATTGTTGGTGAAAATGTACTCGAAGAAGAACTGCTTAGTCGTCTCGCACAGGGAGATAGCCCACAATATACCACACTGCGCCGCCTTGATTTTGGTAATTGCCGCCTTTCTCTCGCCGCCCCTCTTGATTATGACTATACCGGCGTAGAATGTTTGCAAGACTCTCGTATCGCCACTTCTTACCCACACCTATTAAAACGCTATCTGGATCAAAAAGGTATTCAATTCAAACCCTGTCTTCTCAATGGCTCTGTTGAAGTCGCTCCCCGGGCAGGATTGGCCGATGCCATCTGTGATTTGGTATCAACTGGTGCAACATTGGAAGCAAACGGGCTGCGGGAAGTTGAAGTTATCTATCGTTCAAAAGCCTGCCTGATCCAGCGTGATGGTGAAATGCCAGAAACAAAGCAACAACTCATTAATAAGTTGATGATCCGCATTCAAGGTGTCATTCAGGCTCGTGAGTCCAAATACATCATGCTACATGCTCCAAGTGACAAGTTAGAAGAAATTATCTCATTACTGCCAGGCGCAGAACGCCCAACTATTTTGCCTCTGGCTGGAGCTCAAAACCGTGTCGCCATGCACATGGTCAGCAGTGAGACTCTATTCTGGGAAACGATGGAAAAACTCAAGACACTGGGTGCCAGTTCCATTCTTGTTTTGCCCATTGAAAAGATGATGGAGTAATCCTGATGAGTGCTAATCTTAATATAACTTTGCACAATACCGCTGATTTTAACACCATCATTCGCTGGCAAGAGTGTACGCCGGAACAGCAACAAATACTGCTGACCCGCCCTGCTGTTGCCACATCTGAAAATGTTGCCAGTACGGTAAAACAGATCCTAGAAACCGTCAAAGAGCGCGGAGATGAAGTATTACGGGAACTTAGTCAACATTTCGATAATATCGCAGTTGATACCATCCAAATTTCTGTAGATGAAATTAACGCCGCAACCAAACGCCTGGCACCAGAAATAAAACAAGCTATGCAACAGGCTATGAACAATATCCGCCTGTTTCATGAAGCACAAAAACCAACAGTAATTGAAGTAGAAACTATCCCCGGTGTGTATTGCCAACAAATTACACGGCCAATTGATTCAGTAGGGCTATACATCCCCGGAGGTTCTGCGCCATTACCTTCCACTGTGTTAATGCTCGGCACTCCCGCCCGTATCGCAGGATGCCGTAAGGTAATTTTATGCTCTCCACCACCGATTGCTGATGAAATACTCTACGCTGCCCAATTATGCGGTATCAGCGAAATATTTCAGATTGGTGGTGCTCAAGCCATTGGAGCAATGGCATTTGGTACAGAATCCATCCCTAAAGTGGATAAAATCTTTGGCCCAGGTAGCGCATGGGTCACCGAAGCCAAACGACAAGTAAGCCAACACCTTGATGGTGCAGCCATTGATATGCCCGCTGGCCCCTCAGAGGTGCTGGTAATTGCAGACAATAGCGCTAATCCGACATTTACTGCAGCAGACCTACTTTCACAAGCAGAACATGGACCAGATTCCCAAGTCATATTAGTCACACCTGACGAGAATTATGCCAAACAGGTCATTCGTGAAATTGAGAAACAACTTCTCACGCTGCCACGTCAACAAATCGCTATTCAGGCTTTGCAATCCAGCCGTATCATTGTCACTGCTAATATTGACCAATGTGTGACAATCAGTAACCAATATGGCCCTGAGCATTTGATCATCCAAACGCAGCAACCAGAACAGCTTGTAGACAAAATCACCAGTGCTGGTTCCATTTTCCTTGGCAACTGGTCGCCTGAATCTGCGGGAGATTATGCTTCTGGAACAAATCACGTATTACCAACTTATGGCTATACTTCAACCTACTCAAGCCTCGGTGTGGCTGATTTCCTGAAAAGAATGACCGTTCAAAAACTCACCCCACAAGGTTTAAAAAAACTTGCGCCAACTATAGAAACACTGGCACAGGCAGAACAACTCACTGCGCACAAGAATGCGGTCACATTACGTATAGCTGCCCTGAACAGTACAGATAATGCAGACAACGCCGACACTCAGCCCAAAGCTTAAGGAGCAATAATGAGCACTGTTTTTGATGTCAATTTACTGGCAAGAGAAAATATCCGCAAATTAGTCCCTTATATGTCAGCCCGTCGTCTGGGTGGCAAGGGTGATCTTTGGTTAAATGCCAACGAATACCATACCGCCCCTGATTTCCAATTCTTGGAAAAAACGCTTAACCGCTATCCTGAGTGCCAGCCTGTAGCGGTTATTCAGCGTTATGCAGATTACACAAACCTGCAACCAGAGCAAGTGCTTGCTAGCCGTGGTGCAGATGAATCCATAGAGCTGTTGATCCGCGTTTTCTGCGAACCGGGTAAAGATGCCGTTCTGTTTTGCCCTCCAACATATGGTATGTACAGTGTCAGTGCTGAAACCTTCGGTGTCGAGCAGAAAAAGATCCTCAGCAGTACTGACTGGCAGCCCAATATTACAGCAATCCAAAATAATCTGGATCGCGTCAAATTGATCTATATCTGCAACCCGAATAATCCAACAGGTAATCTGATTGCTCCCGCTGCATTACGCCAGATCCTCGAACTTGCCCGCAATCGTGCCATTGTTGCCATTGATGAAGCCTATATTGAATTCAGCCCGCAAAATACTACCACTCACTGGCTAAAAGAGTATCCACACTTGGTGATTTTGCGAACCCTCTCGAAAGCTTTTGCTTTAGCAGGGCTACGTTGTGGATTTACTCTGGCTTCTGCCGATATTATCGCGTTAATGTTGAAAGTGATTGCTCCTTATCCACTTGCTACACCTGTTGCAGATATCGCAGCACAGGCACTAACTGCAACAGGCATTCGAGCAATGCAAAACCGGGTAGAAGAAATTATTGCTAATCGTGCTTATCTACAAGCAGCACTTGATGAATTAATATTAGTGGAAAAGGTATTTCCCAGTGAAACCAACTATATCCTGGTGAGATTCACCAATGCTGAATTAGTATTCAGAGCATTATGGGATCAGGGCATTATCCTGCGCGATCAACAAAAACAACCGGGGTTAGAAAATTGCTTACGTATTACTGTTGGCGACCGTAGTGAATGTGAGCGGCTTGTCAATGCCATTGCTACTCTTTGCAAACAAATTTGCAAACAAACTCAACAAGTACAGGAAACAGAAAATCCATGAGCCAGAAATTGCTTTTCATTGATCGCGATGGAACATTGATTACTGAACCACCAACTGACTATCAAGTCGATCGCCTTGATAAATTGGCATTTGAAGCTGGCGTGATCCCTGCTCTACTGACCCTGCAAAAATCCGGTTACAAACTAGTTATGGTCACTAACCAGGATGGATTAGGTACAAACCGTTTTCCACTAGCTGATTTTGAACCACCTCATGCTCTGATGATGCAAGTTCTTACTTCACAAGGTATTCAGTTTGAAGAGGTATTAATCTGTCCTCACAAACCGGAAGATAACTGTGATTGCCGTAAACCAAGACTCGGTTTAGTCGAAAGATATCTAGCAGAGGGCGTTATGGATAGCAAAAACAGTTACGTGATTGGTGATCGGGAAACTGACCTGCAATTAGCCCGAAATATGGGAATACAAGGCATTCGTTATCAAGCTGATTCACTGGGCTGGTCAGCCATTTGTGAACAGTTGACCCGTAAAGATCGTTATTCCAGCGTAAACCGTAAAACGAAAGAAACTGCGATCAATATTGAAATTTGGCTGGATCGAGAAGGAGAGAGTCGCATTAATACGGGAGTTGGTTTCTTTGATCATATGCTGGATCAGATCGCCACTCATGGTGGTTTTCGCATGAACATTCAAGTTGATGGTGATCTTTATATTGATGATCATCACACTGTTGAAGACACCGGTCTTGCATTAGGGGAAGCTCTGAAACAAGCATTAGGTGATAAACGTGGTATTGCCCGTTTCGGATTTACACTTCCAATGGACGAATGTCTTGCCCGTTGCGCCCTGGATATTTCCGGCCGACCACACCTTGAATATAAAGCTGAATTTAAACATCAACGCGTTGGGGATTTAAGCACAGAGATGATCGAACATTTTTTCCGTTCCCTCTCTTATACAATGGGATGTACCTTACACCTGAAAACTAAAGGTAAGAACGATCACCATCGTGCCGAAAGTCTGTTTAAAGTCTTTGGCCGCACCCTAAGACAAGCTATCCGTATAGAAGGCGATACTTTGCCCAGCTCTAAGGGTGTCTTATAAGAGAAAATGATGATGAAAATTGTTATCTTGGATACAGGCTGTGCCAATCTTGCTTCGGTTGCTTATGCTGTTCGTCGGTTAGGCTATGAACCTATAATCAGCCGTGAGGCAGATATTGTTAAATCAGCCGATAAACTGCTCTTACCGGGTGTAGGCACAGCTACTGCCGCAATGGATCAACTTCAACAACGGGAATTGATCTCCCTGATCACTTCACTCACTCAGCCAGTATTAGGGATCTGTCTGGGTATGCAACTCCTGGCTGAAACCAGCGAAGAAGGCGGTAATATCTCATTACTCAAGTTAATCCATTCTTCTGTTAGAAAAATGGCAACTTCTGGTTTGCCATTACCACACATGGGATGGAATCAAGTTAATGCTCTCGCCGGGCATCCCTTATTCCACAATATTAAAAATAATGCCTATTTTTATTTCGTACACAGTTATGCCCTACCTGTTGGCGAATACACTATTGCTCAAACGAATTATGGCAACCCATTCAGTAGTGCAATTGCAAAAAACAATTTTTTTGGTGTGCAATTCCACCCTGAGCGATCCGGCGCGGCGGGGGCACGGCTATTGAAAAACTTTCTGGAGATGTAATCGCATGATTATACCTGCATTAGATCTAATCGATGGCAACGTTGTGCGTTTGCATCAAGGTGATTATGACCAACGCCAGGATTATGGAAATTCTCCCTTATCCCGTTTACAGGAATATGAACAAACAGGTGCCAAGCTATTGCATCTGGTGGATTTGACCGGAGCAAAAAATCCCGCAAAACGCCAAATGACATTGTTACGTAAGCTACTGGCAGGTATTTCCATTCCTGTACAAGTCGGTGGAGGTATCCGCTCAGAAGACGATGTCAAAGCGCTCTTTGAAGCCGGAGCAAGTCGGGTAGTTATTGGCTCAACTGCGGTCACCCAGCCAGAATTAGTTAAGCAATGGTTTCAAGATTACGGAGCAGAAGCCATAGTACTGGCACTGGATATCCGCATCAATACAGATGGTGTTAAACAAATAGCCATCAGCGGTTGGCAGGAAAACAGTAAAGCCACACTTGAACAAGTTGTTGAACAATATCTTCCTGTTGGTCTAAAGCATGTCCTATGTACCGATATTTCCCGTGATGGCACACTGAATGGTTCTAATATTTCGCTATATCAGGAAATCAGCCAATGCTATCCACAAATCGCATTTCAAGCATCCGGAGGAATCGGTAGCCTTGCCGATATTTCTCCCCTGCCTGCATCTGGTGTTGCAGGTGTGATCATTGGTCGTGCATTACTTGAAGGGAAATTTACACTGAGGGAGGCTATTCAATGTTGGCAAAACGCATAATCCCTTGCCTTGATGTACGTGATGGACAAGTGGTTAAAGGAGTACAATTTCGCAATCATGAGATTATTGGGGATATCGTTCCCCTTGCACAACGCTACGCCCAGGAAGGTGCAGACGAACTGGTATTTTACGATATCACCGCCTCTTCTGATGGCCGTATAGTCGATAAAAGCTGGGTTGCGAAAGTAGCAGAAGTGATTGATATCCCTTTTTGCGTTGCTGGTGGGATCAAAACCGTCGAAGATGCAGGGAAAATCTTATCATTCGGTGCAGATAAAATTTCTGTTAACTCCCCTGCCTTGACAGATCCTTTTTTGATTAACCGTCTGGCTGATCGCTATGGAGTTCAGTGTGTCGTGATCGGTATCGATACATGGTTTGATGAAAAGAACAATAGCTATCAAGTGTACCAATTTACCGGAGATGAAAAACGCACTACCGCAACTTCATGGCAAACATTAGATTGGATCAAAGAAGTACAACAACGTGGAGCAGGTGAAATTGTCCTGAACATGATGAATCAGGACGGGGTTCGTAATGGTTATGATCTCGCCCAACTTAAACTGGTTCGGGAAGCCTGCTCTGTACCCTTGATTGCTTCCGGTGGTGCAGGTGCCCGAATACATTTTCTAGACGCCTTCAAAATAGCGAATGTTGATGGTGCCTTAGCCGCTTCCGTTTTCCACAAACAGATCATCAACATTGGTGAACTGAAACAGTATCTGGCAGCACAAGGGGTTGAAATAAGAACATGTTAACGATACCAGCATTAACACAACAAGAAATTGAAAAATTAGATTGGGAAAAAGTCGATAACCTCTTGCCCGTTATCGTGCAACATGCCGTGTCTGGTACAGTGTTGATGATGGGTTACATGGATCAGGAAGCACTGAATGTGACGCTAAATTCAGGCAAAATTACCTTTTTCTCACGCACTAAACAGCGGTTATGGACTAAAGGTGAAAGCTCCGGTAATTTTCTGGAATTAGTTGAAATTCACTCTGACTGTGATAACGATACTCTCCTTATCCTTGCCAATCCTGTCGGACCAACCTGCCATAAAGGCACTGAAAGCTGTTTTGCTTCCGCACAAACAGGATGGGGCTTTCTTTACCAACTGGAACAGTTAATAGCAAGTCGAAAAGATTCGTCCCCGGATAGCTCCTATACTGCCCGCTTGTACGCCCGTGGGACAAAACGCATTGCGCAAAAAGTGGGAGAAGAAGGTATAGAAACTGCATTAGCAGCAACTGTTAATGATAAAGAAGAACTCACCAATGAAGCTGCGGATTTGATTTATCATCTATTGGTATTACTACAAGATCAAGATTTGGATCTTAGTTGTGTCATCCGCCAATTGCAAAAAAGGCATTCAATTAAGGAATAGTTTTTAAGCAATATTTTTTAAGCAATAACTTTTAAAGAATCGTTTTCTGAACAGGAATCGAAGTTAGAAAATACGCCACTTCGTTAATTTACCTGAATAAAACGAAGTGGCTTTTTACTAAACCTTACCCTTACCAGATAAGATGGCAGAGTTTGTGAAAAATGTTATGAAGAAAAAATATTATGAATCACTACATTGCTTCTTCGAAAATAGCAACAATCTCCTCATGTGATGCCTGAATCGGGTTGGTGAAACCACAAGCATCTTTTAAGGCATTAGCTGACAATGTTGGGATATCTTCTGATTTAACATTCAGTTCAGCTAATCCCGCCGGGATGTTGACATCTTTCGCCAGTCGGCTGATCTCTTGAATACATACTTCCGCACCCTCTTTATCATCGACATTCGCAACATTGGCTCCCATCGCAGCAGCAATATCTTTCAAGCGAGATGCTGCGACTTTGGCATTAAAGCGCTGTACATGAGGTAATAACACCGCATTACAGACACCATGTGGCAGATCATAGAAACCACCTAATTGGTGCGCCATCGCGTGAACATAACCCAAAGAAGCATTGTTGAATGCCATACCCGCTAAGAATTGGGCATAAGCCATATTTTCACGCGCTTCTATATCACTGCCATCTTCAACAGCACGACGCAAATAGCGGCTGATCATGGTTACTGCTTTTAACGCACAAGCATCAGTGATAGGGTTAGCCGCTATAGATACATAGGCTTCAATCGCATGAGTCAATGCATCCATCCCCGTCGCAGCCGTCAATCCTTTTGGCATTCCAATCATCAATGCAGGATCATTAACTGATAAGATTGGGGTCACGTTTTTGTCCACAATTGCCATTTTAATATGGCGATCTATATCTGTGATAATACAAAACCGCGTCATTTCGGAAGCGGTCCCTGCCGTGGTATTAATCGCTATCAGCGGCAATTGAGGTTTTGCAGAGCGATCAACACCTTCATAATCACGAATATCACCACCATTTGCGGCCACCAACGCAATACCTTTTGCACAATCGTGTGGTGAACCACCACCCAGAGAAATTACAAAGTCACAATCATGCTGACGCAAAATAGCCAGACCTTGTTCGACATTGATCGTAGTTGGGTTCGGATTCGTCCTATCATAAACTGCACTTTTTATTCCTACATCAGTCAATAACCTCTGAACTTTCCCAACAACACCAATCTCGTTCAGTACACAGTCAGTGACAATTAAAGCCTGTTTGTAGCCATAAGTTTTCACTAACTCAACGGCTTCATTCAAGCATCCCATACCGATTTTATTTACCGGCGGGATAAAGAAAGTTGATATTGCCATTAGGAACTCCTTAGATTTTACTGAGGTATCTCAAATCCTGATGTAAGAGAAGTGTTTTACAATCTGTCACTTATCTGCATCAGTAATTTTGACTCATATCAATAACCTCTAGTGTAGGATTAAAAAATAAACTGGAATTCACTAGACCTAAAAAATAAAAATTTATTTTAAGATAAGTCAAATACAGGATTAAACATTCAAAGCGCCACCGGATAACACTCAGATATCGCCATGCCAGAATTAGTCACATTTAGAATACCCTCTAGTTAACCAGAAACAAATTAAATAAAATTTATATTTTGCTATAATTTAACCAGACGAAATAGGTGATTATTCTATGAATAATATTTTTATTCTGGTAATAATTGGGCTGGTGATTATCTGCATTATTGTGATGCATCACGCTTTTGATGCAAATATGGCCCACTGGCTGGTGCAATTTGCTGAATGGTTGGTGAGATAGAGATTGTTTTCTTATAGATTGTTTATTAAAAAATCCTTCTACAAAAAAGGTGCTGAAAACTCAGCACCCCATTCATTTTTAATGTTAAGTATTTATTATAGATACCTAACTATTATGATAACCATTCAGTATGAAATACACCTTCTTTATCAATACGCTTATAGGTATGCGCTCCGAAATAGTCACGCTGTGCCTGAATCAGGTTGGCAGGCAAAACGGCAGAGCGATAGCTGTCGTAATAAGAGATAGCCGCAGAGAAAGTTGGTGTTGGTATACCATTCTGCACACCATAGGAAACAACATCACGCAGAGCTTGCTGATATTCATCAGCAATTTGTTTAAAGTAAGGTGCCAGCAACAGGTTAGCAATATCTTGGTTTTCGTTGTAAGCATCTGTGATTTTTTGCAGGAATTGCGCACGAATAATACAGCCAGCACGGAAGATCTTGGCAATTTCACCGTAGTTCAAATCCCAGTTGTATTCATCAGAAGATGCTTTCAACTGTTGGAAGCCTTGCGCATAAGAAACGATCTTACCTAAATACAAAGCACGACGAACTTTCTCAATAAATTCTGATTTATCACCTTTAAATGGCTGGGCTACTGGCCCTGACAGAACCTTAGATGCAGCTACTCGCTGAGCCTTCATAGAAGAAATGTAACGCGCGAAGACAGATTCAGTAATCAACGTTACTGGAACGCCCAGATCCAGAGAACTCTGACTAGTCCATTTACCAGTCCCTTTATTAGCTGCTTCATCCAGGATCACATCTACCAGATAATTACCGTCTTCATCTTTCTTATTGAAGATATCAGCAGTAATTTCAATCAGATAACTACTCAGCTCACCCTGATTCCAATCATTGAATACATCTGCCAGTTCCTGATTGCTCAGATTCAGTGAATGTTTCAACAAAGAATAAGCTTCAGCAATGAGCTGCATATCACCATACTCAATACCATTGTGAACCATCTTCACGTAGTGACCTGCTCCATCTGGGCCAATATAAGTCACACAAGGTTCACCATCTGCTTGAGCAGCAATCTCTTTCAAAATCGGTGCAACCAGTTCATAAGCTTCTTTCTGACCACCCGGCATAATTGAAGGGCCTTTTAATGCACCTTCTTCACCACCGGAAACCCCTGTACCAATAAAGTTAAAACCTTGAGCGGATAATTCACGATTGCGGCGGATAGTATCCTGAAAATAGGTGTTGCCACCATCGATCAGAATGTCACCCTTATCCAAATGTGGCGTCAGAGATGCAATGGTTTTATCCGTAGCTTCACCTGCCTTAACCATTAACAGAATACGACGTGGCTTTTCCAGAGAATCGACAAACTCTTCAATGGAATAACTTGGAACTAATTTTTTCCCTGGATTTTCAGCGATAACTTCATCAGTTTTATCGCTGGAGCGGTTAAAAATTGATACAGAGTAACCACGGCTTTCAATATTCAACGCCAGATTGCGCCCCATAACCGCCATACCGACAACACCGATCTGTTGCTTGGACATGAATAACTCCCGTCTGATAATGACTTGCTGCCTACCAAAACGTTGTACATGTAACAATATCGCGTACAACAAAATATAGTAGACAATTTGTTAATGAGATCACATGTTAACTCAGGAATGGGTATCGGGGATAGTTATTGATGCAACCGATATTGTGATACTGTTTTTTTGCTGAAAAAATTTCCAACTGTAATAAATCACCTATTGATATTTTGACAATCAATCCTCATTATTCAGAGGTCGGCACAAGCCGTCACAGTAAAAGGTAAAATAAACTATATGGAATGGATCGCTGATCCAACGATATGGGCAGGTCTGGCCACACTTATCGTTTTAGAAATTGTTCTCGGAATTGACAACTTAATCTTCATTGCCATTCTGGCAGATAAACTCCCTGAAAAACAGAGAGATAAAGCCCGTCTCACTGGTTTGTCCTGTGCTCTACTGATGAGGTTGCTCTTATTATTCAGCCTCTCCTGGCTTATTCCTCTGACAACACCATTGCTGACCTTGTGGGATCATCCATTCAGTGCCCGTGATTTAATTATGCTGATTGGGGGAATGTTCCTACTGTTTAAAGCTACAATGGAGTTGAATGAACGGCTGGAAGGAAAAATCCTGCATACCAATCAACAGCGTAAAGGAACAAGTTTTTGGGCGGTTGTTGTACAGATTATTGTCTTAGATGCTGTTTTCTCACTGGATTCCGTTATTACCGCTGTGGGTATGGTTAATCATATTGGTATCATGGTTACTGCGGTCATCATCGCCATGATCCTGATGATATGGGCCAGTAAGCCTCTGACAAAGTTTGTTAATGCCCATCCTACCATCGTTATACTGTGTCTCAGTTTTCTACTGATGATTGGTTTCAGCCTGGTAGCTGAAGGCTTTGGCTACAAAATACCCAAAGGCTATCTTTATGCTGCCATTGGCTTCTCCATTATGATCGAAGCACTGAATCAATTTGCCCATTTCAATCGTCGCAAATTCCTGAGTGCTTCTCGTTCACTGCGCGAGAGAACCGCAGAAGCCGTCCTCCATATTTTAAATGGCAGACGTGAAAGTGCGGATTTGGATAACCATACTTCCAGTTTGATTGCGGATCATGAAGAGCATAAAGAAGTTTTTGAACCACAAGAACGGCAAATGATTGCCCGCGTTTTTAGTCTCGCACAACGTACAGTGAGCAGTATTATGACCTCACGTCATGACGTGGTTTATCTTGATGTTCACTCACCTACTGACAAACTGGCTATATTACTGGAGCAAAAACCACACACTCGGATTGTCGTCACAGACGAAAAAACCAGTGATGAACCGCTGGGTGTGGTTCATGTGATTGATATCCTTAACCAACAACTCACTCATAAAACATTTAATTTGCGGCAATTAGTACAACAACCTTTGATTTTCCCTGAATCTCTCTCTTTACTTCAGGCGTTAGAACAATTCCGTCAGGCACAAACTCACTTTGCTTTTGTTGTTGATGAATTTGGCTCCGTTGAAGGTATTGTCACAGTCACAGATGTAATGGAAACCATCACAGGAAACTTGCCTGTAGGTAGTGGAGAGATTGATGCTCGCCATGATATTCAGGTCACAGAAGAAGGGCATTGGATTGCCAATGGATTTATGCCGCTGGATGATCTGATACTTTATATTCCACTACCACTGGATGAAAAACGCGAATACCAAACACTGGCAGGCCTGTTAATGGAACACCTACAACATATTCCACAACAAGGGGAACAACTACAGATTGGCGATTATCTTTTTGAACCACTGGAAATCACCAGTCATCGCATTAATAAAGTGAAAATCACCTTGCTAAAAATAGAAGAAGAGATGAAAGAATAATTCACTCAGTGATACATATCATTTACTGACAAAAACCGACACTATGTCGGTTTTTTCATTTCTGACAAATTTCATTATTTTGATTTAATTTGAATTTCCAGATAATTAATCCGCTTAATCTCGTAGATGCAATGTATGTCTCATATAGGCAGGACCTGCCTACATTTCTCCACGAACACATGTTTACCAAAACAATGAGCTTAATTAAACAATCAATTGTTATAGCTCAGGCAAATTCTACAGGGACTTGTGTTGTAACAGGCGGGTTTGTGAATTACTCCATTGACTTGTTATTGATAAATAAGGGGATTACATGAGTACGAAATATTTTTCATTGTTGACAGATTCAGGTGCCAATAAGCTGGAAAACGCTGCAGCCTCAGGTAACAAGCTTGAAATTACACACATGGCAGTTGGCGACGGAAATTTGCCAACACCTAATGCTAATCAAACTCAATTGATTAATGAAAGACATCGTGCAGAAATTGACAGATTATTCATTGATCCTAAAAACCCTAACCAAATTGTTGTTGAACAGGTACTCCCAGAAGATGAGGGTAGCTGGTGGATCCGTGAAATAGGTCTGTTTGATAAAAGTGGTACGCTAGTTGCTATCGGAAACTGTGCTGAACTGTACAAATCACAGATGCATGAACAAACAATTCGTATGCTTTTACCTATTGATAACATAAATTTGATAGGTTCGTTTGAAGAATTATTTTCTGGCTTAGCAACTCGCAGATACGTAAGGGACAGAGTCAGGGATCATGCAGAAAGCCGTAATCATCCAAATGCCACGTTGAAAAACAAAGGATTTGTTATTTTAAATAATGCTGTAGACAGTGACAGTGAAGCCCATGCAGCAACATCAAAAGCCGTGAAATCAGCTAATGACCCGCCGTGTCAACGACAAAGAGCTGGTCAATGACATTACCCTGGTAGCGGCCGAGCCTATATACGCGGATTGATACCCCATTATCCAGGAAAAATGCAGGAAGAAGAAATGGCAAAGTGCCGTTAACCCGCCGTGTCAACGACAAAGAGCTGGTCAATGACATTACCCTGACCGCCACCGATGTCGGTGCCTATACCAAGGACGAAACCGATACGCGGATCAAAGACGGTGATACCCCGATTATGCAGGAAGCCCAGAAGGCGCTGCAGGAAGCCCAGCGAGCTCTGAAAGATGCCGACAGCAAAGTGCCGTTAACCCGCCGTGTCAACGACAAAGAGCTGGTCAATGACAGGTAGCAGCCGATGTCGGCGCCTATTCCAAGGACGAAACCGATGCGCGGATCAAAGACGGTGATACCCCGATTATGCAGGAAGCCCAGAAGGCGCTGCAGGAAGCGCAACAGGCCCTGCAAGCCGCCGACAGCAAAGTGCCGTTAACCCGCCGTGTCAATGACAAAGAGCTGGTCAATGACATTACCCTGGTAGCGGCCGATGTCGGCGCCTATACCAAAGACGAAACCGATACGCGGATCAAAGACGGTGATGCCCCGATTATGCTGGAAGCTCAGAAGGCGCTGCAAGAAGCCCAGCGAGCTCTGAAAGATGCCGACAGCAAAGTGCCATTATCCCGCCGTGTCAACGACAAAGAGCTGGTCAATGACATTACCCTGGTAGCAGCCGATGTCGGCGCCTATACCAAGGACGAAACCGATGCGCGGATCAAAGACGGTGATACCCCGATTATGCAGGAAGCCCAGAAGGCGCTGCAGGAAGCCCAGCGAGCTCTGAAAGATGCCGACAGCAAAGTGCCGTTAACCCGCCGTGTCAATGACAAAGAGCTGGTCAATGACATTACCCTGGTAGCGGCCGATGTCGGCGCCTATACCAAAGACGAAACCGATACGCGGATCAAAGACGGTGATACCCCGATTATGCAGGAAGCCCAGAAGGCGCTGCAGGAAGCGCAACAGGCCCTGCAAGCCGCGGACAGCAAAGTGCCGTTAACCCGCCGTGTCAATGACAAAGAGCTGGTCAATGACATTACCCTGACCGCCACCGATGTCGGTGCCTATACCAAGGACGAAACCGATGCGCGGATCAAAGACGGTGATACCCCGATTATGCAGGAAGCCCAGAAGGCGCTGCAGGAAGCCCAGCGAGCTCTGAAAGATGCCGACAGCAAAGTGCCATTATCCCGCCGTGTCAATGACAAAGAGCTGGTCAATGACATTACCCTGGTAGCGGCCGATGTCGGCGCCTATACCAAGGACGAAACCGATACGCGGATCAAAGACGGTGATGCGCAGGTCATGAATGCAGTAAACAGCAAAGTGCCATTATCCCGCCGTGTCAACGATAAAGAGCTGGTCAATGACATTACCCTGGTAGCGGCCGATGTCGGCGCCTATACCAAAGACGAAACCGATACGCGGATCAAAGATGGCGATGTCCCGATTATGCTGGAAGCTCAGAAAGCCCTGCAGGAAGCGCAACAGGCCCTGCAAGCTGCGAACAGCAAAGTGCCGTTAACCCGCCGTGTCAATGACAAAGAGCTGGTCAATGACATTACCCTGACCGCCACCGATGTCGGTGCCTATACCAAGGACGAAACCGATGCGCGGATCAAAGACGGTGATGCCCCGATTATGCAGGAAGCCCAGAAGGCGCTGCAGGAAGCCCAGCGAGCTCTGAAAGATGCCGACAGCAAAGTGCCGTTAACCCGCCGTGTCAATGACAAAGAGCTGGTCAATGACATTACCCTGGTAGCAGCCGATGTCGGCGCCTATACCAAGGACGAAACCGATGCGCGGATCAAAGACGGTGATACCCCGATTATGCAGGAAGCCCAGAAGGCGCTGCAGGAAGCGCAACAGGCCCTGCAAGCCGCCGACAGCAAAGTGCCGTTAACCCGCCGTGTCAATGACAAAGAGCTGGTCAATGACATTACCCTGGTAGCGGCCGATGTCGGCGCCTATACCAAAGACGAAACCGATACGCGGATCAAAGACGGTGATGCCCCGATTATGCTGGAAGCTCAGAAGGCGCTGCAAGAAGCCCAGCGAGCTCTGAAAGATGCCGACAGCAAAGTGCCATTATCCCGCCGTGTCAACGACAAAGAGCTGGTCAATGACATTACCCTGGTAGCGGCCGATGTCGGCGCCTATACCAAGGACGAAACCGATGCGCGGATCAAAGACGGTGATACCCCGATTATGCAGGAAGCCCAGAAGGCGCTGCAGGAAGCCCAGCGAGCTCTGAAAGATGCCGACAGCAAAGTGCCGTTAACCCGCCGTGTCAATGACAAAGAGCTGGTCAATGACATTACCCTGGTAGCGGCCGATGTCGGCGCCTATACCAAAGACGAAACCGATACGCGGATCAAAGATGGCGATGCCCCGATTATGCTGGAAGCTCAGAAAGCCCTGCAAGAAGCCCAGAAAGCTCTACAGGAAGCGCAACAGGCCCTGCAAGCCGCGGACAGCAAAGTGCCGTTAACCCGCCGTGTCAATGACAAAGAGCTGGTCAATGACATTACCCTGACCGCCACCGATGTCGGTGCCTATACCAAGGACGAAACCGATGCGCGGATCAAAGACGGTGATACCCCGATTATGCAGGAAGCCCAGAAGGCGCTGCAGGAAGCCCAGCGAGCTCTGAAAGATGCCGACAGCAAAGTGCCGTTAATCCGCCGTGTCAATGACAAAGAGCTGGTCAATGACATTACCCTGACCGCCACCGATGTCGGTGCCTATACCAAGGACGAAACCGATGCGCGGATCAAAGACGGTGATGCCCCGATTATGCAGGAAGCCCAGAAGGCGCTGCAGGAAGCCCAGCGAGCTCTGAAAGATGCCGACAGCAAAGTGCCGTTAACCCGCCGTGTCAACGACAAAGAGCTGGTCAACGACATTACCCTGGTAGCGGCCGATGTCGGCGCCTATACCAAAGAAGAAACCGATACGCGGATCAAAGACGGTGATGCGCAGGTCATGAATGCAGTAAACAGCAAAGTGCCATCATCCCGCCGTGTCAATGACAAAGAGCTGGTCAATGACATTACTCTGACTGCGGCCGATGTCGGCGCCTACAGCAAAGACGAAACCGATACGCGGATCAAAGATGGCGATGCCCCGATTATGCAGGAAGCCCAGAAGGCGCTGCAGGAAGCCCAGCGGGCCCTGAAAGATGCCGACAGCAAAGTGCCGTTAACCCGCCGTGTCAATGACAAAGAGCTGGTCAATGACATTACCCTGACCGCCACCGATGTCGGTGCCTATACCAAGGACGAAACCGATGCGCGGATCAAAGACGGTGATGCCCCGATTATGCAGGAAGCCCAGAAGGCGCTGCAGGAAGCCCAGCGAGCTCTGAAAGATGCCGACAGCAAAGTGCCGTTAACCCGCCGTGTCAATGACAAAGAGCTGGTCAACGACATTACCCTGGTAGCGGCCGATGTCGGCGCCTATACCAAAGAAGAAACTGATACGCGGATCAAAGACGGTGATGCGCAGGTCATGAATGCAGTAAACAGCAAAGTGCCATCATCCCGCCGTGTCAATGACAAAGAGCTGGTCAATGACATTACTCTGACTGCGGCCGATGTCGGCGCCTATACCAAGGACGAAACCGATACGCGGATCAAAGACGGTGATGCCCCGATTATGCAGGAAGCTCAGAAGGCGCTGCAGGAAGCCCAGCGAGCTCTGAAAGATGCCGACAGCAAAGTGCCGTTAACCCGCCGTGTCAACGACAAAGAGCTGGTCAATGACATTACCCTGGTAGCGGCCGATGTCGACGCCTATACCAAAGAAGAAACCGATACGCGGATCAAAAATGCAGTAAACAGCAAAGTGCCGTTAACCCGCCGTGTCAATGACAAAGAGCTGGTCAACGACATTACCCTGGTAGCGGCCGATGTCGGCGCCTATACCAAAGAAGAAACCGATACGCGGATCAAAGACGGTGATGCGCAGGTCATGAATGCAGTAAACAGCAAAGTGCCATCATCCCGCCGTGTCAACGATAAAGAGCTGGTCAATGACATTACCCTGACCGCCACCGATGTCGGCGCCTACAGCAAAGACGAAACCGATGCGCGGATCAAAGACGGCGATGCGCTGGTTATGCAGGAAGCCCAGAAGGCGCTGCAGGAAGCCCAGCGGGCCCTGAAAGATGCCGACAGCAAAGTGCCGTTAACCCGCCGTGTCAACGACAAAGAGCTGGTCAATGACATTACCCTGACCGCCACCGATGTCGGTGCCTATACCAAGGACGAAACCGATACGCGGATCAAAGACGGTGATACCCCGATTATGCAGGAAGCTCAGAAGGCGCTGCAGGAAGCCCAGCGAGCTCTGAAAGATGCCGACAGCAAAGTGCCGTTAACCCGCCGTGTCAACGACAAAGAGCTGGTCAATGACATTACCCTGATAGCGGCCGATGTCGACGCCTATACCAAAGAAGAAACCGATACGCGGATCAAAAATGCAGTAAACAGCAAAGTGCCATTATCCCGCCGTGTCAACGACAAAGAGCTGGTCAACGACATTACCCTGACTGCCGCTGATGTCGGCGCCTATACCAAGGGCGAAACCGATACGCGGATCAAAGACGGCGATGCGCTGGTTATGCAGGAAGCCCAGAAGGCGCTGCAGGAAGCCCAGCGGGCTCTGAAAGATGCCGACAGCAAAGTGCCGTTAACCCGCCGCATCAACGATAAAGAGCTGGTCAATGACATTACCCTGACCGCCACCGATGTCGGTGCCTATACCAAGGACGAAACCGATACGCGGATCAAAGACGGTGATGCGCTGGTTATGCAGGAAGCCCAGAAGGCGCTGCAGGAAGCCCAGCGGGCTCTGAAAGATGCCGACAGCAAAGTGCCGTTAACCCGCCGTGTCAACGACAAAGAGCTGGTCAATGACATTACCCTGGTAGCGGCCGATGTCGACGCCTATACCAAAGAAGAAACCGATACGCGGATCAAAAATGCAGTAAACAGCAAAGTGCCATCATCCCGCCGTGTCAACGACAAAGAGCTGGTCAACGACATTACCCTGGTAGCGGCCGATGTCGGCGCCTATACCAAAGAAGAAACCGATACGCGGATCAAAGACGGTGATGCGCAGGTCATGAATGCAGTAAACAGCAAAGTGCCATCATCCCGCCGTGTCAACGACAAAGAGCTGGTCAACGACATTACCCTGGTAGCGGCCGATGTCGGCGCCTATACCAAAGAAGAAACCGATACGCGGATCAAAGACGGTGATGCGCAGGTCATGAATGCAGTAATGTCAACGATAAAGAACTGGTTAATGACATTACCCTGACTGCCGCTGATGTCGGCGCCTATACCAAGGACGAAACCGATACGCGGATCAAAGACGGCGATGCGCTGGTTATGCAGGAAGCCCAGAAGGCGCTGCAGGAAGCCCAGCGGGCTCTGAAAGATGCGGACAGCAAAGTGCCGTTAACCCGCCGCATCAACGATAAAGAGCTGGTCAATGACATTACCCTGACCGCCACCGATGTCGGTGCCTATACCAAAGAAGAAACTGATACGCGGATCAAAGACGGTGATGCGCAGGTCATGAATGCAGTAAACAGCAAAGTGCCGTTAACCCGCCGCATCAACGATAAAGAGTTGGTCAATGACATTACCCTGACCGCCACCGATGTCGATGCCTATACCAAAGAAGAAACCTGTCAGCTTATTGATAATATTCATGGGCTAGTAAAATCTGCCAATAACAATGCTGATAGCAAAGTGCCAATGACTCGTACAGTGAATAATAAAGCGCTGTTAACAGACATTACACTTACTGCATCTGATATAGATACCTATACTAAAGGAGAAATCGATCAACAAATTCATGCAGTCAGGAAGTTAGCAAATGATGCCAATAATAATGTAAACGGCAAAGTTCCATTAACTCGTACAGTGAATAATAAGGCACTGTTAACAGACATTACACTTACTGCATCCGATATATGCGCCTATAGCAAAAATGAAGTAGATTCTCGTATAGGGAAAGTAAACACGAACGCCAATAGTCGGCTGGCAAAAAATGAGAATGGAGCTGATATTCCAGACAAAAATGCTTTTGTAAGAAATCTTGGTTTAGCTAATCTGGTTGGGTTAAATATTGAATCTCGTTTAATCGGACAAGACGCCACTGTCATCAGACTTGGTGATATCATCCAGATAAACGGGATTGCCGTAGCCAGTGGCTCAATTCAAGAAGTTAATATGTCAGTTTTCGGTGGAATAACGTATTACACCAATTACTATAAAGTACAATTGCCAATCAGCTTGTCAAATGGCATCATTTCATGCCATGCTAGTATTGTCGGAGATAATTTCGATAGCCAAAACCCTAGCTATCCGGCTGATGTTAAAATACAGCGCAATAATCCGGATGGAATGGGAATATCGAAAGATACCTTAACTATATCGGTCACTACTCCACAATTAGGCTGGACTCCACAATTCTATTATGAGGTTATGGGGTATTAACAGAAACAGGAAATGAAAAACCAATCTGTTATCTGAGCTATAAGTTGATAGTGGTGTAACACCACTATCAACTCACTATCATTAATCCACGATCAATTTTTTCACAAGCAGGTGAACGTTAGAACGCTCACCTGTTTATATTATCAATTATGATAAATTCAGCTACTTATTCTTATTAAGCAGCTTTTTTCTTACTTCACTAGTATCGTTATTCTCAAGCCAGTTTTTGATGGATTGTTTGACTTTTTGCTGTAATTCATCACGCAATATTGGTTCTACGCTCAAGGTATATTGCAGATTATCCCAATTACCATAAACTCGCAGGGGTACTTTTAGTTTTTCTAAACGACTAACTAACTCGTTTTCTTGTCCCCACCCACTGGTTAACTGAACCGCCAATGCAACATCGACATTCTGTTTTAGTAAATTTGCCTCACCCTGCCCTTCAATTCTCGAAATACCAGATATTGCAGAAAGGTTATTAATTTTAATCTTACCTTTATTTAGTTGAGTTTTTACTGATAGATTTTGTGCATCAGTAAAGTTCTGAATATTCATCGGCTGTTGAACCAAATCAGTCATTCTCGAAAAAGATTGTTGGATAAGCAAAGGAATATTCAACCCGTCCAAACGCGCATTTCTCAGGCCAATATTCAGATCTCCCCGCCAGTAATGGGTGACTGCATATTCATCGTAGCCATCTCCCAAAAGATCTCCATCGAGCGTAAGTTGTCCACTAAACACCGATGGCAGAGCCAAAGCTTTCAGTAGTGGTTGTAAGTCAATATTTTGCAGCAGAGGTTTCGCATGTAATTTAGCGGGATTAACTGTTGCATCAATTGTGGCAGGCAGTGAAAAATGACCACCAAATACGTTACCACTCAATTTCGAAATCTCTGTTATTCCCTCATCATTGACGGCCTTAAAGACAAAATTATCAATATCCATACCTTGATAAATAAATTTATTCGCCATGAATAACAGATGTGCATTAAGTTCTTTCAGAAAACTGAGATCATAATTTGATAAAGGAGAAACAGATTTTGCAATCACAGGTTTTGCCGAATTATTTTCAGCCCGATAATCAAGTTTTGCCTGTAAACTATGCTGTGATAACTTATCCCATCCTAACAAATTATCTAAATCTAATTTTGGCGAAGACAGATTGATGGAATAGTGTGGTTTATCTTTCAGGTTAATCGCAACATTACCTGTCAATTCACTTCCATTCATTGTCAGTGCTATTTTCTGCAACGAAATAGATGATGAAAAAGTATCATATTTTACAGTCGCACTCCCCGTTCCTGCTATGCCTTCTGGCGGAAGACCAACACCCTGTAGCTGATATTTAAACGAACTGATATCGCCGGTTAAATTATGTGGATAATCAGAAATACCGAAAGAAGCATTAACCTCAAAGGCAAATTCTTGCTGATTTTTATTGATCTTACCATTGAGTTCAAAATTAACGTGGCCCTGATCCTGGCGTTTCATCAGCAAATCAATATCCCGCATATTTAACTGCGAATGGGTATCGGTTTGCCAAATCAACAAGCTATTCTCTACTTTGATCTTATCGATGTCCAATTTCCAACTGTGAGCATCGTTCGCTACGGGATAATGAAAATCACCTTCAGGCGCAATGGGAGTTTCTGGTTTTTTTTGTGGCTGACTATCCGGTGTAAACCGCAAAACAGCTCCTTTAAGCATCACTTCTTTGACAGAAAGTTGATGAGATAACAATGGCAGTAATTCAACATCCAAGCGCATATTTTCTGCCATAACAGCAGGCATTTTCGCATTAGGAGCAGTCAGTGATACTTGCCCGGTCAAAATACTTAATTTTGGCCAGGCATGCCAACGTAGATCATCCTGTAACACAAGCTGATAGCCACTCTTTTTTTGTACTTGTTTGACTATGTAGCCACGAAAATCGTTCGGATTAATCAACATGACTAATGCTGTTAACCCCATAACAACTACTACTAACAAAATAACGAGTGTCGTCAACAATCTTTTCATGACTTCCCCAGTCTCATGTCCACAAGATGACTATTTTCACCAAATGACTACTTTACCAGAAACTTTCACCAAAAAAGATTAGTCTTCGCTGATTCGGCTTCCCACCGCTCCTTTTTGATTTTTATATTTAGCATCCTGACGTCGGTTATAAGGACGGTCAGCAACACCTGAAAGCGGCTCAAAACTCAAAGCCCCAATGACCATGCCCGGACGCAAAGCTAACGGTAATTTTCCTGAATTATAGAATTCCAGAACAATTTGACCACGCCAACCCGGATCAATCCGGTGAGCAGTGACATGGACCATCAAACCAAGACGAGCCAGAGATGAACGACCATCCAACCAACCAACAAGATTAGCAGGCAATGTGACAGATTCCAGTGTCACTGCCAGTGCCAGTTCGCCAGGATGCAGAAAAAAAGCCTCCCCATCCGGCAAACTAATTTCATCGCTCATGACACGATCAAGTGCCGCATTGACTTCAGCCTTGGGACCACTCAGGTCAATATAAGCAGCAGTATGACCACGAAAAACGCGAAACTGATTCCCAAGGCGAACATCAGCCGTTGCCCCATTAATACGTTCGACAGGAGGACGTGGGGTAATTTCCAGTTTACCTTCATCAAGCCATTTAATAATGTCACGGTCACAGAGTCGCATTACTTCCTCTCAAAATACGATGATACTTATGAATTCCTGAACATCAGGTTATTCGCAAAATTGGCCAATCTTAGCTTTCAATATATCGATAGCCACACGGTTTTTACCACCACGGGGAACAATAATGTCTGCATATTGTTTTGATGGCTCGATGAATTGCAAGAACATCGGACGAACTGTTTTTTTATACTGTTCCATTACAGAATCCAGTGATCGCCCACGCTCATTCACATCGCGCTTGATGCGACGCATCAGACAGATATCCAATGGTGTATCAACAAAAATAGAAAAATCCAGTTCCTGACGCAAACGCTTATCCGTTAATAATAGGATACCTTCAAGGATAATAACTCGCTTTGGTTCAAAATGAATGGATTCTGGTTTGCGGGTATGAGCAACGTAGTCATATTGGGGCAATTCAACGGACTTCCCGGCTTTCAGTGCCTGAATATGTTCGAATAGTAAATTGTGATCCATTGAACTTGGGTGGTCATAATTGACTTTATAGCGTTCTTCCAGCGGGGTATCAGTTTGGTCTTTATAATAACAATCTTCTGGAATAACTCCGATATTGTGATCACCAACCTGAACGCGTAATTCTCTATAAAGTGTGCTGGCAATAAGGCTTTTGCCCGAAGCGGAGGCACCTGAAATACCTACAATTGTACACTTATGTGCTTCATCAGCCATACTAGAAATAACCTGGTTAAAAAGAAAAAATAAAGTGGGAAAATAGCATTCTGTCACGCTATGTTTGGCGGATTATAGGGAGTTAGTAGCTTCTATGCCAGCGCAAACAAGATAAGTCTCGCTTTTTTCGATACGCTTCGCATAAAAATTCCGCAATCACAGAACGCAATCACAGAAATAGAAACCGCCAAATGTAGGACAATCGCTCTATAACAGATGGCCCTGTAACAATAGAGCCATTGATCTACTTTTTTGATATTGCGTTATCCCTGTGCCATAAACCAAAATTAAATGACGGCAGTATCAATGGAATAATCATTAATCTAGTCTATTAAGTCTCTCAATAAAGCCGTTATATTCTTTTCTTAAATCAAACTTCACGGAAAGAAATTTCCGTCGGGATTTTATCTCCTCGCCAGTACATCTGGGCAGAAATATTAGCGGCAATTTCACGATAAATATCCGCAAATTCACTATCAGGTTGGCTGATAACCGTAGGATCTCCGCGATCAAGATCTTCACGCAGTGAAATATGCAGAGGGATCTTACCCAATAATTGGCATTTGTATTTTTCCGCCAGTCTTTCTGCGCCTCCCTCGCCAAAAATCGGCTCATGTTGGCCACAGTGACTACAGATATGGGTGCTCATGTTCTCAATAATACCTAACACTGGTACGTTGACTTTTTGGAACATGACAATGCCTTTCATAGCATCAATTAAGGCAATATCCTGCGGTGTTGTGACAACCAATGCCCCAGTCACGGGAATATTCTGGGATAATGTTAACTGGATATCCCCAGTTCCCGGTGGCATATCGATTACCAAATAGTCAAGATCTGGCCATAATGTATCTTGTAGCATCTGCATAAGTGCCTTACTGGCCATCGGGCCACGCCATACCATTGCGTTATCATCGGTGACAAGATAACCAATGGAATTTGTCGCCATGCCATGTACCATAATAGGTGCCATGTGCAGACCATCAGGTGAAGTCGGCCGCTCTTTGGCTGTCCCAAGCATATTGGGAACCGATGGGCCGTAGATATCTGCATCCAAAATACCTACTCTTGCCCCTTCTTGAGCTAAAGCCAGTGCCAGATTCACTGCCGTGCTGGATTTACCCACACCACCTTTTCCTGAACTGATTGCCAGAATGTTACGTACACCATTAATACCCGGTAAGTTGTTAGCTCTGCGTAAGGTACAGATATCATGGGAAAGCCGCCATTCAACACCTTTTACACCTGTAGCAGCTTGTAATAGATGAATTGTTTCTTCCTTCAGTGTTTCAAAAGCTCGTTTCCAAACGAAAGGCATCATTAATTCAATATGTAATATCCCATCCAGAACAGTACAACGATGCAATGCTTTCAGAGTCACTAAATCTTGTTCTAATGTCGGATGTTTGAACGCTGCCAATATTTTCGCAACGCTTTCTCTCAGCAGGTCAGGATTGGTCTGCTCGGGGGATTGTGAGTTCATCCCGGCTCCTTTTGATTTATCTTTTTCAACCTAAAACTGTTCGTCCATCATAGCAGAAGCAGATAGCTTACGATAAGTACAAAACAAAAGTGATGAAGTTCGCGCATTACCCTAGCGACAATGCTTCTGATCAGGTAACATCAAAAACCCTTTTCAATTTATGGAAGTCAGATCCTAACTATGTCTCAAGTCGCGAAAAAATTACTGGTGACCTGTGCGTTACCCTATGCTAACGGTCCAATTCATCTCGGTCACATCTTAGAACACATTCAGGCTGATATTTGGGTTCGTTATCATCGAATGCGCGGCAAAGAGGTGCACTTTGTCTGTGCTGACGATGCTCACGGTACACCAATCATGCTGAAAGCCCAGCAGGCAGGAATTTCGCCAGAAGAGATGATCGACAAAGTGCACCAAGAGCATCAACAGGACTTCGCTGGTTTTGCTATCAGTTACGATAACTACCATTCTACGCACAGTGAAGAAAACAAAGCGCTTGCATCAGAAATTTATCTGAAACTGAAAGAAAACGGTTACATTAAGAATCGAACCATTTCTCAACTGTTCGATCCAGAAAAAAGTATGTTCCTGCCTGATCGTTTCGTTAAAGGCTCCTGTCCGAAATGTAAGGCAGAAGATCAGTACGGCGATAACTGCGAAGTGTGTGGAACGACCTATTCTCCAACAGAGTTGATCAACCCTCGTTCAGTTGTATCCGGTGCAACACCAGAAATGCGTAGCACAGAGCATTTCTTCTTCGACCTGCCAGCTTTCAGCGATATGCTTCAACAATGGACCCGCTCTGGCACCTTGCAAGAGCAGGTAGCAAACAAAATGCAGGAGTGGTTCGAAGCAGGTCTGCAACAATGGGATATCACTCGCGATGCGCCTTATTTCGGTTTTGAAGTTCCTGATGAACCGGGTAAATATTTTTACGTCTGGCTGGATGCACCAATCGGCTATATGGGTTCATTCCAGAACCTATGTGACAAACGTGGTGACCTGAATTTCGACGAATTCTGGGCGAAAGATTCCCAAACAGATCTTTACCACTTTATTGGTAAAGATATCGTCTATTTCCACAGCCTGTTCTGGCCAGCTATGTTAGAAGGCAGCAATTACCGCAAACCAACCAACGTGTTTGTACACGGTTACATTACTGTCAACGGTACTAAGATGTCTAAGTCTCGTGGAACTTTCATCAAAGCAGAGACTTATCTGAAGCATCTGGATGCAGATTGCTTGCGTTATTACTACGCAGCGAAACTCTCTTCCCGTATTGATGATATCGACCTGAATCTGGAAGACTTCGTTCAGCGCGTAAACAGTGACATCGTCAATAAGGTTGTTAATCTGGCTTCACGTAACGCTGGTTTCATCAATAAGCGTTTTGCGGGCAAACTGGCAGATCAGCTTGCTGATCCTGCGCTGTACCAGAAATTTGTTGATGCCGCACAGGGAATTGCAGAAGATTTCACTCATCGTGAATTTGGTAAAGCTGTCCGTGAAATCATGGCATTGGCCGATCTCGCTAACCGTTATGTTGATGAACAAGCACCGTGGATTGTGGCGAAAGAAGAAGGCCGGGATGCAGATCTTCAAGCTATCTGCTCAATGGGCATCAACCTGTTCCGCGTGCTGATGACTTACCTGAAACCTATTCTTCCGGGTCTCGCTGCCCGTGCAGAAACCTTCCTGAATACCGAACTGACTTGGGATGGTATCCAGCAACCTCTGCTGAATCATGATGTTTTGCCATTTAAGGCACTATTTAACCGTATCGATATGGCTAAAGTTGAAGCAATGGTAGACGACTCCAAAGAGAACATTGAGCCACAAAAAACCCAGACAGGTCCTCTGGCAGATGATCCAATTCAGGACACCATTACATTTGATGATTTTGCCAAAGTTGATCTACGTATCGCATTGATTAAGCAAGCTGATTTTGTTGAAGGTTCGGATAAGCTGCTGAAATTGATCCTTGATCTTGGTGGTGAAACTCGTCAAGTTTTCTCCGGCATCCGTGCTGCTTATCCGGATCCAAAAACATTAGAAAACCGCCTGACCGTTATGGTAGCTAATCTTGCTCCACGTAAAATGCGTTTTGGTATTTCAGAAGGCATGGTGATGGCAGCAGGTCCTGGAGGAAAAGACATTTTCCTGTTAAGCCCGGACAGCGGTGCGCAACCTGGTATGCAGGTTAAATAATCACCTGATATTCTGAAAAACTGATGCTCTAAGAAGCTAATGCTCTGAAAAATAGTAAAGCGGGTTTTTTGAACCCGCTTTTTAATGTGACCTATAGCACATTAACAGTATTAATCGTATGATAACCCTCTTTGTATTGAGGAATTATACGTTATGTCTTTTCAAAACGTACTGATGGCAGGTTGGCGATATCTGCGTGCATTTGTGCTGCTCTACTTATGCCTCATTGTAGGGAATCTCATTTCAGCACATCTCCCCTTCTCTCTCCCCGGTAGTATTATTGGCTTGCTGCTTCTGTTTTGTTTGCTGGCGCTTCAGATTATTCCCGCTCATTGGGTAAAACCGGGCTGTAGCTTATTGATGAAAAACATGACATTGCTCTTTTTACCCATCGGGGTCGGCGTTATGGAATATTATCCACAACTGAGCCAGCAGATACTCCCGATTGCCCTTTCCTGTATCATCAGTACCGTCATCGTCATGATTACCGTTGCTTACAGCTCTCATTATGTCCACCGCGAACGCACTATTATCAGCTCTAATCACAAAAAACAATTATCAGAACAGAAATCATCACAACAGGAGGGAAAATAAAAATGCTAAACCATATCTGGTGGTCATTGCCATTGACCCTGGCTGTCTTTTATGTAGCCAAAAAACTCTCTGTCCGACTCAGACTTCCTGTTTTCAATCCCTTATTGATATCAATGGCAGTCATTATTCCTCTGCTGCTGCTGACTCATACCTCTTATGAACACTATTTCGCCGGTAGCCGGATATTGAATGATTTGTTACAACCTGCTGTTGTTGCTCTAGCCTTTCCACTGTACGAACAGCTCCATCAAATCCGTGCTCAATGGAAATCTATTATCAGTATCTGCTTCATCGGCAGTGTTACTGCAATGGTCACAGGTACAGCTATTGCTTTATGGGCAGGCGCTACTCCTGAAATTGCGGCTTCTGTATTACCAAAATCAGTGACAACCCCTATCGCCATGGCAGTCGCTCATTCTATTGGAGGTATTCCAGCCATCAGTGCCGCCTGTGTCATTGCTGTTGGTATTTTAGGTGCAATTTTTGGCCATAACTTGTTTAATTTCTTGAAAATTAAAACCCAAGCCTCCAGAGGACTGGCAATGGGTACAGCTTCTCATGCCGTAGGAACGGCACGATGTGCTGAAATAGATCATGTCGAGGGTGCATATAGTTCGCTGGCACTGATGACTTGCGGCGTTATTACTTCATTAATTGCCCCTTTCTTATTTCCTGTGTTATTGCACCTTTTTGGCTAGTTACCAAAAAGTGAAAAAATCATTTAAATAGTAAAAAATTTGACATAAGTTGTTAAAATAATATCTTTGTTACATAAATTTCATTAATTATATGGTATATATCACATTACAAACCTAACTGATCATCCTAGAATAACCTTCGATTAATTTGGAGATTATTCTATGCAAGCTCGTTTTCACGCTATCTGGTCAGAAATCACACCTAAATTGCAAAAGGCTCTATTGCCCTACATTGGTCATGATGATTTTCCGGCTATGCTGACAACAGAGCAGGTGGAGTCGATTAAGCAGAGCTGCGGCTTTGATGATCATGCGCTAGCACTTGCCCTGTTGCCACTCGCTGCGGCCTGCTCCATTGCGCCTATCTCACACTTTCATGTCGGTGCCATTGCACAAGGAGAGAGCGGAAACTTCTATTTTGGTGCCAATATGGAATTTGTGGGCGTTCCGTTACAGCAAACTGTCCATGCCGAACAATCAGCCATTACTCATGCCTGGTTACGTGGTGAGAAAAAATTGCTATCCGTCACTGTTAATTGTTCTCCTTGCGGCCATTGCCGCCAATTTATGAATGAATTAAACAGTGGAACAAAATTGGAAATCTGTTTACCTGATCGTCCACGGTTAACGTTGGCTGACTATCTGCCAGAGGCATTCGGCCCACGTGATTTAGGAGATACTCCCTTGTTGCTGGATAGCATTCATCATGGCTATCAGTTGGATACCAATGACGAACTCGTGCTGGCTGCGCTGGATGCTGCGAATCAGAGTCATTCACCTTATAGCCATTCCCACTCAGGTATTGCATTGATAGATGAGCAAAATCGTGTTTATACCGGTCGCTATGCAGAAAATGCGGCATTTAATCCGAGCTTACCCCCTTTGCAGGCAGCACTGATATTGATGAACTTATCAGGCAGTGATTGCCGAACCATCAAACGGGCAATATTAGTAGAAGGGCAAAACAATCATTTATCACAATGGAATGCGACTGAATCCACCTTAATTTCCCTCGGCTGTAAACAGACAGAGTGCTATACATTCTGACAGTTTCATTGCTAAAAATGGCTATTCTGGAAGAATTTTGGGTAAAAATGAGAAATTAAATAACATTTAATTAGCTAATTCTGTATGTTATCTCTCATTTTTGCTCATGATAGACATATTTAAGTAACATTTACTGTACTTATTTTTTTTATCTTCTTAGGATCTATCGCTGATTTGCCGATTTTGTTATTGATTAGTCCAAAGAGTAAGCATCATGGAACTGGAACACGAAAGTAAACGTCCTCTCTATATTCCCTACGCTGGCCCCATCCTGTTGGAATTTCCCCTGTTGAATAAAGGCAGCGCCTTTACGGAAGAAGAACGCAGCAATTTCAATCTGCATGGCTTATTACCTCAAGCCGTTGAAACAATTGAAGAGCAGGCCGAACGTGCTTATCGTCAATATTGCGATTTTAAAAATGACGCAGATAAACATATTTATCTGAGAAATATTCAGGACACCAACGAAACTCTTTTCTACCGGCTTCTTGACGCCCATCTCAGCGAGATGATGCCTATTATTTACACGCCAACTGTCGGTGAAGCGTGTGAACATTTCTCTGACATTTACCGCCGTGCCCGTGGTTTGTTCATCTCTTACCCAAACCGGGCTTATATTGATGATATGCTACAAAACGCGACTAAACAGAATGTTAAGGTCATCGTTGTCACCGATGGTGAACGTATCCTGGGTCTTGGCGATCAGGGGATTGGTGGAATGGGGATCCCTATCGGTAAATTATCTTTATATACCTCCTGTGGCGGGATCAGCCCTGCCTACACCCTACCTGTCGTGTTGGATGTGGGGACGAATAACCCGCAACGCTTGAACGATCCACTGTACATGGGCTGGCGCCAGCCTCGTATTACAGGCAAAGAATATGATGATTTCGTAGATGAATTCATTCAAGCTGTAAAACGTCGTTGGCCGAATGTACTGCTGCAATTTGAAGATTTTGCCCAACAAAATGCGATGCCATTATTGACTCGCTACCGCAATGATCTTTGCTGCTTTAATGACGATATTCAAGGTACAGCCGCTGTTGCTCTCGGTAGCCTGATTGCCGCCAGCCGTGCTGCAGGCCGTCAATTGAAAGACCAAACTGTGACCTTCCTCGGTGCGGGCTCCGCTGGTTGTGGTATTGCTGAACAAATCATCGCCCAAATGAAATCGGAAGGTTTAAGTGATGAACAGGCCCGTGCCCGTGTATTCATGGTTGATCGCTTTGGGCTGCTCACTGATAAGCAACCAAATCTGCTGGATTTTCAAAGTGTACTGGTTCAGAAAAGTAGCGCACTGCAATCCTGGGATGTTAACAATGATAGCCTGTCGCTAATGGATGTTGTACGCAATGCCAAGCCTACTGTTTTGATTGGTGTTTCTGGTCAGTCTGGTCTGTTCACGGAAGAAATTATCCGTGAAATGCATAAACATTGTGAACGTCCAATTGTAATGCCGCTGTCTAACCCGACATCACGCGTCGAAGCCCGTCCTGAAGATATTATTAACTGGACAGAAGGTAAGGCATTGGTTGCAACTGGTAGTCCATTCTCACCAGTACAATATGAAGGCCAAGAATTCCCAATTGCACAATGCAATAACTCTTATATCTTCCCTAGTATCGGGTTAGGTGTTATTGCAGCCGGAGCCAAACGCGTGACAGATGATATGCTAATGGCTGCCAGCCGCGCATTAGCAGATTGTTCACCACTGGCACATACGGGTTCTGGCCCGTTATTGCCATTGATCGATGATATTCAGAGCGTTTCCCGTAAGATCGCTAAAGAAGTCGCGAAAAAAGCCCAGATTCAGGGAGTAGCAACGGTTACTTCTGAAGATGCACTTGAAGAAGCTATTGAGCGTAACTTCTGGAAACCAGAATACCGCGTCTATAAACGCACATCATTCTGATATATTATCAACTGGCCTGCCGATAACATTGACAGGCCTTTTAGTAAAAAACTTTAGTAATAAGTACTGCTAATCTCCATAATCCCATAAACATACTAATAATAAAGCGTATTCTATCCGGTATGTTCATCCAATACTTGCTTCGGTATATCAAGTAAAGTAGCCTTTGATCACGTGTTTATAATTATGTAAAAGGCAAAAAATAATGTGGAAGCGCCTGATTACCAGTCTGATTTTCATAATAGCTGTTTTTATGCTATCAGCTATTATGCTTGATCGCTGGATCAGCTGGAAAACCGCTCCCTATGTTTTTGATGATCTTAGACAGTTACCTGAACGGGAAGTTGGTATGGTATTGGGTACATCCAAATATTATAAAACTGGTGTGTATAACCAATATTATTTCTATCGAATTCAAGGTGCTGTTAACGCTTATAACAGCGGGAAAGTAAAATACCTGCTGCTGAGCGGAGATAATGCCCAACACAGCTATAATGAACCAAATACAATGCGAAAAGACTTAATCAAGGCTGGGATCCCTGCCTCAAAAATTGTGATGGATTTTGCTGGCTTTCGCACATTAGATTCGATTGTCAGAACCCGCAAAGTGTTTGATACCAATGACTTTACTATCATCACCCAGCGTTTCCATTGTGAACGCGCTCTGTTCATTGCAATGCACATGGGAATAGAAGCACAATGTTATGCGGTGTCTTCCCCCAAAAATATGATGACTGTACGTATGCGAGAAGTGTTTGCTCGCCTCGGCGCTTTAGCTGATCTTTATATTTTGAAGCGTGAGCCGCGTTTTCTGGGTCCTCTGACACCAATTCCTATCCAGCAGGTCGCTCCTGGCGGAATTGAGGGCTACCCTGCCGTATCACCAAAAGAATTACAGGAACTGGAGAAAAAACAGCCCAATAAATAAGAGCCTATTTTTCAAACAATAGGCTCCGCACGGTTTAAAATCTTTCTACCAATTTTCCAGACAGACTCTGCCAAAGTGTTTCAACAGGTCCTTTTTGATGATATTTCAACCACCAGCAGGCGAACCCAACATTACATCCCCAGACGAAAGGAACAAATATTAACAATTCCAAACGGGTGAACTGATTAAATAGCGCCCAATGATAAAAAAGTACGGTACAAATCAAAGTTTGCATTAAATAACAGGTTAACGGCATTCTGCCAACCTGCTGGAACCAGAAAATAACTCGATAACGGGAAATAACCGGCCAGAATCCATAAATCAGTGCCACATAAGCCAACGCCAGGAATGGCGTCGCTAATTCAGCGGTGGTATGACGAACAGTCAAGGCGGCAAAATAACTGTACGGATATAAATACTGAACTAACAGAGCAACAGAGTGGATCACCAAACCAACGACAAACAGCCACAACGCCATCCGACGATAATGGTAACTACTGTATGTTCCTTTCAACCATCCATTACGTACTAACTTTGCTCCACAAAGCATTGTCCCAACCATTTGCCAGCCATACTGTACCGCAGTCACTATCATTGCCCCACTGACCTGATGCATACGATGCTCTATCGCCAATAGCCCACCATGGGTTTTCCAGTAAACTTCATGAAAAATATCCTGTTCTAATGGACGCCAGAAAGTACTATTTTCTTCCACTGGAAATAATCCCAACAGATAAAACATCATCAAACCGAACAGGTAAAAAACAATCCCCTGGCCAAACAGATTGTGACGGGTATTGATCAAATGCAACGCAAAAATACCGGCCAAACCATATGACAGCAAGATATCGCCATCCCACAGTAAAATCCCGTGCAATAAACCAATAACAGCCAGAATCAACAGCCTGCAAAGATTCCAGTTATGCTCTCGTTGCCTCAATAACTCAAGTGACGCACCAAACAGTAGCGTTAAAATAAATAAAAATTTTCCCTGAGCAAAAGTACTCAAGGCAGACCATGTTAATACATCAGAAAATGAGACATCCTCTTTATAAAAGAGATTCATATAAGCAGCATATGGCAACGCAAAACTAGAGATATTCAGTAATAATATGCCTAAAATGGCGAAACCACGCACACTATCAAGAGCCACAATCCTATGGCTCGTTACTCCACTATTTAACTGACGACTTGTCATGATAATAAAGATAGATCACGATAAGTGTAAGTGGCGAACGGCTCGCAAAAATTCCTGTCGTGTATTCTGACTGGACTTAAATAAACCGCCAAGAGAAGTCGTTGTTGTGGTACTGGTTGCATCGCGAATACCACGGGCTTTCACGCAATAATGAACAGCATCAATAGAGATGGCAACATTATTTGTCCCAAGCAAAGTTTGTAGTGCAATTAAAATCTGCTGTGTCAAACGTTCCTGCACCTGGGGGCGTTGCGCAAAAAATTGCACAATACGGTTAATTTTTGATAATCCAATAACTTTATCTTTAGGAATATAAGCTACGGTGGCCTTTCCATCGATAGTTACAAAATGATGTTCACAGGTACTGGTCAGTGTGATATCTCTCACCGTCACCATCTCATCAACTTTCATTTTATTTTGTATCAAAGTGATTTTCGGAAAATTTCTGTAGTCCAAACCCGAAAATATTTCATCTACATACATTTTCGCAATACGACCTGGCGTATCAACCAAGCTGTCATCTCTCAAATCCAGGTTTAACAGTTTCATAATTTCTGTCATATGTTCCTCAATGCGTGCCTTACGCACTTCAGGCTCTAAATTTTGTTCACGCAATGGGGTTTCAAGACCATGAGCGACCAGTGCCGAATGCACCAGCGCAGCTTCTGTACTTAAAGATGACATTAATTTCTCCAAGAGTAATACTTCCATTATATGATGGGTTATAGCTATACCGAATATTGAATAGTTACACCCGTCGCCCGTCGTCTTTCAAACCGCATTTTTATCAGCACATATTGAAATCCATTGGGTTAGGTTCATAACTATACCGTCACTGCATCAATGCACCAAATCAGGATTATTCCCGACAAATTCTGTTGCGATTAAATACCAACAATCCGGCAATAACCAAGCCAATAAATGCGATATATAAAGCAGGTTCCAGTTTACCAGTCAGCCATGTTGAAATAGCAGACAACATCGGCCCGACCAATTGCCCCACAGCATAACCTGTGGTCAATAATCCCGCCATATAATGAGTATGATTAGGTGCTAATTCACGCCCATACAACAAAGCCAGTTGCACCACACACATAAAACCACCGCCAATCAACAATGCCCCAATGACAAGGCCGCTGATCCCCGGTATTACTTCGGCTATCAATATTCCAAGTGCCTGAAGCCAGAGTGTGATCGTTAAACGAACCTGAGCTGTCGATACATGACTTAACAGAATCCCCAGTACAATACCAATGACAGAAGCGCCTCCAAATATCGGCCAGACAAATTGCGCAAATAAGCTGCCAGGAAAACGTTCAGCAGCCATTTGAGAAAGGAATGTGGCAGGCAGAATATAGCCAAATCCCGCCAGACTGTAACTCCATAGCAACCGTTTAATTTCTGGTGTCAACGTCAGTTTTTGGATAACTGCCTGTGGGAGATGTAATTCGCCACGACGCGGTAAATGACGACTAGCATAAATACTGCACAACAAGGCCAGAATGCCATAAATAAACCATGCCTGAGCAGCATTCATTCCCCACGACTGAATCCCCACTGCGAGTGCGCCACTGATCAAAATTCCAATTCCAGTGCCTGCAAAGACAGCCGCACTTAGCCCCGGACGATTCAGTTTCGCCAGTGCATCATTCGCCCATGCTGCCACTAATACCAACGTCCAACCACTCGCCCAACCAATAAAAAAGCGGGCAATACTGTGTAATACCGGGCCATCCAGCAAGGCTGACAGAAGTGTAATAATTACCGCTCCCCACAGCCCGCCCCACAGACGATATTCTATAAATTGCCGTGCCCGCATTGCATCATAAGAGCCAGCAAAATAGCCAAGGTAATTAAACGCAGCTACAATTCCTGCTTCTGTCAGAGTGAATTGTGATTCTGCAATCATCAATGGAACTTGTGGAGTAAAAGTAAAGCGTCCTATTCCCATTGCAACAACTAAAGCGAGAAAACCGCTCAATGCAATCTGAATAGCTTGATAGTTACGGCTGCTTGGTGTGATGATTTGATTGCTCATAGTGATTAAGTATTTATTTAATCAATTGTTTTAATTGCCATTATTTAGTTATAGCAAATCATGAATGTAATATACATCTTTTCTTAGTCACTAATCATACCTATTGAGCACTAGCAATTCCCCATTAAAAGGATATTTGCCATAATGCATCCATGCCACTTGCCGCACATTGGGAGCTTACATGGATCATTGTTATACTTCAGGTTTAATTTCACTCGAACAGGCGCTGAAAAAGCTATTAACACAAACTGCTCCTCTTACCGAAACAGAAACAATTAATCTGACACAATCAGCAGGCCGTATTACTGCTACAGATATTATCTCACCAATTAATGTTCCCCCTTTTGATAACTCAGCAATGGATGGCTATGCTATTCGCTTTACTGATCTGAACAATACTCAAGTTTTACCTGTAGCAGGAAAAGTACTGGCTGGTATACCATTTCAAGGGGAATGGCCTTTAGGTACTTGCATTCGTATTATGACGGGCGCCCCAATCCCCGTAGGCACTGATGCTGTCGTTATGCAAGAGCAGGCAGAAGTTACTGAATCAGGCGTTCGCTTTACGTATCCTGTCCATCAGGGACAAAATATTCGTACCATCGGCGAAGATATCACCCAAAATGCAGTAGTCCTGCCACAGGGTATGAAACTCGCTACCGCACAATTACCCCTGCTTGCTTCTCTGGGAATTGCGAAAGTTGATGTGATCCGCAAATTAAAAGTTGCAGTTTTTTCTACCGGTGATGAGCTACAAGCCATTGGTAATCCATTGCAGGCAGGGCAAATTTATGATACCAACCGTTTTGCTGTTCGTCTGATGCTGGAAAAATTGGACTGTGACGTTATTGATTTCGGTGTCATTCCTGATGATCCTGACGCTCTGCATCATACTTTTGTACAAGCTAATGAACTCGCAGATTTAGTTATCAGTAGTGGCGGAGTTTCCGTTGGTGAAGCTGATTACACTAAACAAATTTTGGATGAAATGGGTGAAATTGGCTTCTGGACATTGGCGATTAAACCCGGTAAACCTTTTGCTTTTGGTAAACTAAAAAATGCGTGGTTCTGTGGTTTACCGGGTAATCCGGTATCCGCTGTGCTGACTTTCTACCAATTAGTACAACCTTTGATTGCACATTTATCGGGTTTTACCGCATGGCAACCACCAATGAGGCTCAACGCCAAGGTTATGACAGCTTTGAAAAAATCCCCAGGCAGGCTGGATTTCCAGCGTGGGATCGCTGCACTCAATGAGCAAAGTGAGTTAGAAGTTCGAAGCACCGGGCATCAAGGTTCACATATTTTCAGTTCATATAGCCTCGGCAATTGCTTTATCGTACTGGAGCGGGAACGAGGTTCCGTTGCGACTGGAGAAACCGTACAGATCGAATTTTTCAACCATTTGCTAAGAAATCAATAACTAAGTGAAAACCAGTGATTAACTGAGAAAATGACTATCGAACTCACCGATGAAGAAATTCTACGCTACAACCGGCAGATTGTTCTGCGTCACTTTGATTTTGACGGACAAGAAAAATTGAAATTATCCAAGGTGATGATAGTCGGTTTGGGTGGCCTAGGTTGCGCAGCCGCTCAATATTTAACATCAGCAGGTGTTGGAGC
The DNA here is from genome assembly GCF_037996745.1 of Xenorhabdus siamensis. Lineage (NCBI taxonomy): Bacteria > Pseudomonadati > Pseudomonadota > Gammaproteobacteria > Enterobacterales > Morganellaceae > Xenorhabdus > Xenorhabdus siamensis. The sequence continues at coordinate 57,393 of NZ_JBBMXE010000011.1, forward strand.
AATCACTCTATTAGATTTTGATACCGTTTCCCTCTCTAATTTACAACGTCAGATCCTTCACCGTGATGAACGCATTGGGATGGCTAAAGTGCATTCAGCAGCACTAACACTACAGGAAATCAATCCTCACATTGCTATCCATCCCATTGCAGGATTATTGGATGACTTAGCCTTAGACCAGCTAATTAGTCAGCATGATATTGTGCTGGATTGCACAGATAATGTTGCAATTCGTGAGCAACTCAACCGATTATGCTATGAGCATAAAACAGCATTAGTTTCCGGTGCGGCTATTCGCATGGAAGGACAATTATCAGTTTTTACCTATCAAACAGGAGAACCTTGCTACCGCTGCCTGAGCCGGTTATTCGGTGAAAATAACCTGACTTGTGTTGAAACAGGTGTAATGGCACCACTCGTAGGCATAATTGGTTCGTTGCAGGCAATGGAAGCGATTAAATTGCTGACTCAATACGGTGAAGTGGCCAGAGGCAAAGTATTATTGTTCGATGCGATGACAATGCAATTTCGTGAGATAAGATTGCTTAAAGATCTCTGGTGTGAGGTATGCCAGCACAGCGAGTAACTGGCCCCGTTGTTAATCTACGGGGCCTGAAAAAAAGGGGGAGTTACTCAACAATCCCCTGACTTCTTAGATACTCATCATAAGTACCTTTAAAATCAATGACCTTATCGGCTTTAATTTCCAGAATACGGCTGGCCAATGAGCTGACAAATGCGCGGTCATGAGACACAAAAATCAACGTGCCTTGATAAAGTTCCAACGCAAGGTTTAGTGATTCAATAGATTCCATATCCAGATGGTTGGTTGGCTCATCCATCACCAGAATATTTGGTTTATGCATCATTAGCTTGCCAAACAACATCCGACCTTTTTCTCCACCAGACAATACGCCGACTTTTTTCCTGATATCATCCTGAGTGAACAGTAAACGTCCCAGCACGCTACGTACTGCCTGCTCATCATCACCTTCACGCTTCCACTGACTCATCCATTCAAATACAGTCAGGTCACCATCAAAATCACTGGCGTGATCCTGTGCATAATAGCCAATAGCGCTATTTTCAGACCATTTAATCGTACCGCTGTTTGGTTCAGCTTCACCAATCAAAGTCTTCAGCAATGTTGTTTTACCGATACCGTTCTCACCAATCACCGCCATTTTTTCGCCAACTTCTATCAGCAAGTTCAGATTCTTAAACAGTACCCCATTGTCATAACCTTTAGTCAGACCTTCTAATTCCAGCGCATTACGGAACAGTTTTTTCTCCTGTTCAAAGCGGATATATGGATTCTGGCGACTGGAAGCTTTTACTTCTTCTAGCTGAATTTTATCAATCTGACGGGCACGTGAAGTGGCCTGCTTAGATTTAGAAGCATTAGCACTAAAACGGCTGACAAATGCCTGTAATTCAGCAATCTGGGCTTTTTTCTTGGCATTGTCTGCCAGCAAACGTTCACGTGCCTGAGTGGCTGCCACCATGTATTCATCGTAATTGCCGGGGAACAGACGCAATTGACCATAATCCAGATCAGCCATATGAGTACACACTGTGTTCAGGAAATGGCGGTCATGGGAAATGATAATCATCGTACTATCGCGCTCGTTCAGTACTTGTTCCAACCAACGGATAGTATCGATATCCAGGTTGTTGGTTGGTTCATCAAGCAGCAAAACATCAGGATTAGAAAATAGCGCCTGTGCCAGCAAAACACGTAATTTCCAACCCGGTGCAACTGCACTCATCAAACCATAATGCTGTTCTACCGGAATACCAACGCCAAGCAATAATTCTCCGGCACGTGCTTCCGCGCTGTAACCATCCATTTCACCATAAGCGACTTCCAGATCAGCAACACGATAACCATCTTCTTCGCTCATTTCTGCCATGGCATAGATACGGTCACGTTCCTGCTTCACTTGCCACAATTCCGTATGCCCCATGATGACTGTATCCAATACAGTGTATTCTTCAAAGGCAAACTGATCCTGACGCAATTTACCTAAGCGTTCATTCGGATCAAGACTGACATTGCCGGAGGTCGGTGTTAGATCTCCCCCCAAGATTTTCATAAAAGTTGATTTACCCGCTCCGTTGGCACCAATCAGGCCATAGCGGTTACCGTTACCAAATTTGACAGAAATGTTTTCAAATAGAGGCTTACTGCCAAACTGCATAGTAATGTTGTTTGTACTTAACACAACGTTTGCTCTTATAGTGAATAAAAAAGGAATTTAGAAAAATCGTTAGTTATCTATTATGCCACAACAAGCAAAAAGTATCGCCAGTATGCTTCTATCGCTACTTCAAACAGTCATTTCAAAAAGATTGTGTTTCAATGTCATTTATGTTTGAAAATCAGGTTCAGAGAGTGGGTATCTGGAATTTTGTTGCCAGCTCTCGTGAAGATAAAGTAGAAATCGTTGGTACAAAAGGCAAAATAACCTTTGCAACATTCGGTGATTCCCCAATTTCATATTACGATGAAAACAATACACTGCACCAGTTCCATTTTGAAAATCCCACACACATTCAAATGCCATTAATCCAGACAATAGTGCATCAATTACAGGGAGAAGATATCTGCTCTTCTAATGGCATATCTGCTTCACGAACCAGTTGGGTTATTGATAAAGTTCTAAAAGAATATAGAGCTGAACTACACCCTAAAACCAAATAATCATTATTCTATCCGGCATGATCTAATCTAATTAAATTACGGAGCCATCAATATGAAAATATTAGTAATAGGAGCAACAGGAAATATAGGAAAGCACATTATCAGTAATATCAAAAAATATCATCCATTACTGATTGATAACCCTACAGATCTTGAAATTCTTCAAGCCAGCCGTAATTCATCTGAATATCTGCTTGATATTTTCGATACTCAACAATTAGATCGTTTTTTATCTAAAAATAAAATGTTTGAAGCTATTGTCTGTGCATTCGGTAAAACCCACTGGACGAAACCAGAAAAGCTGAGTGACTATGAGGAAAGTCTCAGGAATAAAGCACTGGGTCAAATCAACGTTGCACTCCGTGCCTTGCAATACGTTAAACCCGGTGGCTCAATCACTTTAACATCCGGTATTGTCGGTAAAATAATGTCGCCTAATGGTTCACAAACGGCTGTAACCAATGGTGCTATCGATGCTTTTGTCCGCTCGGCAGCAACTGAAATCACCAATATCCGAATTAACGTAGTTAGCCCAAGATTACTGGATGAATCATTTACCAGTTATGCCAGATTCTTCCCCGGACAGGAAACTTGTACAGGAGAACAAATAGCTAAAGGTTATATACGTAGTATTTACGGTAAAGAAACAGGAATGGTTATTGAAATATAAACTCTTCTCTATCTGTCGTCTTTCAAATTGCAGTTTCGTTGTCTGTATTTGAAAAATCCATAAAGTATATTATTAGCGGTTTTTATAACCGCTAATAATCGATACTATTTAGCATCAAGCTTCTCATTTTTTCCAATTACTATCCCCAAAATCCCCTGTATCCCTAGAATAATGAAAAGCATCCACATAACGATACTCCATGAGGAAGTTACATCATGAATATAACCAGAAACAACCGGGCCACAAAACGCAATCAAATAGCCAATTGACTGTATCATTGAGTTTGCTCTTGTAACATTGGCGGTATGATTGAAACGCAACAACGGCAGTAAGAATGCAACTCCTGTACAAATGCCCGCACCGATTCCCATGATCATAACGGCAACAGGAATTAGGCTCTTCTGACCATAAACGAATAGTACAATACCCAACATACCAATAATTGGGTTAATGATGAACATTATTTCCTGTCTTTTTATCTTATAAATATAAAATGCCGTTAGTGTTGCAAAAGGTATTGCAATCAATGAGAACAGTGCTGCGTAGGATGCTGCCTCAGTTTGGTCTAAACCATAAGAACTGATAATTTCGGGGAACCAGGCAGTAATGATATAAAAATTAAGCGATAAAATAGAAAAATAAACAGCCATAACCCAACATGGAATACTTCCCCACGGGTTAATAACCTTATCCGGTTTATCATCATAATTACTAGGGGAATGCGGGCTACTGCCTGAGGACTGAGATTTTTTATCAGAAAATAATAAAATCAAGAACAATGAAAATATCGGGATTAAGATCCAAATCCATGATACTCCGTTCCAGGAAAGCCCGAAAATATGCTTAACAGGTAAAGTGAGGCCCGTTGCCATTGCTGGCCCCAAATACAGAGAAGCCGTATAAGATGATGATAAAAGAGCGACCCTGTTACTCCCCAAGCTCTTAAAAAATGAAGGTAATGCAATATTTCCCAATGCAATGGCAAACCCAAACATTACTGTAGAAGTCAACAGTAATACCAAAGAGCTATTTAACCTTAAAAGATAAGCAGCAATAGCAACAATAAATGTCATCAATAAGGTTTTATATAAACCTATTTTACTTTCAAAATAAGGAGTTAAGGGAGAAAATAGAAAAAAACATAAGGGTGACAGCGATGTTATCAACCCGAACGTAGAATGACTTATTTTTAAATCGTCGATGATTTCCTGTGACATCGGTGGGATATAAGATATTGGCACTCTCAAACCCAAACCAGCAATCATAATAAACAATAGTAATTTAATAATAAAACTATTACTAAAGTGTTTCCCTATTTTCATTATTTCACCACAGAAGTTTGGAGGTTTATCATATTTTGATTTAACGAGATTGAGGATACACCAAATAAACTTACTGCCATATTTATTTTAAATTCTGGCAGACAAACATTCTTTTAGCAAGCTCCAGAATTATTCATTTACCTATAACATTTGTTAACAATGTTAATCATATGGGAAATATTTTTTCTCTTTGATGAGTAACTCAACTTCCTTTTTTACAATGAGCTCCGCTAACATTTCCTCATACTCATCACAATAACCCACTTCGGTAAAACCAAAACGCTGGTAGAATTTTCGGTGTCGCTCACTTGTTTCATCATAACAAACAGATAGTTTATGACAATCTGTTTGTTGTTTCATTTCATCCAGCAATAATTGCATAGCAACACTACCTATTCCCTTATTTTGATACGATTTGTCGATCATCATGCGATAAAGATTATATTCATTTGGTCTTCCTTCATTTACACAACGTTCGTACATAACGAAACCGACAATTTTTCTACCAAAATATATTACTCTTGTCCTGCAATATTGGTTGAATTTTGATTCAGCAATTGACTCCGCATTCGACGCAACGAATTTTTCTTGCCCTACTTCAACTTCAAGAGACATAACATCTCGATAATTATCTTCATCCACTTCAACTAGCAAAATTTGCAACTGATTTCCCCAAATCACAATGTAATAGCCATTAATTTGCTAATTTCTTTATAGCCTTCCCTTTCATAAAGTTTCGTTGCTGCAACATTTTTTGATAAAACATTGAGTTCCAAATGGGTATAGTTATTTTCCTTCGCCCACCTTTTCATTTCTGCTAATAATTGCTGACCAATACCCTGACTTCTGACATCCTGACTGACAACTAAATCAATAATATAGGCATAATTTCGCGGTATCAGACAGTTAAATGGCGGTGTCTTATTTTCTTGTGCAATGCAAAAGCCTTTAATATCGCCATTATCATCTTCTGCAACTAATAAATAGAATTTATCATCATTTATGCTGGAAATAATAAATTCTCTATCCTGCTCCACCCCTCTCAATCGGTCTGGCTGCAATGCAGCCATTTCACTGAATAATATATTGTAGAGTGATGAAATAGCATCAAGATCCTGCATAGAGGCTGTTCTTATTATCATGCCTGCACTCCTAACATCAGAATTAATTGTAAGTTTTTATTGAAGGCACTACATAGTGATCAAAACGGTCAAGTAATACCGTAGGATTTTTCTCAATAATTGCCATATTGCGATATTTTTCCTGCAAAAACCGCTCGTCCGCCATTTTATTAATCATAGAGATCAAAGGATCATAAAAATTATTAATATTCAGAATACCACATGGTTTACTATTAAGGCCAATCATACTCCATGTAAAGACTTCACTAAATTCTTCTAATGTACCAAAACCACCAGGCAATGCAACAAAACCATCAGCAAGTTCAATCATTTTATTTTTACGCTGATGCATGGTTTCCACAATATGAAGTTCGGATAAATTCTTATGAGAAATTTCACGTTCTTCCAGCAATGCTGGAATTACACCAATAACTTTACCTCCTTCATGTAATACTGTATCTGCAACTGTTCCCATAATTCCTACACTGGCACCACCATACACCAAAGTAATACCTCGTTTAACAAGCTCTTTTGCAAAAATAATGGCATTCTGTTGATAAATTCCAGATGCTCCCAAACTTGAACCACAATAAACCGCAATGCTCTTTATTGCCTCATTTTTTTTTGATGAACTTTTCAATACAGTCTCTTTCATGTCTAAACTCCACATTATTATTTTTTTAATTTCTGATTATACGTTAGCTTAATAAACATACAACACATAATACAGTTGAGTTCTGATTATTTCGCTGCGAAGATAACACTCCTAAACAACATGTTGTCATTGAGGTTTTCTGCAAATGTCTCTTTCCAAACATCGGGCGGCATCTTTTCCTCTGCTTCCTATCATTTTATTATTGTTTTCAATGATATCAATTCAAACTGGTGCATCATTAGCCAAAACAATATTTCATGTCATTGGTGCACCTGGTGTTACAGCTCTGAGACTCGCACTGGGAACAGTGATTTTATTCCTGATCTTTAAGCCCTGGCGTTTGAAATTTCAGCGGTCATCAATCATTCCTCTTCTTGCCTACGGTATTTCACTCGGTGGAATGAACTATTTGTTTTACATGGCACTTTCCAGAATTCCTCTTGGTATCGCCGTTGCGCTTGAATTTACTGGTCCTCTTGCTGTTGCCATGTTTTCCTCACGTCGTCCACTGGATTTTCTCTGGATCGCTTTGGTCATTGCCGGATTAGGGTTTCTGTTACCTATCGGGGACGATGTCAGCACACTTGATCCTATAGGTATTTTGTATGCATTAGGAGCCGGTTTTTTTTGGGCGCTCTATATTATCTTCGGTCAACGTGCTGGTGCGGGCTATGGTGCTGCAACAGTTTCAATTGGTTCATTAATTGCTGCCTTGATTTTCTTTCCCGTAGGGTTAATTCAAACCGGCCCCGAACTCCTGTTTGATGTTTCATTGTTGCCCGTTGCTTTAGGGATCGCCATTTTATCGACTGCATTTCCCTATACACTGGAAATGATTGCGCTTACCCGCTTACCTGCCAAAACATTTGGTACTTTAATGAGTCTGGAACCTGCATTAGGTGCCTTGTCAGGTATCATTTTCCTGAACGAGCACTTAACTACGACGCAATGGCTCGCCCTTTTATGCATTATCTGTGCCTCAATTGGTTCTACTTCCACCATGAAACAGAAAACCAAAATTGAAAAGGTTGAATAAACTGCTTTAATCATATTACATAACTCATCAAGGCCGGACAAACTTAATATTATCCGGTTTTGATTATTACCATTATTGATTAATGATATTTTTATCAACTATCAATTTGATAGAATAAAGCAATATGACTTCTGATAAATGATCAGCTACTTTTAATATACGCAATAAGATAATTCATTATGCCTTTTGGATTTCAACATACAGCCAGCGGGGCTGTAACCTGAAAGACAATAGGTATAAGTTTAAATTAAGGAAGCATTACGATGAGTACAGCAAAATTTATCAGAAAAAATCCCTCTAAGCTGATTTATACCCGTAATAATATTAATGAGGGTATTAAGCAAAGTTCTATTTCTACCCTGAACCATATGGTGATCCAATTTATTGACTTGTCCCTGATGACCAAACAAGCTCACTGGAATATACGCGGCAAAAACTTTATTGCTATTCATCAAATGCTGGATGATTTCCGTACCACACTTGTTGAGCATCTCGATACTTTTGCAGAACGTGTAGTGCAGTTAGGCGGCACTGCTCTGGGAACAACTCAGGATGTTCATAAAGGGACTCGGTTAGAAAGTTATCCAACAGATATTCATGATGTACAAGATCACTTAAAAGCATTGGCAGATCGTTATGCCATCGTTGCCAATGATATCCGTCAGGCTATTGTTGATGCAAAAGATGAAGATACAGCAGATATGTTCACCGCCGCTTCCCGTGATCTCGACAAATTTTTATGGTTTATTGAAGCAAATATTGAGCAATAATATAGTGAGAGTATCCTTTCATGATATTGAGGCCGCTACGACCTGTCTCTTCTACACAAATCCCTCGATTGAATCGAGGGATTTTTTTGAACCTTTTTCTACCTGGCTGATCTCAATAAGAAATACTGGTTATGCTCCCAATGGTTAGATATTGTGATAAACTCCTTACTTTTTATTCTGGGTGAGATATGGCTAAAGTTGATGTGGTTTGTCGTTACTGTCATAAAACAGACGAGGTTAAAGGGCATGGAAAAGGGCGTACTGGGCACCCCCGCTATCACTGTTATGCTTGCCGTAAAACCTTCCAACTGAACTATACCTACCAAGCCTGCCACCCCGGCATGAAAGAACGAATTATTGATATGTCCATGAATAACGCTGGTGTCAGGGACACGGCTCGGGTTCTGAAAGTCGGTATTAACACGGTCATTCGCACATTAAAAAACTCACGCCAAGACAAGTAACTACGCTGCCGCTTTCGGGCAGTGAAATTCATATTGTCTGTGAAATAGACGAGCAGTGGTCATTTGTCGGTAATAAAAGAAATCAGCGCTGGCTCTGGTATGCGTGGGAGCCGAATAGGAAACGGGTAGTGGCACATGTGTTTGGGGATCGCAGCAGGAAGACGTTGAAAAAGCTGCTGGCACTCCTATCTCCTTTTACTATCCGGTTTTACTGTACAGATGATTATGCCGTTTACGATTACCTGCCTAAGAAAAAACACCTCACGGGAAAGAAATTTACCCAACGTATCGAGAGAACGAATCTTACGCTTCGTATCCGGATAAAGAGGTTGAATAGAAAGACAATAGGTTATTCCAAATCCGAAGAAATGCACGACAAAGTGATAGGTACGTTCATTGAGCGTGAATACTACATCTCATCACCGATCTAACCATTGGGAACATGACCATGTTGAGTAACTAGGACTGGGCCAATGGCCGGTGTCGAGATTTCGTCATGGGTCTGGGTGTAAGCCTGCTTGTCAGCATCGAGGAACTCAACATTGCCCTCAACCGGCTCATCCATAAACTCCATGCTCTGCGAAACCTCAATGGTAGCGCCTTTCAAACGACCAGTGAGGCAAGATGCAAACTTGAAAGCAAACGTCTTGCTAGATTTGCCCAGCGCCCGCTTGGACTAGCGGGAGCATTTGTGCAAAAACTTACGGTTTGAAATTTTAATCCCTCTATGTTGCGTAATTCTTTTGCAAAAACGGGGTTATGAGAATCACTAGAGTGGTGTTTTTCACTACACTCAGGCATTAGAAGTAGAGCCAACAGTTGTATCACCCGCCGCCATTTAGTGAATCGGGTTCTAAATTGTATTCACACCTATTCCAGAACTTAACGAATAATTGCCCATTAAGCTCTGGAATTTAAATCTCTTTATTGTGTCGATGAAGGGTCAGGTAACTGCTGTGAACCCTTTCCTAACTGCTTGACCTCGGGCTGGCCAATCAGGGAACGCATCTGAGTGATGCCGATTGTATCCAACTAACTCAGGCGTTCCTGTGCAGAGAGTCTCTGATGAATTAAAACGGCATTGATACTTTCCAGATTAGACAGCTGCCATAAATAGATATAGCAGAATCAAAACAATATGACATAATATCTGAATTCTAATGACAAGGCAGAGCAGTCAGATGGGTTACAGTTTAGATTTCCGAAAGAAAGTACTGGCATACAAAGACAAGCATTCGTTGACGTTCGAACAAACGAGTGCCCACTTTGATATCTCTATTCGCACCCTGTTTCGGTGGAGTCACAAGATAGAACCTTGTGTGACTCGTGATAAACCGCCCACTAAAATCAGTGATGAGGTGCTCATCATTGATGTACAAAATTACCCCGGTGACTATCAATGGGAAAGAGCAAAACGCTTGGGGGTCACGCAGTCTGCTATTCATTACGCATTGAAACGGCTTCGGATCACCCAGAAAAAAAACGCTAAAACACCCCAAAGCTGACGCTCAGGCTCGTCAGGCGTTTGTCGAGCGTATCCGCCACTATGAACACGTGGGCAAACCGATTGTTTATCTGGATGAAAGCGGTTTTGCGCAGTCTATGCCACGTACGCACGGTTATTCGGCGAAAGGGCTGCGTTGTTTCGGCACACACGACTGACATGCCAAAGGTCGCATTAATGTCATTGGTGCTATCATCAAAAAGACCTTCGTTACCTTAAGCTTGTTTGCAGGGAGTATTAATGCGGATGTTTTTCATGCATGGATGACCCAAGATTTGCTGCCAAAGCTCCCAGGTAGTGCAGTGATTGTCATGGATAATGCCTCATTCCATAAACGAAATAATGGGATGGACGCCCCATTTAAGCGGCATCAGTGTGCCAAAATGGAAGTGTATTCAACACAGCCAGTTAATAATGGGAGCCGTCCACCATGAAGATTACAACAGTGGGTATCGATCTGGCAAACCAAATAAAGTCGCCATCATTGCTTGTATGCGTAAATTACTGGTCATTCTTAATGCAATGATAAAAACAAATAAACCGTGGGATGAATCTTTCCACACGGTTTAAAGTGAAAGACAGATACTGTGTTTCCTGTCAAACACAATGTAAGCTTTGATCGAAGCTTTTTTCTGTTTTAAGAACTCCAAACGCAACGTGGATGAGCTTACGCATCATTGCCCCGATTATCAACTTTGGTGCCTTTCCGGCAGCGGTAAGACGGGAATAAAAATGCTTTCCCCACGCCGTTCTAAAAAGTGTTGTCATTGCTGGCATATAAAGAGATTTACGTAAAAATGCATGCCCCGTTTTGGATAATCGCGGTCGCCCCTTCACACTGCTGCCAGATTCATTAAGTCGGGGATCAACACCCGCATAAGCAGCTGCCTGCCGCGCATTGACAAAACGACCAGGATGAATACCAAAAGACAACAAGACAGCCGCAGTTTGCACACCCAGCCCTGTGGGATGCTTTCCAGGAGTTTTTTCTGATGTTTCATCTCTGCATTTCCGTTAATCAGGAACAGAATGTCGCCCTGCAATATCTCGATTTCATGATTAAGCCATGTGATATGGTCTGTAATGTTTTTGGTTACATTCTCTTTCGCTACATGGAGGCGGTTGCTCTCCTGCGTTCGCATCTTTTGCAACGATTCCAGTCTTAATACCAGAGCCCGTAGTCTCTGTTCCGACACAGAAGGCGCCAGCCATGCTGCCGGTTTCCGTTCGAAACAAAAATCACTGATCACTCTGGCATCTCCCCGATCAGTCTTGCTTCTGACCAGTAAAGACATGCTGAACGCTTTGATTTGCGCAGGATTAATAACGCTGACGGTCAAACCCTTATCTGCCAGATATTCAGCAAACGCTTCCCAGTAAATCCCCGTCGCTTCCATACAAATATGGACATGATTGAAACCATGATGAACCAGCCAGTTGATAAAAGTGTTAAATCCTTCAGGTTCATTTTTGAATACTTTATCTTTATACTTCCCATTATTCAGGCGAATTGCGTAATCAAACTTGTTTTTAGCGATATCAATACCACAATAATAAACCTGTTCCATAAAGCTCCTCCGGTTATCAACCTTGTTAATGCGGGCTACCCGTACAGCCGGTGCCAGAGATACTGTTCGATAGACTGAGGATGAATGGCTGCTGCAAAATCTGTCTTACTGGCTCATGGCCAAAGTTGCTCCTGTCATCCAGCCATCCGGTACTACACTATGTAACGATTTTAAAAGCAAACCGAACATACAAGTTGCTTATCTGGTGCAAGTACCCGCCATTCTCGGTGCACCAACAATAAACCGTGGGACAAATCGTTCCACACGGTTTAAAGTGAAAAATAGTTGCTTATAATAGGCTTCAGACAATAGCCTAACACCAATTATTTTGTTAAATAGAATGATATTACAGTAGTAATATCTCATTTTAGTTTCAAACTTAAAGAAAAAACGCAGCTTAATTTCTTATACTTTTTGTTTCCCCATTAACCAACGGATCAGAGGCGTTGTAATAAACGTACTCAAAATAGCCATAATAACGAGTATGGTAAAAATATTAGGCGGTAAAATTCCCAAATCATAACCAATATTGAGAACGATAAGTTCCATTAGCGCTCTTGTGTTCATTGAAATACCAATAGTCGCCGCAATACGACGATTTTCACCTAATAATCTACTTGCAATGTAGGTTCCGCCAAACTTTGTCGCAAATGCCACTAAACAGATCAATAGACATATCATCCATTCATCTGAGCCGTTCAGGCTGCCAATGTCTGTACGAAGTCCTGTGTATGTAAAAAATATAGGGAGAAAAAATACATGAACCAAGCTACCAATGCTTTCTTTCCAGCGTACCACAAACTCTCTGTTGTCATGTAATATGATACCAATAACAAAGCTACCGATTAGAGCAAAGATCCCAAAGTAACTTGTTACAGAGGCAGATAAAAACAGAATAATGATCATGTAAGCCATAACGGGATGACTGAGCCGCTTTTCTTTTTTTAACCTCGAAGAAAGCCAACGACGCAGAAGTGGTCTGACAATCAAAAATATCAGTATGATATAAATAACTATGCCAAACATGTTAAACATAAATTGATCAAACTGATAATTGGAGACAAAGAGTGTCAGTATAGCGCCCAACAATATCCAGCCGATGATATCATCAATTGCGGCGGCTCCGATGATTAAAGCGGCTGTTCGCGTGTGAGCCAATCCCAGCTCCATAAAAATCCTTCCCAGCACGGGAATAGCCGTAATCGATAGTGCTAAAGCAAAAAATAATTGGAAAGCTGTTTTATCGGGACGAGACGCTGCAATCGAGTTCCATATCCATTCAGCAGAAAAGAAACCCACCGTAAAAGGCAAAACAATACCCGCAATGCTTATTACAGCGACCGAAAATCGACTCTTCTTTAGTTTCTCTCCGAATTTAAATTCAAGCCCTATTTCAAACATTAATAAAATGAGTCCAATCTGGGCAATACCGATAAAAATCGTTGAACTTTCTTTTGGAAAAATACTTCCCATCAGTTCCGGAAAGAATGCGCCCGCCACACTTGGTCCTAAAACCAGACCTGCTAATATTTCTCCTGCAACGGCGGTTTGCCCTAAAAAAGAGCGGCTAATCCAAACAAAGAGTCGTGTAACAATAAAAATAATAATTAACTGATAGAGCAATCTAAATAAAATATCTTCAGCTGAAGAAGGAACAACCGACGCCCCCTCATTGACCAATGTGTCAATGAGTGTATTACTTTTTTCATTCATATCAATAAATTCCATTTAATGTTAAATAAAATGAAAGACCCAAGGCCATTCATTCATAAATAAACCATTATTGAAGACATATAGAAACCCAGCCAGCGCTTGTAACTGTAATTATTCGCCTCTCTTTTTTAATAAACAGAGCCACACCTAATAAATAAAATTAATTTGGCATTAAAAATGCATGCCACATTTAGATTATTTATATCGTTATCAATATTTATCTATACAATTATCTCTGATATTTATTAAAGATTTCTTTCTTCCTAATAAACTTAACTTAGCCATTAAAAAAGTATATTGGGGAGTGTCTTAATATATTTCAATTATGATGACTAAGGATAAATAATAATTAATTATTTTTAAGTTAATTATCTCAGGCAACTTTATTATAGTTGCCTGTGTGCATCTTAGTAAGAGAGATTATCCCTGTAACATACAGAAGACATTCAATTTATTACCGTCGAGATCTCTAAAATAGGCGGCATAAAAACCATGCTCGCCACGAGGTCCCGGTTTTCCTTCATCCGTTGCTCCAAGAGCAATTGCTTTGTTATACACTTTATCGACCTTCTCCTGACTGTCAATATTGAGCGCGATCATTCCCCCATTACTCACCGTTGCCGGATTGCCATCAAAGGGCTTAATAATGCACAAATTCGTCATGTTAGAATTCGGGCCCCAGGCGATAAAAGCCGGTGTTTCCATGACACGCTGGGCACCGAATTCGGCAAGCAGCTCATCGTAGAATGCGGCTGCACGGGAAAAATCATTCGTACCCAATGTGATATAACCAATCATTTTTACTCCCCCATGTTCTATTTTTACAGATATCAAAATTTATTTTATTAGAGGCCAGCAAAAACCGCAATTAATTACTCCACTCTATAAATTGATGATGAAAATAGAACAGGGATAATCTTAATGTAATATCTGATTGATATAATCACTATAAGTCTAAATTACACTATTGTCATTTATGTCATCTTTACCCCATCCAATCTGATTTAAGTCCAACTTTCCGTTTTTATTCATCGGAAATTCCACAACGTTTGCTGTAAAATCAGGCAGCATATAATCAGGAAGGTATTTTTTTAATAACTGTCTGATCTCTTTATGCTGAATATTATCAGCGGTGTTAGATTGATATAACACAACAATTTTTAAGTCATTAGAGTCCTGTCGATAGGTTGTGGCAATAGCATCTTTTACAAAACTTAATTTTCGCATTGCGGACTCAATTTCACCCAATTCAACCCGAAAACCTCTAATTTGAATCTGATTATCGATACGCCCAAGATAATATAGCTCTCCATTTTCCTTATATCGGGCAAGGTCACCAGTGCGATATAAATTTGAAGATGATCTTTCAAAGGTATTAGAAATGAATCTCTGACGACTTAACTCCGGACGATTTAAATAGCCATTGGAAACGCCTAAACCTGCAATATACATTTCTCCAGCCTGATTTTCTTTTACGGGCTGGCCGGCTTCATTTAATAAGTGGATGATCATTCCGGGTAAAGGCAATCCAATCGGACTGATATTACTGACCAAATCATCGGGTCGTACCTGATGAAAAGTCACATGCACTGTTGTTTCTGTAATGCCATACATATTAATTAATGCAGGCTGTTCATATCCATACTTATCTATCCATTGACGGAAGCTCGATACATTCAACATTTCTCCACCAAAGATAACGTATCGCAGGCTAAGAGGTTCTGTTTTGTTTGACATATAATCATCCGTTTGAATCAGTAACCTAAATGCCGTTGGTGTTTGATTTAATACCGTGACTTTTTCACGTACCAATAATTCGTAAAACTTGGGTGGATTCCGACTGATATTATAAGGCACCAACACCAGCGTTCCTCCTTTCAAAAGCGCGCCCCAAATTTCCCAAACGGAGAAATCAAATGCTATCGAGTGGAAACAGGTCCAAACATCTTTATCCGAGAAATCAAACAGCTTCTCTGCCGCACGAAAAAGATGAACCGCATTGTAATGTGCGATTGGCACGCCTTTGGGTTCTCCTGTTGAACCCGAGGTATAAATAACATAAGCCCATTGTATGCCTTTAACCTCTTTCTCCGGATTCACTGCCCATGAAGGTAAAAGTGCCGGATAATCACTATCAAAACAAAAAGTCTCAACCGAAAAATCAGATAACGTTTTCAGATATAAACACTTTGTGATAACAATATCCGGTTTTGCATCATTAAGAATGGATTTTATTCTCTCATCCGCATTATTAATATCCACTGGCAAATAGGCGTAACCCGCTTTTAATATCCCTATAATACTGATCACCATTTCAAAGGAGGGTTCTAAAAAGATACCTATACATTTGCTTTCCGGTGCTTTTTCAATTAAATAATGGGCAACTTGATTTGCTCGCCTATTCAGATCACCGTAACTCATTCTCTCCTGATTTAATACCAATGCTGTTTTTTCATCATGGTGTTCAGCGATTGATTCAAACCATGAAATCAGTGAAATATTATCCAAATCATGCTGGGTTAATCGCTCATCCAGATCCTCAAAATCATTCCGAGCAGAACTTAAACCAAGTAATTCCGATAATACTTTCTGTTGATGTCTTTCAGACATATTCAGAAAATTTTCTTTATCCATTTTTAACCTTTTAATGAATGCTAGATACCGAAGAAATAGATGAATTTCATTCCAATATAACTTTCATTACGGAAGCCATATAACAGCTCTTCGGCATTTAAATTTTCAAAAATGGCGCCATTCAATGATAATTTGAAATTATCTCCCAGTCGGCGACTGCCATTAAATGTCCATGCCCTGGAACCGTAGTGCATATCCTGAGTTACACCTAAAAACAAAACTGAGTCCTGTTCATCATTGGCAGAAAATTGAACACCGGCAAAAACATCATTTTCAAAAGGCGTATCTGAAAATTTATTACGCGTGTCTTTCATATATTCAAGAAAAAAAGTCAAATTAGCACTGCTTCCCAAAACCCCATAATGGGTATATTCCAAACCGCCCGAATAAACTAAAAATGATGTTTTAGGGCTTCTCGAAAAATGAGGGTCTTTTTGCCGATAAGCCCCTTCCCATTTAACAATCAAATTATTAACGTTCCATTGGTATTCCAATCCAATCTGCTGAATTTGCCCATAATAGGGAACCAATTGATGATGGTTATTTAAAACAAACTCCGGTGTACGTTCAGTGCCATTAAAGTAGGATAATCCTAAATCAACATTACCGAATGTATGATGGCTGCGTACAGCAAAGTCCAGCTTTGATTTTTTATTCGCATACTGATAAACGGTATTGCGCGTGTCAATATCTAATTCGGCACGTAACCTTGCTTTGTGACCGGGAAACGTTCTCTCTCTGAAGCCGGTAAGCAGAAACAGATCAAAAATACCCCAGTCATTTACTTTGGTTAAATTAATCATTGGCTGACCAAGTTTTTCATTTCCAAAAGGATCATCGACCAAATCTGACTGATTAATGATATCTACCGGGTGATTAAATTCTGTCACGCCCCAAAATACTTTCCTGAAACCCGCATAAAGTTCCCACGAATTATGGATATACCCCCAATATAAATCTCGTGGCTCAAAAGGTTCTCGGTTATTGCTGCTGGAGTCTTTTCGATACAGCGCATCCATAACAACGTGCTGTTTACCGTCATCCCACTCTGTAAAGTATTTGCCTCCTGCCTGAAAGGAATGGCTTTCCCTTTCCTGCTTATCTGATAAGCCCTTCTCAAAGAAAATCCGCTGTTCCCATCCGACAGAGACATCGAGTTTTCCTGCGGATACATTCCAACAAATGAACATGGCCAACGCACTGATCAGCTGTGAAATAACGCGCCCCTTTATCCTTATTATTGACCACATCAAAATGTACCTCCGGGCACTATCTCGTTCTCTTCAAGGCAGCAATATCAAAATCCCGATCGGTTAAGCCAGCCTGAAATTGGATATTTCTCACAGATAATTTCGTTATTTTGTTCGATTGATGATTCTTCATCGTAACGTTCAAAGAACGCCAGTACTTATCCATATAAAGTTGATAGTCGTCGAATGTTCTTGTTTTCAATATCGCATTACGGCGGTCGTAATAATCAATTCTGATAAACCGGTAGAACTCTTTGTCTATCCACACGATTTGCCGGACATAGCCTGATTCTTTATCAACGGGTTTTCTCTCAACAATAAAGCAGGTTTGTTGTCCACACGGTTTTTCCCCCAGATAGTTGTACATTTTGTATTTCTCTATCTCTTCAGAAGCCAAATCTTCATAGGCAAATTCGCTTCCCATAAAAGATCCCGATTTATTGCTGGAAGAAATACGTTTTACCCGTCGTGACGCCGGCAAATATATCCATTGCTCATCATCCCGGTCTAAATGTGTAAAGGCCAATAAGGCGGTTCCTTTTATATCTCGGGGTTGCTCAAAAAAAGTTAATAATTTATCTCCATCCCCTGCCACTTCCAGCGTATTAATCTTTAAATAACGATGACTTTCCTGGCCTTCCGCATTTAGTAGCGTCATTTTGAGATCAGTGATCGTATCACCGAAACCATTATCTCTGGCGATAGCCTCTTGCAGAATTTCTTTTCCCCGTTCTTCCGAAGCCTGGGTGGGGAAACTGAACAAACCTAAAATAAATAGAGTGGCCAGCGAGAATCCTTTTATTCCGACAAAGCATTTTTTCATTATATTTTCTCCTAAAAAAAGCTTAATTATTCGCTTAATATCCACACCGTCATATCGTTATATTTTTATCATCAATGGTTCATCAGGAACGACGGGTTTATTTTTCGTAGTCTTACCATCTATTGCTATCAACAACGTTGGCAATAAAAAGAAATCAAGCAAGAGGGCAAAAATCACCGTCATCACAGTAAAAATTCCCATTTGCGCATTCATTAAGAAATCTGAATGCACCATCGAGCCGAAACCACAGATGAAAATGATGCTGGTTGATAGCAGAGCAATACCCACCGTTGAGAAGGAATAACGTACGGCATCCTCTGGCGTCATGTTGTGTTCACGACGTGCGCGAAGGTATTTGTAAACAAAGTAAACGGTGTCATCGACAACAATGCCTAATGTCATGGTTGCGATGGTTGCCGCAGCAAGCCCCACCACCCCGTCAATAATGCTCCATAAGCCGAAGGCCATAAAAATGGGTAATATATTGGGCAGCATGCTAATCAATGCATATTTCGCACTACGGAAAACAATGCCTAAACAAAGCGTAATAATCAGAAACGAGATCACAGTGCCCACCAATAGCCCTTTAATATTGGTGTTCATCAGGTAGGTGTACATTAACGATGCGCTGGCGGCATGGGTATGCATGGATGAAGGTGCATTATTGATCAGCCACTTTTCATGGGCCTCTTTTGTCCTTTGCATTTCAAAGGTACTTAAATCAGAGAACGTCACTGTCATTTTGGTTGCGGAACGCCTGACATCAATCTGGTCGTTAAGATCCAGCCCCAAAGGAAGAGACATTTCATAAAGCAAGAGATACTGAGCAATAGCTTCTCTGTCTGTCGGCAACTTATAGTAAGCGGCATTATCCCCATGCATACTCCGGTTGATGCGTTTCACGGTGTCAGTGATCACATTGACATTCATGATGCCCGGCTGAGCACGTGACCAATTCGCAAATTCATCCACTTTTGCCATATATTCAGGCTCATTGATTCCGCCTTCTTGCCCGGCACCTAACGAAAACTCCATATTGAAAAGTCCGGTTAAATGATCCTGGGTAAAGTCAGAGTCATCCCTGATTTCAAGCCCTTTGGCAAAGTTTTTGACAAAGTTTTCATCAACCGTCAGTCTCGGTATAAAGGCCAGCATGACAAGCCCGAATGCCACCGTACCAAACTGTAGTTTTCGCCTGTTATCGATAATCCAATTCGCCAGAAATTCAATGGAGAACTGCGTTTTCTGTCCACAGGGTTTCACTCTAACCGGTAAAACAGCAATCAGCGAAGGCAGTAAAAATAAGGCATAAAATAGCGCGGCTCCCATGCCTATTGCCGTCATATTACCCAAATCATGAAAGGGTGGCGCATCACTCAGGTTCAGACCCAAAAATCCGACAGCCGTGGTCACACTGGTAATCACAACCGGAGAGAGATTAACCCGTAAACTTTCCCTTATTGCGTCATGTTTGCTATCACCCTGCTTCATACAGTGAATCACGGTCACTAGAATGTGAATACTGTCCACAACCGCCAGCGTCATGACAATGATCGGCACATTGGCGGAAACCTGAGTCAGTTTTATGCCTATGTATCCGGCTGTACCCAATGCTGCAATGATGGAAAAAATAATAACCAAACATACGACAAAAGTTGCGCTAAACGATCTCAGCACCATAAAAGTCAGAATAAGTACAATCAGAAATACAATAGGTATTGTTGTTGACATTTCCTTAATGCTGATTTCAGGAAAGGCATTTGACATCATTGCCACACCCGTTAGGTGGATATCAATATCTGGATATATTTGTGTGTACTGGTTTTTCAGTTGACGCACATACCCTGCGACTTCAGCAACAATTTTGTCGTCTCCATCTGGCAAGCGCACAGATACATTTACTGCGGTCACATCACCATTTTCAGAAATGATGCGTTTGACTAACAAAGGTTCATCCAGCGCTGTCTTTTTGATCTCCACCAAGTCATGTTTTGTTAACTTTGCCACATCAGGAACCAGTTTCCTGATTTCCAGATTGTCATCATCTGCTTTAGTGATCTGAAAATTAGTTATAGAGTCAACACGATACGCATTTGGAACTTGCCAGGCATCTTCTGTTAACTTTTCAACTATAGAAAGAAACTGTTTACTGAAAACATTACCATCCTTTGGTGCCAGTACAATCAAAGCACTATCACCATTACTATAAGTTTTCTGCATTGACTCATACGCATTCAAGAATGGGTTTTCCCGGCTAAAAAAAACTTTATAACTACTGGTAAATGCCAAGTTTTCCATTCCCTTGAAGGTAAAAAACACGGCAATGCAGACCAAAATAAGATTAAGATAACGCTTTTTTACCACCCAACGTGCATAACCTGATGCAACGTTATCTACCCAGTTAGAAGATTTCATGCGCTGTCCTTATATAAACGCAAAGGTTAATAAATCGCCACACAACTAAATCGTCACTGCTTTCCCTGTAAGCAATCTGCCCACAGGGATAACAGCAACTTAATAACAACTACCTAAAGTGTAATTTCGTATCTTTCCCGAGATGTCGGGGTCGAAACGGCAGCCACGGCCTTCTGTTTTTTCGATTCGGCAGGCTGCCATTTTTCTGGCGGCCGTGAGTTATGGATCCAAACCTCGGCCAAAATGAGATGAATCGTAAATCCAATCCACAGCGACAATGACAGCGCTTCACCAATGTCTTTTCCACCGATCTGGATAAACAGCGGAATAAGGGCATGCATTGTGGCGGGGCCCATTGAAATCATATAACTGCGGATCATCCATTGGCGATGAAGCTCGACCCTCCTCTTTAAAATCATTACGATAGATCTTAAGACGCAGAAGATCATGACCAGAGAAAATAAAATCGATGAAGACGTTTCTGATGTCCCTCCGACTGGAAACAGAATTCCCATTAAAATCCCGGTCACCCCCACCACCATAACGGTGATAAAAAAACAGTATCCTGACCACTTATGCACTTTTGGCCATTTTCTCCTGACACGATCAACGAACTGAAGAGGCCCTAAGATATAGAGCACAATGCCGGTAACCAGATGCATATAGGACATAAGGTGATGTTTTATATACCCCATATCATTCGCCTGATTCGGGTTTAACAGGTTGGGTTGTATATTGCCGCTTGCCCCTTCTGCCACCCACCAAATCCGATAGATACCGTGGATTATCGTGCCCAGGCACACTATCGCGATCCATGACCAACAAAATCGAACCAGTACCTTGTTGTGTAATTTCATATCTATTCCCTCTTAACGTTTTGCCAATCACCAGTGGTTACAGGATGTTGGGATCAGCGAAAGTAGGTTGGTTGGGTCTGAGCTGCTCAATCACATCGGCTACCCGTTCTGGATAGGTAGTAATGAAATAGTGATGACCCTCGTCTAATGTGATCAAACTGACGTCATGAGCACACTGTTTCCATTTCAGATACTGAGAGGCGTATTTTTTGGTTAAAGGATCTTGCTGACTCACTAAATTCACCAACGGCGTTTTTATCCGCCAATTGCCCCGTTGTTTCTCGTATTGATAGGCCAGCTTTGCATCTTTCCTGAAACGGGAGACTAAAAAGCGGGCAACAGAATCCTCCAGCTTCCCATCAGTGGGAATACCCCACTTTTTGAGTAGCTGTAATAAGGATTCATCGCTTTTATGTTTCCAGCGGTCATTGAGGGGCAGATAGCGAATAATTCGGGGTAACGGGAACGCCGCCGCTGTCACTAAAAATTCGGCAGGTTTTCCCTTTAATTCCAGTCTCCGGGCAATTTCCAGTGCCAGATAACTGCCAACGCAGTGACCATAAATGGCGACTTTCCCTGAAACTTGCTCCATTATCTCTCTGGTGCACAATTCAGCGAGCATGTTGTAGTCCATGCCGGTTTCTTCATTCCTGCTGCCAAATGCATTACCGGGGACAGTGACGCCACAAACTGAATAACCGGCGTTCTTTTTCGCTAACGCCTGTGCCAATGGCTGATAGACCGTGGCTGCCGCGCCCGCATAAGGTACACAGACCAGCGTTATCTGATTCTCTTCCTGACTGCTGTGCAGCAACGACAAAAGCCCCTTTTCTCCGCTTGCAACTTCTGCTCTTCCCGTGCCGGATAAATAGGGCATCATTTCTGTGATCGTGGGCGCTTGATAAAACGGGATTAAAGACAGCTTATTTTCAGGAAAGGCATCCTGAATGCGGGACAAGAGTGTGATTGCGGTTAACGAGTGCCCTCCTATTTCAAAGAAATTATCGTTAATACCAATTTGTTTCCGATTGAGAACCTCTTTCCAGATATCCGCCAGTTGTTGCTCAATGGCAGAAGATGGCGCAACAAATGCTTTCTCGGACAGTGGGGTTGTCTCTAATGCAGACAGTGCCTTTCTGTCGAGCTTTCCATTACTTGTGACTGGCAATTCATCCAATATATTCATCTGCGCGGGAACCATAAAATCCGGTACGCGCTGTTTCAGAAAAGCATTCAGTTCCTTGATGGAGAGTGTCATGTTTTGGTGTAGCACCACATAAGCGCTAATGAAATTACCGGTGTGCGCATCTTCCTTTAAAAGAACGGCGCAGGCTTTAACGCCATCACAGCTTTTCAGGCATTCTTCAATCTCACCTAATTCAATACGGAATCCTCTGACTTTGACCTGAGTGTCAATTCTGCCCAAGAATTCAATATTTCCATCCACTGACCACCTGGCGAGGTCGCCTGTGCGGTAGACTTTTTCTGTCGGATCACAGGAAAATGGATGGGGAATGAAACACTTCTCTGTCAGTTCCGGTAAGTTTAAATACCCTTTTGCCAGACCAGCACCGCCAATTAATAACTCCCCCGGCGCGCCAACCGGCAAAAGATTCATGCGATCATCGACGATATAGAGTTGCGTATTAGCAATGGGTTTCCCTATCAGCGTTTTTTTATCTTCCCGTTTTTCGGCTTCCCAATAACTGACATCAATGGCGGTTTCGGTTGGGCCATAGAGATTATGGAGTTTGACCTGCAATTTTTGGTTGACGCGCTCCAATACGCTATACGGCAATGCCTCTCCGCTGGTAAAAATACGCGCTAATGAAACACATTTATCGCTGCCACGCGTATTGATGAAAACATTCAGCATAGAAGGAACAAAATGGCAGGTCGTGATCTGCTGCTCACAAATCAGCCGGATAAGATAATCAGGATCTTTATGGCCTTCCGGAACGGCAAAAACCAGTGTCGCGCCTGACATCAATGGCCAGAAAAATTCCCATACCGAGACATCAAAGCTATAGGGTGTTTTTTGCAGGACGTTATCCGTGACATTCAGCCGATATTTATCCTGCATCCAGCGAAGCCGGTTGACGATAGCGGAATGCGGTAACATGCAGCCTTTGGGCGTGCCTGTCGAACCTGATGTATACAATACATAACAAAGGTTCTCCGGCGTGTTCCCCACAGGATTAGGTAACGCATGATGAGAATGCAACTCGGAGCGCTGGGCATTTAAAAACACCAGCTTCCCATTAAAGTGGGTAAAAATCGATTGATGATGCTTCTGTGTTAATACAACGGAAACACCCGAATCTTTCAGGATATAAGCCAGACGTTGGGAAGGATAGCCGGGTTCAAGCGGCACATAAGTACCTCCAGCTTTTAAGATACCCAATAAACCCACAATCATTTCCACGGAACGCTCCAAGCAGATACCAACCCGTGTTCCTGCCTGAACACCCAGTTCCTGCAAACAGTGCGCCAGTTGGTTTGCTTTCGCATTGAGTGACTGATAAGTCAGGGTGATATCTTCAAATACCACGGCCACGGCTTCCGGCGTTTTTGCGGCCTGTTGTTCAAACAATTCATGAACGCAGCACGCCTCTCCCAGATTGACGGCGGTACGGTTCCATTCTTCAAGGATTTGAACAGACTCTTTTTGATCTATCAGTGGAAAATCAATCAGTTTCCGTTCAGGCTGTTCAACGACTTCCTGCAATAATCGTTCTAAGTGTTCAATCACGCTCAGCGCGGTTGATTGGCGATATAAAGAAGGGTTGTATTTGATGTTTAATGTGAATGTTTCTGCTGCTTCAACGACTTCCAACATAAACTCATATTCCCCGGTCTGAGAATATTGCGTTAAATGTTCTGCCGATATCAGCTTACCTAAAGCCTGAGAGCCCTTTTGCGGCATGGCCGGTTGATAAACAAAAGCCATCTGAAACAGAGGAGCATCATCCATGCCCTGAGACAGATTTAAGGTTCTTGCCACCACAGGAAAGGGTAAGGCATGAGCTAAACCATCCAGTACTGTCTGTTGTAACGTTTTCAGATACTCTGGATAGTCGATATCCTGCGATAGCTGGCTGCGAACAGGGATAGGATAAACAAAATAGCCAATCTCTTCCCGCTGCTGTTCTTCTGTTCTGGCATCCGTCGGCATACCAATGACAATATCGTCCTGTCGGGTAAAACGATGGATAACTAACTGAAACAGGCTTAAAAAAACGGATGACGGGTAAACAAAATGCGTGCTGGCGAAGGCTTTTAATTTTGAGGAGAAATGGGTGGATAACGCCCGTGTCAGTGTTTCGCCTTTATATTTCTCAACGTTCAGATATGAACTGTCCGCCAGTAATTTAGTGGAAACAGGCGCGCCCGCCAGTGTATTCTTCCAATAATCTAACCGACGTTTTCCTTCGTCACTTTGCAAAAGCGCCTGTTCGTGCATCACAAAGTCATACCAATTGTCCTTCCCTGTCTCAACAACAGGAGGCTGATTCACTGATAATTGATGATAAAAGCCGAATAACGCAGAAACCATTGGGTTAACAGAAATGGCGTCCACAACAATATGGTGGGCACACAATAAAATGACGGTTTCTTTTTCAGACAGGTACAGCAAATTGACCCGTAACAAGGCATCGTTATCAAAATCAAAAGGCTGGTTTATCTTCTCCGACAGATAAGTTTCAAGTTCCTTCTCAGTCAATGACAGTTCTGTTTCAACATTCACCCTTAATGCACTTTGGGGATTATTGAATATTTTGGGGTTATTGAATAAATAAGGAATTCCTTCCTCTTCGAAAACCGTTGTTGCCAGTATGGGATAGCGCCTGACCAGTAAATCCAACGCCTGTTGAAATAATTGCGGATCTATCCGGCCATCGACCCGGAAACAGACCGGACAGTTGTAGGCACTATTTTGAGGCGCGTGTTTATGGAGAACCCATAATCCTTTCTGGCCTTCGGATAGCGGATAGGTTTCCGGTTTTCTTGTCTGTTTGACAGAAGCACTTACCTGTTTGGCAGAAGTAAAAGTATTGATCGCCTGAGCCTGTACGGTCTGAATGAGTTCCTTAAGTTCGGGTGTCGTGCTGTCATTCCCCCTTATTTCGCCATACTGCATTTCACCATACTGTCTTTCACCATATTGCTCGGTCAGATAGTCCGACAGCTCAGTCACTGAATTTTTCTCCAGTAGGATCGTAATCGGAAGACTCATGCCCGTCTGTAATTCCACCATCCGCACGAATTTGACCGCCTGAGATGATGACATTCCCAATGCAAACAGGCTCATGCTGCTATCAATTTGCGCTAAAGGCTGTTGCAAAATGCGGGCAATCAGAGAAAGCAAAAGTTCTTTTATACTGAGCGAACGCTCATCGGCGGCCTGTGCGGGAGAAAGGCTATTCGCTGGCAGGTGATGGCTAATCGCAGACTCACACAATTGCGTGTTCATAAGGGATGAATCCTGCTGCGATTGATAAAACGGATAAACAGGCAGTGGCATTTTGGGAAGCGGTTCATCCCGGTGAAAATGCTGCCAGTTCTGCCATTGACCTTTTACCCAGGCATCCGCAATCTCGTGATTCTGTTCTGCATTGAAGATCAAACTCTCTTGCCCGGCGGTGTCAGAATCCGCAACACCACCCTGATAAATATCGGCTCCCGCGCCGTCTGCAATCCATTGTTTTAACTTGGTGAGCAGCACTGATACTGAACTGGCGGGAATGGCTAAACGCTGGTTAAAATGCTCCCGTCCTGACTGGGTCACGGCAAATAAGTATTGCAGCGGTATTTCCCGGTTATTTTTCAATGTCGATTCAAAAAAAGTTACCCAACGTTCCGCATAACGTCGCAGACCGTCCGGTGATTTCGCCGACAGAACAAACAATTCCGGTAGTCTGATATTGGCGCTCGCCTGCAAAAATTGCGCTGACGGATGATAGCTTTGCAGCAGCAGATTGGCATATGAGCCAGTACTGCCAAAGCTATTCACCATCGCCAGTTTGGGGTGTTGCCGGGTTCCTTGCCATTGACGCGGTTCAGTCACAACACTGACCGGGCTGTCATCCAATTTTATCAATGGACTCAGAGTGTTATAAGAAATAACGGGTAATAAATACCCGTACTTCATTTGCAGCAGAACTTTCGTTAATTGTGATATCCCGGAGGCGGATTCAAGATGCCCGATATTCGGCTTTAGCGTACCAACAAACAGAGGCGAATGACGCTCAGCAAAGGCAGTCTGTATCGCGCGCATTTCTGAAGCATCACCGAATACCGAACCGGCAGCCGCAGCTTCGATATAATCTACCGAGTCTGCATCGTAGCCTGTTTTCTGTAGTGTGCTTTTAAGCAGTTCACTCTGCTGTTTTGTTGAAGGGACACCATAGCCCGATACTCTGCCGCTATGGGCAATACTGCCTCCTTTGATCACTCCCCAAATATGATCTTTGTCGGCTTCCGCCTGAGAAAGTGGTTTTAACAGCACAACGCCAACGCCCTCTCCCGGAATCATTCCCGCCGCTTCTTCTCCAAATGCCTGAGCATTGCAGCGTTCGGAAATCATGTTAAATCGTTTTAGGTTCGTAAAATGGGTAGCGTGGGCAAAAAGATTGATTCCACCTGCAACAGCCACATTGCAGTCACCCTGCGCAATCGCCTGACAGGCAAGATAGATCGACGTTAATGAAGACGAACAACTCGTATCTACGGCAATACTTGGCCCTGTCCAATTGAAAAACCAGGATACCCGGTTCACGATGGATGAGAAGGTAGAGCGACTGACTGACTCCGCAGATGCCCCGGTTCCCTCGGCTGAACCGGCAGGATCATTCCACATCACGCCTGTGAAGACGCCCACACGCTGCCCCAGACTCCGCAAATTTTCGCCGTTGTATCCTGCACCGTCCAACAGCTCGTAAACACTCGTTAAAAAACAGGCTTCTTGAGCAGAGATCCGTTCCCGTTCCGTTGCTGAAATGCCAAAAAAGTCCGCATCAAAATCCGTAATCGAATGCGAAAATCCTCCCCAATGTTCAAAACATTCCTTTGTTCCCCAACGGTTATCAGGTACTCGGGAGAAGCAACTTTTCTGATCTTTGAGGTTATTCCAGAATGTTTCAATATCCGGCGCATCAGGGTATTTCCCCTGTACGCCAATAATGGCAATATTCTGCCCCAACGCCTCAGCACTGCTGTTTTCAGGTTCCTGAAGCTGTGCTTTCTCCACCAGCCCAAAAGCCATGCCTAACAGTGTTCGCTGGCTCTCCTTAAGCTTCAGTACGCCAGCTAACGCGTTCTCATCGACGCCGGATAACGGGCAGGAACCAATCGGGTAATACGCCTGTTTTTGTGAAAGTAGCTGGACAATGGCACCGATTTCAATCGCCGCAAAAAAATCACTTTTCTCTTTATACAAAGGGCGAATACCGTCGTACTCAACCACAAAATATAAGCAGCAGTGCGCATTGTTATAATAGGGGCGGTTATAGTAAAAATGGCTGTTAAGAGGCAATTCATCCGATGAAATTTTATCCAGCTTGTGTTCAACCGGATTATAGTAATAAAACCCGGTTGATAACCCCCCGACTCTGCCGGGTTTTATCTCGACATAAATCTGAACACTGTAAGTTCCGCCCGCCGACGGATAAAGATATCGATGGCTGCCATCAATCAGCATGGCGTTGAGTGCACTCAGCCAGCCTAATACACTGTCTTTTGGCATTGACGCATCATCAAATGTCCTGAAAGTACGCCGAGCGTTATAGTGACGCTGGAACTGCTCAGGTGAGAGTGTTTTGGCACGGACAGTGTCAAAATTGCTGTCTAATTGACGAATGTTGAATTGTTTTTCTTTGAATACCTGTTTTTCTGATAACGATGACAGGACAGACAGTTCTTTTTCTTCATCCGCCACCGGAAAAACAGGTTGTTGATCAATCAGCGCGGCCAGCGTCTCTAACGTGGGCTTTGAGAGTAATGCCTCCAGTTCAATATCGACATCAAACTGTTTCTTTACGGCCAAAACCAGCTCCATGACATTCAGCGAACTAAAGCCATGTTCAAACAAATCCTGATTTGGCTTGAGCGCCTTGTTTTCCATCAGTTGCTCAAGACGTTGTAAAGTCTCTGAATGTTGAATAACAGGCTGCTTGTTCTCAATCTGCCTGCTAATCAAATGACTCAGGCGCGCCATTGTGGGGGTATGCAAAAACTCATCAAGGTCAAGATCAACGTCAAAACGTTCCCGAATACGAATCAGCACCTGCATGATTGATTTCGATGTCATTCCTTGATCAAACAAGTCATTACTGAAATCAACCGAATGCTCAACCATTAATATCTCAATGAATTCATTGAGATCGCTCACATTACATTTTCCGCCCATAGAAGTTCCCCTGTTTCTCCTCATCATGATGGCACTCCGTCCACGGTTGCAGAGTTCCGCACATCATAGTCAGTAAGGTCTTTCCCCTGATGCCCAAAATTGAGCATTTCATCCGTAAAAAAACATTTTTTGAGACAGGAACAGTATTGTTGGAAAACAGCGGAAAATTCATTCCGGCTGCATTCCAGTACGTCCCACTGGAGGCGGAGAGAGGAGGTATTGAGTACGGTGGGAATATTGTCCAAGACAACCCCCGGCGTTTGGGAGACGCTATATATGGGTTCGGGGAAATCCGTGCCGTAGGCCAGCAGGCAAGTGTAAACAATAGGGAAATGTAAATCGGGATAATGCGCCGCCATTTCCAGTTCATCAATGGCGTCATGTTGCCGATCGTTATCCAGCTGCGCCTGAACCCGGAGAATAAGCTGTTCTGGGGTTTGGTCAGATTCAGGAAAATGAGTCTCAGAAAAACTGACCCAGCTAAGACGGGTAAATACCCCCGTTGTGGTTTCAGGCACGCCAGCATATCTGTCCCAGGAAACCACCGCGATGGTAATTGGCCCATGTTCCCCCGTTTTTAACCTGTTCCAATTTAAAAGCGTTAAACCGAAAGCCGCCAGCAGGATACTGTCAACAGAAACCCCCAGCTTTTCAGCCCGCTCCTGTATCTGACGGTAATAAGGCAATACCTGCGTCAGTGGTGCGGGGAGTGATGCCTGATGGGCTAATGGCGATAATTCATTAAGCCCCTGCTGCATCTGGGAGAATTTATCCTGCCAATAGTCCCTCGCCGCTACGCAGTCAGAGGAATTCTGTTGATGCTTATAATGCAGGACAACATCCTGAAATGTGATGTTCTGTGCCGGTAATCGATAGGTTTCTGATTTATACCGATTAAACAACTGGCTAAGTATCAGAAAAATACTTTTTCCATCAATCAGAACAAAATCAAAATTGACAAACAGGCGGTTTTTCTGCCCTTCAAGCGTACACACCCGAATGCGATACCCCGGATATTCCCCCGCTGAATAACGTGTCAGCAACATTTCATTGCGTATTTCATGACACCGCTGATGAAATGTTTCTTCTGTCCCGATCACACTGTCCGTCAGGATAGGATCATCAGGCACGTTATCCAGAACGTCCTGATGCAATGAAGCCAAATAACGTGTTCTCAGAACTGGATGATAAGCAACAATATCATTCCAGGCTCGGGTTAACCGGGAGATATCGAGCACATCAATATCAAACTCAAGATGGCAGCAACAGGTTTTTCCGCCCAGTTTTACGGGCATCATTTGCCCCGCATATAAGGCTTTTTGAATGCCCAGCAGGGGAAAAGAGGCGTTATGCGCTTTCTCTTTATCTAAATTCTCTAAACCGTGCCATTGCTGCTCGTCTGAAATAGAGGATTCTGAAATAGGTTGTCTTGAAATAGATTGCTCTGAAATAGACTGTGCCCGGGCAATCAGCTTTTGACGATAAGCGTCAAACAGAGCAACGACAGAACCTTGTTCCAATAACGCATGGGCAACATACCAACGGTAGACCAACCGCCCGTTAACCTCGAAAACATGATGATCCAGCGCCACTTGAGGTGTTGTATTCATCATGTGTTCAACAGACCAGCCCTCCTCGGGATTGGGTTGTTGAAATGCAGCAGAGATTAAATTCGTAAAAACCACGGGCAAGCGTATGCCTGCACGTTTAGCCGGGTTCTGTCGCAACTTTCTGAGTACATTGACCGCCCCCACAAAGCTATGATTGGCATCCCTATCCAGTTGTTGCTGGCAGGCAATGACCCGGGATTGAAACGTGTTTTCCGGTTCCCATTCCGAGACAAAAATATTGCTATTGGCCAGCAATCCAACCAGCCCGTTGATCTGCTGATTGATGGCTAACCGATTGAAGTTAGTCAGATTGAGACTAAAACGCGGTTGTTCCGTAAGCTGATGAAGCACTTCACAAAAAATACTCAGCAACACCGCGCCGGTTGAACAGGACAACATGTCGGCCTGTGTCTTTATGGCTGACCACAATTCGGAATCCAGTTCCGCACTCAAACAATGCACCGTCTGCGGCACAGGATATTGCGCCGGAAGATGTTTCAGATCAGGCCCGGGCAAGATATCGCCTAATTTATCAACCCAATACTCCATGCTCTGTTGAAAATGCTCACCGGTGCGAATCTGTTCAACTAAGGTGAGGTATTTCCTCAAAGAATAGGTTGCCGGCAACCGATAATCAGGATCTTCTGACAGATGACGTAACTGTTCTACCAGCAAAAAGACACTGGCGGCATCGGCAATCACTTCATCCAGTGCAATTTGCACAACGGTATGTTCAGCATCCAATATCAATGCGTTGATGTCGAAATACGGCCAACACGCTAAGTCAAACACCTTACAATTCAGCGTTGCCCGGCTGTTTGTCAGATAATCGGCTTTTTCTGAGTCTGAATATTCCGTTAGGTTAATGACCGGAAAAGAATAATAGGCATAATCTTCCAGCACCTGTTGCTGAAAATCGTTGTTAACCACCGTATGTAGCGCTTCATGATGATCAACTAAATGATTCCAGGCTGACTCAATATGTTTAAGCGGTATGGCTTGTGCAATATGAAGTTCAAAATACAGTGTGCTGCCCACACGTTGACCATACGTCGAGAGCGCCCGTCCAATCACAAATGACTCTTGCAGTTCAGAAAGTGGGAAGGTTTGCGCTGCGTTTTCTTCTGTTGAAGGGAGCAAAAATTCTGCCGCTGCTGACAATTGTTCTTCTGTCAGCCGCTCACTGGTAACCAAATCATCAACCAGCGCTCTCACATTTCGTTGTTCATAAAAAATCGTAAATGGCAGGGATACCCCGAAAACAACCTGCCAAAAATCCAGAAAACGGACGATATGCAGCGATGTCAGATGCAAGGCTGAAAAGGACGTGTTCGCCGACGGGACTTCATGACCGATAATATTTTCCAGTGTCCTGATAACAAATCGTTCGGCTTTTTCCCGAAACTCCATCGTCCGATTGGCAAGAAAAGCAAATCCATCTTCACCGGATAAATGGGCAGTCTGTACGCTGACCGGCAATGACGGTACGGTTTCAATCGCCTTTAATTCGATTTTATGACGTTCAAAGGGGTAAGTTGGCAGGCTTATACGTTCAGGAAGTCGATCCCGATAGAGCCGATACCATTTGATGTTTGCGCCTTTGCGCCAGACATTGAGTAACTCACGCTGGTTATTTTCCACCAGCCAGCCATTAATTTTCTCTTGCCACCCGCGTTCTTCAAACTGATCGATACTGCTGAGTACGATGATGTTTTCATTATTGCACTCACACTGTTTAAGCTGCTGGCATAAATCCTCCAGACTTTGCACCAGAAAACCTGCACGAACCGGCATATCTTCTCTACCGACCTGTAAGGTCAACGCCAAACGCGCCAGCAAAACCTCAGTTTCATGACCACGGTTTTCAGATTGATGGTTCTCAGATTGATAGAGCGATAAAAAGTCATACAGCTGTTTCACACGTTCTTGCAATGCGCTAACGGTTTTTGCCGAAAGAAGAATGGTACAGGGGAGGTTTATCCCGGTTTCTGGCGATTCCGACTGCTTGCTCTCTTCCAGAATAAGGTGGGCATTGGTTCCGCCAGCGCCAAAACAAGAGATGCCGGCGATTCTTGGCATGTTCACCCCTTCCCTGTGGGGCTGTTTCCATTCCATTAACGTTGAATTTATTGAGAAAGGTGTCTGTTCGAAAATAATATCGGGATTCAGCCTTTCACCATAAAGTGTTGGGGCAATTGCCTTATGCTGCATTTGGAGCAGGACTTTAATAACACTGCCCACCCCTGCCGCCGCTTCACAATGACCGAAATTCGGCTTTCCCGATCCCATCAGGCATGCAAGGTCATGGTTATCTGAGCGTTTCTGAAAAACTTTTGTTAATGCACCAACTTCAATCAGATCACCATATCGCGTGCCGGTACTGTGTGCTTCGACGTAACTGATTTCATCTGCGTTAACCTTTGCTTCTGTCATGGCCTGCTCAATCACCACCTGCTGTGCTTTCGGGTCTGGAGCACCAAATCCATTTGATCGTCCATTTTGATTCACCGCGCAGCCCTGAATCACACCATAAATGTGCGCACCCTCATTCAAGGCATCCTCTAACCGTTTTAATACCAGAACACCTATCCCTTCTCCCGGGATATAACCCTGGCTGCCTTCACCAAAACTGTTAAGTTCAGGCGATGAAGACAGCATTTTCCTGCGGCTAAGGGTTAAGTATTTATTGGGATGAAGCGTCAGATTAACGCCGCCGACGACAGCAGCATGAGTACGTCCTTGTTTCAGATCCTGACACGCAAGTTGCATCGCAACCATTGAAGACGTACACATGGCATCCAGCGTCAGGCTTGGCCCGTGAAAATCCATGAAGTAAGAAAGTCGGTTAGCAATACTGGCCTGACTGCCGACTAATCCAACAGGTTGTTCCCGTTCATCGGATGTCACGTCATGCAGTTGATACTCGCTGTACATTGAACCGACATAAACACCAACCGCGTTTATTCCCTCCTTTTCGCTCTTTCCGTCAACAGCCAGTGTCTCAGGTGTGTAGCCGGCATCTTCAATGGCTTTCCACGCTTCCTGCAAGAATAAGCGTTCCTGAGGGTCCATTGCTGCGGCTTCACTTTCAGAGATATCGAAAAACGCAAAATCAAATTCATCAACGCCGTCCAGAAAACCGCCCCACTTGCTGAGGTGAGTACGTTGACTGTCTCCGTGATAATAACGCCGCCAATCCCAACGATTCTGAGGGATCTCGCTAATACAGCGCTTACCTTGTTTCAGGTTGTCCCAAATCTGGTTGGTATTCTCTGACTGCGGGTATTTTGCACTTATTCCGATGATAGCTATATTCAGCCGATGATCAGCGATATTCTGCCCTTGATTAGCAGCGTCAGATTCTTTTTTCTGATCCAAAGAAAAAAGGGATTTATCTGCCTGATGCGTGACCGTTTGAGCCAGATACTGAGCGATATCAGCAATACATTTGTATTCATAAAATAAGGTCTTAGGCAGCGAACCAAATGTTTTTTCCAATACA
Source organism: Xenorhabdus siamensis (assembly GCF_037996745.1). Classification (NCBI taxonomy): domain Bacteria; kingdom Pseudomonadati; phylum Pseudomonadota; class Gammaproteobacteria; order Enterobacterales; family Morganellaceae; genus Xenorhabdus; species Xenorhabdus siamensis. Next base: position 91,419 of record NZ_JBBMXE010000011.1, read on the forward strand.
GCAACCAGTTGTACGGCAATCGCCGAATCAATACCGTATTTATCCAAAGGTTCAGAAGCGCGCAACTGCGTGGGTGATATGCCTAATTCCTTACCTATTAGCGCTTTTAGCTGTCCGATTAGGGTCTCGGGTACTGGCTGATTTTGCGCATGTTCTATCTGCGAAAAGTCTGTTTGCAAAACGTCTGTCTGCACCGCGGCATGAGGTGTGACAGATACCCGCGGTGCCCGGGTTGAAAATCCTTTAATCTCAACACAAACATCACCGTTGTTGTCACAAATGACGATATCCATCTTCCTGATGGACGAGAGTGATACAGACGATGCAGCACCTGTTATCCATGCCCATGCTTCGCCTTTAACCGGCCGAATAACCCGGATTTCATCAACGGCAAAAGGAATCGGTGTGACTGCACCTTGTTTGAGATCTTCTGTTGTCAGTAACCCCAACCAGGCAGCCTGTAGCGCGCCATCCATCATGGCAGGACAAAGCGTGAACGGTATCGCTTGATGGGAAAATTCATAGACAGGGGCGTTATCGGATACAAATGCCAGCTTCGCGAGTACAACGGTGTCTCCGTGACTGTTTTTCCCTATAGTGATTTCCTGAATAGCCCGATGTTTCTCGCCTATCTGAATGCCAAGCAGCTCAAGCACGCTGTAACATTGTTCGGCGATTAACCGACGCTCCTGACAGGAGCGCTGACACTGTTCAATATCCAGAGAGATGCGGTGTTGTAATGACGAGAAACCGATACTGCCGACGGTCAACGAATCAGGATGCCTGTTATTGGCTTCTTCACACGTTTCTGTTCCTAAAGCGATATCAAAACAAAAAGCATTTTCTTCTGTCGGTGACGTCTCAGGTTTAATATTCACCGTCAGCGTCAATGCGGTTTCTGCTTCCGCCTTGATAACCGGTTTCACCCAACCTACGTTGCGTAAACTCAATGGTTTTGTTGCGGCTCTGTCTGACAGCAATAACATGGCTGCATGCCGTACAAACTCAAGATGAACCACCCCCGGAAGCATCATTTGCCCATTGACCACATGTTCACGCAAATAAGGCTCAGCCGCGCTGACCCGGAATTGATAGGATTTCAGCGCATCATTTGATGGTGTAGCCGATTCATCAACGGAAAATGGTGGGTGATGAATAGCACCTAAAAATGCACGAACCGGCAAACCGGATAGGCGAACCGGATATTTATTTTCCCATAAACATGACCAGTCTGGTTCCTCACCCCTTAACCAACGCAGCATCAATTCCGTGGTCATCCCCTCCATCAGGGAGGAAGGTAATACCGACCTTAATGTCTCTTCCTGCCGAGGTTCCTCGACATTCTGAATACTGATATCGCCATTAAGGACACTGTCCAGCTGTGATATCAGCTCAGATAAACGGGATACACCCAAAATGACCCGATATCGCCGTGCCTCACGGGACTGCAACGTGAATGCCAAACGCGCTAAATCAACCTCCCGTTTCTGTAAATCCTGCTCCTGTAAATAGCGTTTTATCTGCACGATATGATCGCGTAACGAGGCTTCCGAGTGCGATGACAGCGGGATTAACACCGGTATCATTGTTTTAATATCAGTGTTTTTTTGCCCGATAAACTCCTTAATCACGACATGAGTGTTATACCCACCTCCGGCAAATGAATTGATGCCGGCAATTCTGGGTAACGTGTCTCCTTCCCGCGTGGTGGATTCCCATTTTTTATGATGATGATTGAGATAAAGCCCGGAACCTTCGATTCCCAAACTGTCATCAATCTCGCTGAGTCCCTGAGTGCCGATAATGGTCTGATGGCGCAATTGCAGCAGAACCTTCACCAGTGCCACCAGACCGGAAACCGCTTCAGTGTGCCCGATAGCGCCTTTTACCGTGGATAAATGAATATGCTGATCGGGCAGAAAAACTTTTTTCAGGGCGGTGATTTCTGTGAAATCCCCTGCTCTGACGCCAGACGCATTACACTCAATCACGGAGAAATCATCTGCCGATACCCCCGCATTCTGCCAGGCTCTGCTGATGGTTTTGGCCTGTTGTTCAACATTGGCTGAGATGAGAGAAAATGTCCTTCCGCTATTATTTGCCGCGCCGCCGGCAATAATGGCATAGATATCATCCCCATCTTGTTGCGCTTTCGACAGCGATTTAACGATCACAGAGACGACCGCTTCTCCCCTGAGTTGCCCCTTGCTTCGCTTGCTGAACAATTCAGATGCCGCCGCCGGCGACAGAATTCCATCCTCACGCGCAATAAAACCGTAAGGATGCAGGAAAAGACTGGTTGCACTGACAATGGCCTGATCGACCTGCCCTGAGCGAATCAAATCACACGCCCCAAGCAATGCTGTCGTGCCTCCCGTGCATTCGGTATTAATAAATTGGGTCGGGCCTTGAATATCAAGAAATCGGGCTATCCTGCCCGATGACATGGCCGGTTCATTACCGGCCCAATAATAGAAGTTTTCTTCTACGTCCTTGTCCCTTAACAGCTTTTCATAGTCATTCGCTAAGGCCGCAACAAACAGCGCGGTACGATCGCCGCTCATGTCCTGGTTAGCATGACCGCTGTCTTCAATACTTTGAGTAATGATTTCAAGCAGCAAACGATGCTGGGGGTCCATGTACTGTGCGACGGCGGGCAGGATCTGGAAATATTGTTCATCAAACCGGAAAATATCATTAATAAACCCGGCGGAACGAATTATCGTTCCCGCAGATAACCACGGGCGATCTTCAGGAAAGGCAGAAAAACCCGATTTGCCTTCAAGCAGGTTTTTCCAGAACTGATCCACAGAATCCGCCTGCGGAAAACGCCCTGCAATTCCAACAATGGCGACTTGCTCATTCTGAACAACGTTGGGTGACGACGGAGTTTTTACCTCTGCATCATGTTTTAGCTGAGATTTTGTCTCTAATGGCAGCCTATTTCCGCGAAAAAGCTGCTTAAGGCGCGTTTCATGCTGCAAAAAATCAATACCCAGAAAAAACAGATAATTTTCAGGATACGTTTGAATTTTCGTAATGCGGTACTCGTCCATTTCAAGCTTTAACACACAAAACATGCCATTCAAGCGGGATAAGACAAAGGGAGACGCTTGAGTTAACTCCATTCGGACAAATAACGTTAAAGCGTTTTTGTCGCGAATAAATAACTCATCAAATAGCGTGACTCCCTCCTTTCCTATCGCCGTCCGTAATGCGTAAATAAAACTTTTCCATTCAGCAATTCCATGACCGGTAGTATCGCCATTATGAAATACCAGCTCCGGGTGTAGCAGGTTGTCAATTTGGCGTAACGAACCCTGACTAAAAACACAATCAACAAGCTGTTTAGCCCGTTCACTCATTCGTACAGACTGTTCATCACAGGCTACATGCAGACCCTCATTTGCTTCGTTAACCAGCACTCGCTGTTGCCAGGCCGGGTAAGACAGACATTCTTCAGAAAGCGGCGTACCAAGCAGAAAAAGAAAGTCCTGCACCTGTTGCCATAATTCAACAATTTTGCCGTCACTGATACGGATTGCGATCTGACAAAAGTTCGAATATTCGCCACCGGAAATCACCTCATCATGCCAGCGATCCGCTTTCCAACGGTGAAAGAGATGCAGAATATCATCCTGAACAATCACGCTTTCCGGGATCAGTTTTAAATTGGCAATGTTCAGCCTGACAGACTGAATAAATGCCTGAAACTCCTGAGCGCTATTTAACTCATTACCCTGCATATGGCACACACAGGTTTGAACAAACAGATTATTAAAAGCGTAAGAAGAAAAGTCATCTTCCCATACCGCTTTCAATCCCAGAACAAACTCCGCGCACGGATGTTGTAATAGCCAAGTCGTTTTATCGGTCATAGAAATGCCATCCATCACATAATCATATGAATAATTGAGGTTTTTCCTGTCTTACTTTGCTGTCTTTTAAGTAAGGCAGTCGTACCTGATGTTCCATTGACTTCAACTGCATGAGCTTCTGGAATATCAAATCCGTTTGTTGTTGACGATCTTCGGGACGGGCATGGGTGGCGATCTGTCTTAGAAAATCGAAGTATTCCTTATCAATGGCGGTATTCTCCTGCCAAAGCTCACGAGCCACTGTTCCGCTGGTTTTTCCCTCTATTTCATCAAGCAGGAAGAAAGACGTGATGCGACTTCTTGCCTGTTCAACCACGCCGCTTAAAAACTTAAGCGCATCCACGGCGCCAATGTTCGACTCCATGAAAACGTCATAAATCGTCTGTGTTTTCGCAAAACCGCGGACATGCGTGGTGTAATAGTCTCCATAGAGTTCCGGGGATTGAATGATTTTTGACGCGATTGAGGACATCAGGGTCGCGATACTTAAATTTGAACCGGAGGTAAACCACGTACTGATTCCACTTCCGCCAACCAGCGCCCAGTTCTTGCCGGTAACTCGTTCATACATGAAATGTTGGGTCGGGAGACTGACGATTTCCCGGCGGCAGGTGAAATGTGCTGAGTAATCTAATCCCCGTCTCTGGTAGGCTTTTGTCAGCAAAGCAATAATTTCTTCCGCCGTGCGATCTCTCACATCTTCAGGCAACATGCTGATACCAACGGAAACATAATCGCCCAGCGGTATCAGCCAGGAAACGCCTTTTAGCTGATCAAACTCTTCATCTGCACTCAGCAATGAGGTCGCGTGCATCCAGGGAAGTTCATTGGAATCACAAAGCTTGCTGCCCGCTTTTTGATAATAATGGGTAAAAATCACTTGCCGGCGGCTGTCCAGCTCGGTATAGGGAATCCCGATTTTGCGCCCTAATAAACGGATGTAGTTGGTGCAATCCCACACATAAGAAGGTTGAATAATTTGTCCATCTGACAGATGAAGTAATGAAACTTTGTCGCTGTCCTCAGAATATTCAATATGTTCGACTAAAGCTTCAACCCAGATGCACTCAGGGGCGGCAATAACTTCCTCATACAGCGCCTTATCAAATCCGAGCCTGTCGATATGAATAAAATACTCAGGAATATCTTCTTCCATAAAAAGCGAAGCCAGCGATTCGAAAAAATGGAACCGCAGCCCGGCAACTAATTCCCCCATAAAAAATGGCGTGAACTCTTTGGGGTAGAAATGGCGGGACAGATTTTTAAAACGGCGGGCAAATTCAATGCTCACCACTTCCGTCATTGATTCACCCAGTTTTGGCATATCACCGATTTCCGGCTTACCAACGATAATATGCGGGATCTTCTCCTGAATAAGCTGATAGCTGATGAGCATACCTGCAATGCCACCCCCCATAATCACCGGGAGGTTTTGTTCTATACCTCGGGTCATTCCCGCCATATAGGTGGGGTCGTCCGTATTTTTGGAGCAACAGGTTTTCTGACAGGTGTTCTCATTCCCTTGAGAAACACACGCCTTTCCCGCAGTTAATGTTTCCTCTGTTAATGTGGGTGAGGATAAAGCGGTCAAAAACCGCTTCGCTGCTGATGTCTGATAGATCATGAGATAATCAGCAAATTTATCCAGCGTGGTGAACTCAAATAACACACCGGGATGTATTTCTTCATCCAGAACACCGGAAATCTTATCCGTAAAGATAACCAGCGATTTGGAATCAAATCCCAGATCCTGAATATGTGCCTCAGTGCTGATATCACCGTTCTGCTGCAATATTTCTTTCGCTATGGTTTTCAGTGATTCCAATAACTTATTTTTTTCATTGACTTCATTCATCTCTTTACTTCCTTTTTCAATTCCGTACGTTGTGCCGTTATCTTGGATAACGGCGTCAATTTGCGTGTTTATGGTTCTAAAAAATGATGCTAAAAATGGGTTCATCAAAGGAACCAATATCGCTGTTCATCAAACGGGTAACCGGGAATATCAACGTAGACCCCGTGACCCTGAGCAAAAAACCGCCAGTCTATACAGGCACCTGCGACCCAATCGTCCGCCAGTTGTTTCAACACGGGTAATGTGGTGGAAAATGAAACCTGTTTTTTGTCAGAGCGGCTTTTTGGAGCAACGATGCCCGTCGCAACCGCACCCGCTGGTGGTGTTCCGTTTTCTCCTGCGATAATCCATTCCAACGTCGCGATGAGTTTTTCTAAATCATTGACAATGATTGCCGTGCGGAATGGCATATCCCCACGACCGGTTTGGGCGCTGTAAGCCAGATTCCTTAATGTCATGGCGTTATCATGGCGGGCTGATTTTTCCTGACGCACATAATCCAGCCACTGATTCAGATACGCCTTTAAGGTTTTCTCGGATTTTGCCGAGATAGGAATGAGAACGTGTTCTTTCCTTTGGGAAAGCACCGGCACCGCGGGTTGTTCAGGAGCTTCCAAAATGACATGCGCATTGACCCCCGTGATCCCAATCGAGTTCAATCCGGCTCGTCTTGGCTGTGTTTTGTCTGAACTGGCTTGCTGCCACAGAACCGGCTCACACGGAAAGAACAAGGGTGTGTTCTCAATAAAAATCGAAGGGTGTAATTGAGAGAAAGAAGCAATCGGTGGAATGACCCCATGCTTCATGGCCAAAATCACTTTAATCAGGGAGGCCATGCCAGAAGCGGCTTCCAGATGACCGATGTTGCCTTTCACTGCGCTGACGGTACAACGATGTGAAACGGCCTGATTTTCTGAAAAAACCTTTTTAAAAGCCGCAACTTCACTGACATCATTAAATTGAGTTGCAGAGCCGTGAGCTTCAATGTAGTCAACGGAACAAGGATCGAGCCCCACGGATTGGTAGGCCTTTCTGATATTTTCTTCCTGTTTCTCAACACTCGGTGCCATCGACGAGAAGGCACTCCGGCCATTATGAGAAACCCCGACACCCCGGATGATGGCGCGGACAGGATCATGTGCCAGACGCGCTTGTTCCAGAGGCTTAATCATGACGGCGCCTACGCCTTCCCCCCGGATATAGCCATCTGCCGTGTAGTCAAAAGGCGCCATTTTTCCTGACTGGCTGAGAATGCCGCCCTGATCCCGGATATAAAACTCCATAAAATCAAGGATGACTTTAACTCCCGCGACAATTGCCACGTCGCAATCACCCTGTAGAATCGCCTGTCGGGCTTTTTGCAGCGCGACAAACACACTGGCACAGGCGTTATCCACCACTTCACTCGGGCCGGTAAAATTGAAGAAATAGGAGATCTGATTCACCATCATGCCCAGACTGAGACCCGCCTGTAATCCACCACTTTTTCCGGTGTTGTTGATCAGAGAATGGTCTTTAATCAGTGACTTGTAGTCAGTGGAATCAACAGCAACAAATAACCCGACTTTACGCTGTGTGAGGTCTTCTAGGTCATAACCCGCGTGTTCAACACATCGCCAGATACACTGCATAAGCAGACGTTGCTGCGGATCTATCTGTTTTGCCGTTTCTGCATCAATTCCCCAGAATTCAGCATCAAATTGATCGATATCCTGTAAAAAACCGGATGACTGCATGCGTTTTACCGCTTCTTCCTTATCGGAAGGGGTGAGAATGTGGCGTTGTTGCCACTCTTCCTGCGTGATCCCTTGAATAGAAATGGCTTTTTGGACAATGTTCTGCCAATACGCTTCCGCATTTTTAGCCCCCGGAAACGTACAGTCATAACCCACAATGGCAAAAGAGGGCACGGTGACAAGGGCTGGAGGCATTGCTGCTAACAGTGGCATGTCGGAAGATGACGTGTCAGAGGGCAAAATGTCAGACGTGGCTGAAAGGGTCGGTTCTGGCAACAGCTGTATCAAGTGTTCTGCCACACGGTTTAATGTGTTGAACTCTAAAAAGCTCGCCTGTGACAGCGTGACCTCAAAGCGGGAATTAATATATTCAGCCAGCTCAAGTAGCCCGACAGAGTCCATGCCATAATCACCAAACTGCCGGTGAATATCGATGGCCTCGCTACGCATACCCAATAGTTCGGATAATTTGCCGGCAGTAATATCGGCAACAATATCCGCAATAGTATCTGCCGAGTTATCTGACTCACTTTTATCTGATGCATTCGGGCTGGCAGAATCCATACCCTCATCACCAAACCCGATATCCAAATCTTCGTTATCTGATGCGGACAGCGGTGTAACAGGAGAAGAACCATCAGAGAATCTCAGGTAATTGCCAATCTTTTGAGCATCGCCCTTCATCACACCAAACTGAGAGAACGGTGAACGAAGCGCGATTTCCAGTGTTTCCAGCGCGGTTTGTGTATCCAGAGGGACGATACCAAAGGTATCAAACATGTGTTTTTCTACTCGCGGCGTCACGTTCATGCCGCCTTCCTGCCAAAGAGGCCAGTTAATTGACAGACTTTTCCCGCTTCTTTTTTTCCGCTGAACTAAATCTTCACGATACTCAGCAAACGTATCCAGAAAGGCGTTTGCCGCTGCATAGTCTATCTGGCCGATATTTCCCAGAGAGGCGAGTGAAGAGAACATGACAAAAAATGCCAGCGGTTCGTGTTGGGTCACTTCATCCAGCAGACAGGCCGCCGATACCTTAGTGGCGATTACTCGGTCAATCTCTTCCTCTGTTTTATTGATAATCAGAGCATCATGGATAACACCGGCACAATGAATAACACCATGCAGAGCACCAAAACGTTGGCGAATAAGCAGGATGGTTTTTTCCAGTGCTGCGCGGTTATTCACATCGCATGGCACATATTCGGCTTTTATTCCGCGTTTTCTTAGCGCATTCAGTTGCGCTGCTTTATCGGCATCGAGGACGAAACGCCCCGATAACACCAGCTGTGCGCCCGTTTTTGTACCGATATATTGCGCAATCTGGTATCCCAATCCACCCAGACCACCCGTAATCCAAATCGTCCGGCATGCATGATTAAACAAAGACGGGAGATGCATTAAGGCGGTCGGTTCTACCGCTTTTTGACGCCAGACAAAGCGCTGCCCTGTTTCCTGATAGCACACCGCTGAAGAAAGTTGATTTGACGAAAATTGATCTGAAGAAAGAAGTTCTTTTTCCACATGTCGGCAGAAGGTTTCACCGTCTGCATTGTCCAGTGCGGCATCCAAAATAAGTTTCGTCTGTACCGCAGGAAACTCCATGCTGAGGGTTCTGAGTGCCCCCAATAAAGCGCGATAAGGCAATCCGTTATCTTCCCACGGGGCGAAAACCTCGATGCATTCCGGTAATACCTGACCAGCGCGAATGCGCTGCTGACAATAATCCACTAATCGTAAAACAAGGTCAGATAAAGAGACTGAATATTGCCTATTGGGATGCAGATCAGGCTCTGCGCGAAGATAATAGATATTTTCCACACCCGCTAACGAAGTCAGCTCTGTCAGTGAGGTTTCATTGACGTTCCCAATCACAAATAAGTCGGTGCGCTTGGGCTTCATTGCATACGCCGTATTCTGACGGATATCGCATCGTTCCCAACCCGATGTATAAAACACCGTTGAGGTCATTTCTTCCGTTGAACTAGTTTCTACCACTGAGGCAGGAAAAACCGCTGCCTCAGTTTCCGATTCCGGTATCCAGTATCTTTCCCGGGCAAAAGGATAAGTCGGTAAACTTAAGCGATTTGTCCGTACAGGAAGGGATTGGTAATACCCCTGCCAATCAATGTGATGCCCCTGAGTCCAGGCGCTGGCGATCTGTTTTAATTGCTCATATTCCGCTTCATGCTGATCTTTCCCGGCATAAACGGGCGTCATTAACTGTTTTGTGGATTTAGATTTTTCTACTCGTCCCATCCAGAAAGGTGTTGAGGGTAAACAGGACAGGGAAAATGCTTTTAAGCTATCAATCAGGGCAGAAAGGGAATCGACCATAAAGGTGACTCTCTCTTCCATTTCTTCCCGCCCTGTCTGCAAGGTATAGGCAAGGCTATGCAGATATTCTGCTTTGGATGTTTCTGAGCACCATTTCGCCTGCTCTCTAAGGTACTGTGATAAGGTTTGCGCCAATTCACGATGCTGTTCGTGATTTTTTGCCGATAGAGGGATAACCGCCCATTTTGGCCAGTCGGTATTCTTGATGGAATTTAAGTCGTTAGCCGGAATGTATTCCTGCACAACCAAGTGAGCATTGGTTCCTCCGGCACCGAATGATGAAATTCCTGCCGTTCTGGGGTGCTCTTGGGCTATCTCACCCAACAGCGGCCTTTTCCAATCTGCAAGTTCACGCTGCACATAAAATGGCGAGGCGTCAAAATCGATATTGGGATTTAATTCACGGCTGTGTAAAGAAGGTACTAATTGACGGTGCTTGATTTGCATGAGCACTTTGGCGACGCCCGCAATACCCGCCGCACTTTCACAGTGACCCATATTGGATTTTACGGAGCCGATGGCACAGAATGCGTTCTCCTGTGGGTCATTATCTTGTCTATCGTTCCTTTGTAAAAATGGCTGAAATGCCCGATTGAGACCAGCTATTTCAATAGGATCCCCCAGTGAAGTCCCGGTTCCATGCGCTTCAATATAGCTAATGGCACGCGGATGCACCCCGGAAGACTGGATGGCCTGAGAAATCACGTCGGCTTGTGCGATAGGATTAGGGACAGTGTAACCGTTGGTTTTACCCCCGTGATTAACGGCGATACCTTTGATAACGCCATAAATGTGGTCACCATCTTCAATCGCCTTCGTCAACGGTTTCAATAAAACCGCACCCACGCCTTCTGACGGAACATACCCGGTTCCTCCCTCGCCAAAACTCTGGCATCGTCCCTCATCAGACAAAAACTTAGACTGTCCCAGAATTAAATATTTATTAGGATGAATAGAAACATTGACGCCTCCCGCCAAAGCCATCTCAATATCACCCTGTCTGAGTGCCTGACAGGCAAGATAAATTGACGTCAGTGAGGAAGAACACATGGTATCGACCGCAAGACTGGGACCATTGATATTAAAGAAATGCGATACCCGATTGGCTATTGAGCCAAAACTGCCTGTCACGATAGACTGCTCAAGCACATTCCCTTTTGCCAATTCCTCTATGCTATAAAACTCGTATTCTCCATACATGACCCCCACATATACGCCCATCTTTTTGGGTAGCCGTGTCCAGTCACGGGAACCTAATGTTCTGTGGCTGTATCCCGCATCCTCAATGGTGTCATAGGCGCATTGTAAAAATAGCCGTTCCTGCGGACTCATTACACGAGCATCGCGGGGAGACAGGTTAAAAAACAGCGGATCAAATTCATCAACACCCTCAATAAAACCGCCCCATTTACCATAGGTTTTGCCTCGTTTGGTTTTATCCATGTCGAAATAGCGTGAATGATCCCAGCGTTCAGAAGGGATCTCGGTAGTGCAATCTTGCCCTTCTCTCAGGAGCTGCCAGAAATCACGCATGTTTCTTGCCTGAGGAAAACGTCCGGCCAAACCAACAATGGCAATGTCATCTGACTCGGTTGTGGTATCCGTCACCTTGCCTGTCTGAGAAACAGCAAGGTCTTCTGTTCTGCTGGTAACCGGCTGCACTGGCAGGCGGGAGCCCGCTGCCGTTGATGTTGGCTGCATGTTTTGTGGAATGTTTTGCGACCGCTCCAGTAAAACAGGGTGATGATGCTTAACAAAATAAGCCGCCAGTTCCCAAATGGTGAGATATTCAAAAAACAGGGTCTTTGGAAGGACACCGAAATTCTGTTCCAGTGCTTCCGTCATCTCGATGGATAAAATGGAATCTATTCCATATTTCTCCATACCAGTGTCTTCATCAATTTCGGCTAAGGGAAGGCTTACCGCCTTGCTCACAACTCGCTTAATCAAATCCACCGCGGTAGATTTGAGATCCGATGATGCCTGAGACTGACTGGCCTGAGTGACGAATGAATTGGCGTTATTTTCTGCATTCGACGGGAAGTTGGGTTCATAATAGGGACGAATGCCCAACATTTCCGCTCTGAAACGCTCTATCACGCCCCCTTCCATCAGCATCAATTCACCACTGAATTTCTCATGCAGTGCCTGATACAAAGACTGAAGCGTCATATGGCGAATAAATTCCTCCTCATTTGCTCCGTCAGATTGAGGCAGGATCAATGACAGTGTTTGTTTTTGAGACTGTGCTGATTCAGGATTCTGTTGGCGGTGACGAACAAAGTGATTGACTGCGGCACAATAGGCAGAAAACAGAGGATGTTCAGCACAGCCTAATACGCCATCCCGGTAAGTCAGTACCGTGAAGAAATCAAGCAATGCATCCTGAGTCGCGTTTTCCAGCAGCGACAGTCCCTGATAACGTTCAAGTATTGAACTTAAGGTTTGGTTCTCTGCATGCTGAGAACGTTGACCCAAACAGAAAAATACGCCCCGCAGTGCACCAAAATTTTGCTCAATTCGGCTAACAAGCGCCGCTAATGTGGCTGCCTCAAGACAAATAACGCCGTCATTAATCGTGGTCGTCTTTGAGGCTATTGTGATTTGGTATTGGTTCTTTTCAGCTTCACTCAAACCTGTTTCACTTAAAACAAGAGCAATGGCTGAATCGGTATGCGTTGTAATATCTCTGGCAATCACGCGCCCCATACTGCCGTCTTCATCAACAATTAAGTAAACCGACTTTTCTTTCCACGGCGGTGTTAACTTTTCAGGAGAACCGTTTTCAGGTGCCCAGTGAGTCCAATGCGGGACCCAGCGTTCCTCCGATTGCCACAGGACGGTGTCATATTTTATCTGTGAAGTTTCCGCTGACAGTTTCTCAGCCAGTCTCTCTTTATCATCACCATCACAATAAATCGTCTGGCTAAGCAGATTGGCATTGTCCTGATAGGCTGTTTTTAATAGCGCGGTCACAATGGCATATTCAGGAAGGGCTTCCGGCAAGACCAACTGAATAAGCACGGGTTCTGCAGGGGAATGATGAATAATCTCATCAATTTTTTTACAGAGTGTGATGACATTTTGTTGTCTTTTTAACTGTGCTTCGTCATGGCAGGGTTTTGGATCACAAATAAGTTTTGGCAATACAATATATTCACAGGTGTCGGTATTTGACATAACCGGCTCAGATTGAAGATTCTCTAATTCACACAGGAACACGATGCGTTTGATGAAAGCACGTAACGCAGTATTAGAAGGCAACGTCTGGCTTTTCCATTGGGGCTGTAATAAATAAGGTTCAGCCTCTGCCGGTGGTGCAGACTGCGCACCCAATCCCCGACAACTGAAACCTTTAAACCGGATACACACCTTGCCGTTAATATCACAACAATCGACATCAACTTTCGGGAAAGGATCCGAGGCGCTGCTGTCCGCACTATAACTGATCCACGCCCAGTGTAATTGGGACTCTTCATCATGAAATTCGATTTCATCAAGTGCAAAAGGGATTAAACATTTGGGTGGAATGGGTCGATTGAGATCACCAAAACGCATTAAAAGCCCGACGGATGAAAGAAGAGCACCATCCATTAAACAAGGATGCAAAACAAACTGCTCTCTGGTTGGCGCCAGAGATTCAGGCAGCGACAGTTTTGCCAGGACGTGGTCCATTCCCACATAAAGCTCCTCAATACCCTGATAGTCTGGAGCCATGTACAAGCCCAGCGCGTAATACATGTCATAGTATTGTTTAGGAGAATAGGCGTTTTGCAGATACCGGGATTTCAGGCTGTCGATATCATAGACTGGGGCCGGTGTAAGTGCTTTTCGTGTCGCGACGCCGGTGTTATGGATCGTCTCTTCTTCTGCACGGCTGTATAACTGATAGCCTGCTTCGCCATTGCCATGATTGATAAAACGAATATGTACCCGCTGAGGTTCATCAATGACACCGATAATCTGCGCCCAAACGACATTTTTCAGCGTCAGCCCGGTTTTTTCCTGCTCTGCTAACGAGGAATTTGGTGTTGAGCCGAAAGAGTGATGTGCAGCCACGCGGGCCAGCTCTAAATGCCCGACTCCCGGCAGCACGCGAATACCGTGAATCACATGCCCCTTCAGGCAAAATTCCTCACCGGAAAATGTGGTGCTAAAACGTTGTTCCGCAAAATCAGAGGTATTTTGGTGGACAAACGGATGGATAAATTGGCTGGCCCCTTTCTGAGACGATATTTCCTGTGGCGATAGCCTGCTGACTTCACCTTCAGGCACCCAATAACGCGCTTTGGCAAGCGGATAGGTAGGTAAAGGAATACGCCGCCATTCCGCACCGCCCCAATACCGCGTCCAGTCAATATCAACACCGGCAACCCAACATTTCGCGACGGTTTCTAATGACTCGGTCGGAAACCCATTATTTGCTGCTACGTCAAATTCAGCGTGTTGAGCCGTTAATGCCTCTGCCCGTGCATTTTGTCCCAGATAAATTGTTGGATATTGTTTTTCTGGGTATTGTTTTTCTGGAGATGCAATAAACGCGTCTAATACACACCGGAGTTGTTCTATTGACGAAACCAGCGTGGCCCAACGATGCGTAAACGCTTCTCGTCCTGTGCTGAGTGTCCAGGCAAGTTCATGCAGATTGAAGTTCTCGGTAAAATCCGGCTTACTGACCGTTTTACATAGGTTGGCTGCCTGTTGGTAAAGCTGCGCATCACTTTTTGCAGACAGACAAACCAATACCGGCTTTTCTGTTACTGTTTCTGTCAAAGGGCTTATTTTGGCGGCAGGCGGGTTATCGGGTTCCCGCAGGACGATGGCCGCATTGACGTTACTGAACCCATAACTGCTGAAAAATATATGCCGGGGTGTTCCTTCCTGAGATTGCGGCCAGTCAACTGTCTCTGTCAGGAACCGAATTCCCTGAGTATCGGCTGGAACATCGGCATTTAATTCCGCTTTATCCAGCCCGCGAATCAGGGGGATCTGGTTATACCTGAATGCCATAAGCCCCTTGATGATGGCGTAAAACCCGGAGCTGGCATGGTTATGGCCAATATTGGGTTTGACCGTACTCACATAGCAGGGTGCAGCATTCTGTGAGCGGGCGAAAACATCCACTAAAGCATTCGCTTCAATCGCATCTCCCATTTGAGACGCAACACCGTGCGCTTCGACATAGTGAATTTGCTCAGGTAAAAGGTTCGCTCGTTTTAATACGGTCTGGAACAGGTTGATTTGTTGTTCTTTATTGGGTTGGGCAAAGGAATTGGTTTTACCGCCCGAATTATGGCCGCTGGCCTGCACTATACCATAAACATGGTGGCGTTGGTTGACTTCATCGCTGTTTCTTTGCAACAGTAAAGCCGCACACCCTTCTGAGGTTCGGTATCCTGAAGCCTTTTCAGAAAAACTGTGGATATCCTCTCCGCTGGTTTCAAACGGCGTCGCCGTGGTTTCTCCCGCTTTCCAGGGAGTTAAAAACAGCGAAACGCCCCCGACAATAGCGTAGTCACAATCGCCATCTTCCAGTGCCTGACATGCCATATCCAAAGCGACAAAAGCGCTTGAACAGGTTGTATCAACCACAATGGATGGGCCATTGAAGTTAAAAAAGAAAGAGACCCGGTTTGCCAGAAAACAGGGATCGTTCCCCGGCACAATAAACTCCTGACTTTCCTTATGTTCATCTGGAATTCTGTCAACATAAGAATTTAAATACCAGCCATCTTGAGCAACAAATACCCCCACTTTCTTGCCTGCCAGCGTTGATGCGGCTAACCCGGCATCTTCAAGAAGTTGCCAGCAGGTTTGTAGAAACAATCTCTGCCGTGGGTCTGCAAACATAATGGCAGAACCCGATAGAGGAAAAATATGTCTGTCGAAGCTATCAATATCTTCAAGAAACATACCGCGTATCTTTTCCCTAAGCCCCCATTTAACCGGCGTTTGGCGATTATTAAGTTGATAGCGTTCTTCGTTTATAACACCCATCAAAGAGCCGCCTTCAACCAACGTCTGCCAATAATGAGACAATGACAAACCTCCACTGAATTGTGCAGCTACGCCGATGATAGAATATTCCATCAATAACACTCCTCTTTGTATTCTGGCAAACAATAAAAAATCTTTTCTTTTAAACGAAATGTCTTTTAAACGAATAAATCCAGCCCATTCGCACAAAGTAAAAATATAAACCTCTGTGCAAATAAGCGTTTTAAGAGTAGTGGTCACCGTGATAACGAATTAATTTGTTATCACAGATAAAATTAAATTTATTTAATTTAAAAAATGAATTAATTCATCAATGTAATATGCTCACCTAATGTTTTTTTGGCTAATGGCCCCACTACCGGCTTTGGCCCATATTCAAAACCAATAATAGGTTTATCGGAATAGATTTTTTCCATACATTGTTGCCAGAGCACAGGGTACGATAATTGTTTAACTAATAAATCGATGAATTTCTCCCGATTATTCAATGGATAATAATCCGCTGTCACATTTGATAATACCGGGGCTTTCAGTGAATAAATCTCAGCTCGTTCAAGAAAGTTTTTAAATTTCTCAGCAATACTTGTCATTCTTTTCGAATGAAATGCACCATTCACCTGCAAAGGATGAAAAATACCTTTCGCCTTTAATACATTTTCCTGAAATTGAGATAATTCAGATTGATCACCTGAAATAATAAATTGGGTGGGTGAATTAAAATTGGCTATGGTTAAATCATGCAATTCAGAATCCGCTAATAAAGATTCTACCTGCTCCAATTTAAGGCCAATAACAGCAGCCATCGCTCCCTCAGAGCAAAGAGCCATACATCGGCCTCGTTCCTGAACAATCGATAACGCCGTTTCAAAACTAAACGCACCCGCGGCAAACAAAGCACAATATTCACCCAGACTATGGCCCACAAAGATTTCAGCGCCTGTCCCGTGTTTTTCCAGGCTGTCTAAGTAATGGAGAATATTAATGACAAACAGAGCTGGCTGAGTGAATTCAGTTCTGTTAAGCACCAGGGGTTCACCTTCACATACCTGAACGAGTGAATACCCCAATACCTGTTGTGCGAGCCTCATGTGATATTCATATTTATCAAACAGGTTGCGTCCCATGCCTTGAAACTGGGCCCCCTGTCCGGGAAACATTGCGACAGTACATGTTTTCATTGTTTACATCCTGTTTTCTAAATGCAGTTGTTATCTTTTTTTCCTCAACTTATAAGTGAGTGACATTTCAATACATATACTCAGCTCATTTGTTGGTAAATCGTTTTCCGGGTCTAAAACAATGGCCCGATTCTTTGAATAAGTCAGTTCGGGAAAAAGGGTTCTGAATGTATCAACCAGTGTAGTCTGGCAGTGAAAAAAGATAGCCACATGCGAATGACCGAAACGATCTAACCGGACGGTGGTTCCCGATCCTGTTTCGAGAGTCAGATAGCTGGGTTGCCCCCATTTCAGAGTCTCAGTAATTGAACCAACGCCTTCCGTTTTTGCTGCGACGTCAAATATTAATTCTCTTATCGTCAATAATAATTTTTGATATCGCTCAGGATAATGATCAAATACTGAGTGAACGTCTTGACTCTGAAATTCTTTCATAAGATTGCTACCTTGTTTGTTAATTTGTGCATTGTGGCTATCTCACACAACACGGTCTTTGGATTAAGAATAAACCTTATGATATTACGGTTTATGACTTTTATCCAAAAGACAGGTCACTTTTAGCAATCAATTCCCAACCCATCCCATCTCTTTATAAGAGACATATTTTTTACGTAATTCACTGTCAGGGACAACAACATCATTATCAGACATTTGCTTCCCTTCCAACGTTAGTCTTTCCATTCTTTGAGATTGAACAAATTCATAGAGCGGATTCTGATGTTGGTAAGGCATTTTAATCTTCCAGCGGGAAGCAATGGCAATGGATACAGGCGGTTGATTATTAATTGCATGCCACCACCACGGCGGATTAATTAACATATCCCCCGGTTCTAATGTAATTCTCAGTTTAGGAATACGGTTATAAAGAGGCTGATGTTCTTCTAAATATCTTACCGGTGCATTATGTTTGACAAATGAACCCACAAAGATCCCTTTATTAAATATGGAGCTATACATAGCCGCAGAATATTTAGGGTGAACAAATATCCATTCTTTACGGCCATAAATATTCAGGAAGCAATTCAGCTCATTAGCACAATGGTAAACCGCACCAGTACCCGAACCGCCGATGAAAAGCTGGGCAATTTTGTGATATGAGGCAAAATCACCTAAGAAGTTATCAATACGGTCAATCCCAATTTGTTGATGCAGGATCGGATATTTATTAAAGATATCACTTAAGTTTTCAAGATAAGCCCGGCTGATATCCCCCTTTAATACGCCATTGATATAATCACGTAGCGAGGTTCCATCTTCTTCAAACAGTTTTTCTGTTGTCGAATACCACAGTTGAAAATCGCCGAAATTATCCCGGAAATATTCTGGCGTCCATAGCTGCCCGCAAGGGAAAGAGGAGGCAAATCCTTTAATGACAATAGGACGAATATCTTCCGCATAGATCTGAGCCAATTTCTGCCAGGTTAGCTCCCCCGGTTCATAGGTTTCTATTTCTGAATAGCCGGATTCTAAAGCCGGTAATGCAAATGCCATATTTTGTTCAGCTTGTTTTAATTCGTTCTGAAACAAATCCGGCTTTAAGAAAAAGTTTCTTAAGAAAAAGATGCGCTCATATTCCAGACGTTCTTTTTCAGGCAGATCCACATAATCATAATTTGAATATAATGTTGTCATGATACTTTCTCCTCAAGTATGGAGTGAATAAAGTTAGCTGCCTTATTAACGCTCTGATACGGTAAGATATCCTGTACAGAGAGTTGAGTCAGAAATTGCTTATTAATGTTCACCACTATTTTTGCCAACGTGATTGACTCCAAACCATAGCTTGAAAATAAAGCATCCTGATCTAACTCATCGGCTGTCATATACATCGCCGTCATCACTTCCCTGCTGAGAAAACCTTTAATTTCTTCTAACAATATTTCTTCTAAATTGGCCATATCAAAGTCTCGCTTCCGGAAGTTGAGATATAACTTCTTTATACAACGGGAGTATTTCATCGGCTGATTTCTCTATTCCCGCGACGGTCAGAAAGTGATTTGTCGATTCATATAACGACATTAATTTCGATACGATATCGACATTCTGATCATCCAGAATGCTGACCTGCATTTTATTTTCAGAGCATGACAAACCGAACATCACGGCTTTTGCCATCATCTCTTTGAGTATATTTATGACTGAGTCTTCGACTTTATCCATAACTTACGTTCTCCACAGTTATTTATTGCTAATAATATGCCCTTCTGAATTATTTTATTTTTCATTCAGTCCAGCATTTTCCCTCGTTGGCACAATATAAAGCGGTGATGAGTGATCGAACGGATATTTCGGCCAGAAACTCCGTTTATTCATGGGGGGGATGATCGCTTCATCACCGCTTTTTTTCTTTAACCATTGATGTAATGCTTCTGGCAATGCTGCCAGCATTTCATCATCCTGACCGTTCATAGAGGTCTGTAATTCATCCACATTCTGCCCTGCCAAAAATGCCGCCAATTTATCAAGCAGTTCTTCATAACTGCTGACTTTCACCACCAATCGCACATCTAAATGTTTACGATAAAACCGTAATGTCGATATTAGCTGAGGGAGTGGTGTGATATGGCGATATTGGTGGATCTGTTCTATGACTGAATTCACATACCGTTTTAATGACTCAATATTATTGGCCGACAGACAGAACCAGTGTTCGTTATCTTCAATAAGTCGGTTTTCAGCGTGATCGGTAACAGGTTCTAAAAGGACAAATGCTGAAACGCCGCCTAATCCATAGGAGAGTAAACCCACTAATCCTTCAGGCTGATTAAAGGGCTGACTGGTATTTTTGATGTGTAGCCGGTTGCTATCAATATCTTCATTCAGCGCATGTAATTCAGAAATACCCGGTATCTGTTGGTGTTTCATCGCCAGTATTGTCCGTACAAATCCTGCAATACCGGAACACACCTCAAGATGCCCCACGTTCGACTTCATTGAACTAACCACACAGGATGCGCGCGCTGACTGTGATAAAAACGCGGCAATGGCATCGGCTTCACTGAGATCACCGACATGAGATGCAATACCATGCGCTTCAACATATTGCAGTTTTTCGATATCCGCCTGTGCCGCTTTAAACGCGCTTTCCATGACATTCATATGGGTAGAGGCGTTTGGTGCAGTGAAGGAATCCCCCTGCCCTCCGTGCCAGCTTGCTGCACTTTTTACCTTGACTAAGACTTCGTCGCCATCCGCCACCGCTAATTTCAGATTTTTTAGCAGGATACAGCCTACTCCTTCGCTACGAACAAACCCGTGCGCATCTTTATCAAAAGGCTTAACCATACCGTCCACACTCAGCAGGTTTCTTTTTTGCAATGCGGTAAAACGAGAAGGTAATAAGTTGATTTGCGCAGCGGCGACAACCGCTTGATCCACAACACCTGAACTGATTAATGCTTTCGCTTTTTCGACAGCGGAATAAACACTCGCGCAAGCAACATTCAGGGTTTCACTGGGCCCTTTGAAATCAAACAAATGGGATAATCGATTGGCAGACAAATAAGGTGTTGATGCACCCACTGAGAACTCATCGATTGATGAATCAAATTCAGCAATTAATGCGTAATCATTCGCATCAATACAAACAAAAACAACCGTCTTTCGTTGGTTAAATTGTTCAGGTGAATAACCCGCATCAGTGATGGCAGACCAGACACTTTCTATCAGTGCTCTATGTTGGGGATCCATCAACATGGCTTCCCGGCGAGACAGGCCAAAAAATTTATAGTCGAAGGCCAGACTGTCCTTCATGAAATATCCCTGTATCTTTTCTCTTTCGATGTTTCGGGTTAATTCATCCGGTAACATCTGCCAGCGTGATTCAGGATAAATGTCAGGCGCCAGGATTTTCTGGCTGAACAATGGCCAGGAATCACGCCACTGCTCAGTGCCACACAGACGTAAGTCAATGCCAATGACGCCCACATCCTTTTCATCAACGTCTATTTGTGAAGAGGTATGATGTTCAGGCTTCTTCTGTAGAAGATCGTCGTCATTATGCGGTTTTTCAGCGTATTGGCTCAGATACGCTGCCAAAGCATGTATGCTAGAATATTGCGCCAAAACGACGCTGTTTATCGTCAAACCCGTTACCTGACTGAGTTCCCGTGAGATCCCCTGCATCGCAATAGAGTCAATGCCCATATCAGAAAAGCGCGTTTTGAAATCCCTATTTTCTGGCTGTAACCCGGTTATCTCCGTAATCACCGACAAAATGGCGGAAATCCGCTCTTGCTTGTCTTTCAATATTAACTGACGTACAGGCCGGCGATTAAGCACTGCATCGATTTTCTTACCCGCACCCGCCACAACACAGAGTTCTGCGGGCTGATGCATCAGCGCGTGATTAAAAATCCGGATGCCATCATCGATTAACAAAGGATCAGTACCCGTTGTATCCTGTAACATAGACACGGCTGATTGATTGATTCTCATGCCGCCATCCAGCCAGTAAGGCCAGTAAATCACCGTCGTTCTCCCGGCTCGCAGCCCTGCCGATTGTTGCTTATTTCGGTTATGCGCAAACGCGGTGAGATAATGATTCGCGGCGGCATAATCCGTTTGCCCGGGGTTCCCGAACAGCGCCGTTATTGAGGAAAACACAATAAATTGTTTAACGGGCAGTGAAGCGGTGAGTTCATCCAACAATTCACACCCAATGACCTTACTTTCAACAATGTTCCTGACATGCTGTTCTGTCTTTAAAAACATACTGCGATCATCAATATTTCCTGCACTGTGTATGATGAGATCGATGTTTTTATATTGAGTGACAATGTGTTCAACGGCCGCGGTGAGTGCCTGACGATCACAACAATCCGCCTGAATATATTCAATCGTGCCTTTTTCTGATGTTTTATAATCCGCAGGCAGTTCACTACGCTTTCGACGACCCATGATCACAACATTTGCATCAAACGTATTGGCTAAATATTTGGCAAATACTTGCCCGAGACCGCCGGCACCTCCGCTGATTAATACTGTCGGTTTAAAATCCAATAGCGCTTCACAATGTTGTAGTGATTGTTGTGCTGACTCTGACGGAAATGCACTTACGTGATAGTGTAAAGCTTCTAATCGAAGAGTCGGTGATCCCTTTTCATCATGATTCAAACGTCGGCAGAAAGAACTCGATACCGGCATTTGCAACAGCGTTAAACATTGTTTTATATGTTGTGAAACAGTGACATTGTGGAGTTGATACCAGCCACAAGGTAAACCGAACTCTTTTTCCAATGATAGGGCGTGCGCATAGAGTGTATTTGCCCAGATGTTTTCTCGATCAGATAATAATATCCATGAGCCAGGTCTTGTTAATTCAATGGCTCTGATAAGTTGCCCCAGAAAATGTAAATACCAGTTAATCCAATCACTCCCTGACGCATCATTGGGTAATTGGGGCAGTTCAAAATATCGCTCAGGTGAAACCTGTTTTTTCAATACGGAAGATTGCTTTTCATCCAGCATAGAGAAAATAACAGGTGCCCTGTTTTTCTCATGATTTAGCTCATCATCAGAAGAGGCAATGGAGGAAAATAACGGTTCAATCTGGTACAGGTCAGTGGCGTTATTCTGTTTTTCATCTCTGATGATTTTATTTTCAACTATTTCATTTTGTGTCGTTTTAAGCTCATCAGGAAAATAGGCATTGTGCTGAAAAGGATAAGGCGGAACGTAAGTAATATGGTCATTACCTGTTGAAAATAAATCTTTTAGACTATCCCGTTCTCTGTTCAGCCAGGCAGCCACGTTTTCATATTCCGGATATTCGTTGGCAGGGAGTGTTTCAGCCGCTAATCCATTGGCAAAAGCGATCATTTTCCCCAATAACTCTTGCCGGGTGTGATAGATAAAAGCGACACGGTGTGGCAGATTCGTTCTTCTGGCTAAGGTGTAAGCACAATCACTCACTGAGGCGGTCGGTGTGTTTTGAAGAAACGTCGAAATCAACAACGCATAGGCTCTTAATGACTTATCTGAGGATGCTGAAAATGCAAACACAGGTGTCGTCGGTTCCGGCTTAAAGACTTTCTGATTCTGATATTCAGAAACAATTGCATGAGCGTTGACACCACCAAATCCAAAACTACTGACACCAAAGCGCCGCGTTTTTCCTTCTGCTGGCTGCCAGTCACACTCTTCCGTCAGGATACGGAAGGGACTATCCTCCAAATCAATTTTTGGATTTAATTCAGTGAAATTCGGCATCGGTAATAGGCGTTTTTTCTGAATAGAAAGCAGGCCTTTAATCAAACCTACCATGCCCGAAGCCGATTCAAGGTGTCCAACATTCGCTTTGGAACCTGATAATGCACAATAAGCGGTACCTAATGTTTCTCCACACTCTTTAGCATGGGCGCGGAAAGCACGTTTTAATCCGTTAACCTCAATCGGATCGCCTTTTGGGGTTCCCGTACCATGAGATTCAATGTAGGAAATTGAATTGGCAGAAATATTGGCTTTCTGAAGCGTTTTTTTTATGACATTCGCCTGAGCATAGGCATTAGGGGACGTGATCGTCGCAACACTTCCACCGTGATTAACGGCCACTGCATCAATCACACCATAGATCCGATCGTTATCCGCTAACGCCTTTTCGAGCGGTTTTATCAGGAGCATGCCTGCGCCTTCTCCGCGAACATAACCATTCGCTTGTTTATCAAACGTTTTTAAACTTCCGGTTCTGGACAACATCCCGGCTTGGGAAAAGGCAACAAAGTAAGTGTGGCTAAATAGGTAACTCACTCCCCCGACAAAAGCCGCTTCACAATCACCCGTCTGAATAGATTGCACGGCGTAAGAAAGTGCCACCAAAGAACTTGAGCATGCGGTATCAATAGGAACACTAGGACCTTTTAGATCCAAATAGAAAGAGATTCTATTGGGAATTAACGTAGTATACGTTCCGGTTGAAAGATGCCCTTGAATATTCGTTATGGATTTTTCCAGCCGTTCTTTATAATCAAAGTTACACACCCCCAGAAAAACACCAATATCCGCAGATTTCACATCAGAAACACCATATCCCGCATCTTCTAAACATTCAACCGCTAATTCCAAAGAAATGCGCTGCTGAGGATCCATTAACTCCGCTTCACGCGGCGTGATATTAAAATAAGGAGCATCAAAACGGTCAAAATTTTCTACCAAACCCGCCCAACGACTTGCAGATTTATTTTTTTCAAAATGTGGCGAGTAATATTGACTAACAGACCATCTGGATTCAGGTATTTCAACAATCGCTGATTTTTTCTCTTGATATAATTTCCAAAATGCTTCTTGGTTATAACTCCCAGGGAAACGGCAAGATATCCCCACAATAGCCATTTTTTCTCTGTCATGCATGCACGTATCCCTCTTTCTTTAACTTTTTCTCTCTCAAATATAAAAAATCATCTATCTATAAGAGACTATAAGTTCTATTTAAAATAAAAATGCTCAAAAATGAGCATATTATAAAATTATTTATATCCAGCTGGTAAATTAATATTTTGATTAAAATTCATGAATCCAATAATTGTATTTTTTTTAGAAATTTACTTTTTATTACTGGTTAATGTGGTTTGTCGTTACTATCATAAAACAGAAGATATGAAAGAGCATAGAAAAGAAAGTTGCAGGCATTCAAGATATTTATAATATTTTTTATTATAAATATGTTTTTACAATTTCCGCATTATACCAACGTATAAAAATAATCCAATCTGACATTTCATACTTTTTAAAAGGTTAAGCCGAAAAATGTTATAGCATTCCAAATCATAAAAATGCATGGCAAGTGATAGAAACTTTCATTCAAAAGGAATGTTATTTTTAATAATCAATCTAACCAGTTAAATAATATAAGTTGACCAGACAAACTATCTGCATTGGTGTTATAATCGGTAATCCGATGACTTACCACCTATTCTTATGAAATCGAATATCACACTGTCTGAACCTGAACGTCTACATTACAACAACTGGCTTTGAATCACAGACATCGGGACATCCGTACGCGAGGAACGGGCTTGCTCATGCTTGCCAGAGGCATCAAACCCCGCCAGATCGCCGAGGAGATAGGATGTAGTCTCAGAGTTATCTATGACTGGGTTCACGCCTGGCATGATTCAGGGATAGCCGGATTATTAAGGGGCCATGTACGCTTGAGACGCTGGCTAATACCCTGAAAAAACAGGGGTTAACCTATAAGCGAGCTCGCCTGTCTTTAAAAAAACGCAATGACGCGGAGTTTACTGAAAAAGCCGCTTTATTGAATAAAATTAAGGCGGGCGCACGGTCAGGTCATTATCGGCTGGTCTATCTTGATGAAGCCGGTTTTTCCGCCTCCCCACCGGTGCAATACGGATGGAGTCCACGAGGTAAGCCCCATGAAGCCGAGCCGCAAAACCCGGTCAGACGGTCAGTGCTAGGTGCGCTAAATTACACTGATAACACCCTGTTTTATCAGATAACATCAAGTAGTGTCACGCGGAATGATGTCATTGATTTTTTAGCGCAGGTCGCCCAACAAGGCGATCATCGCCTGACATTTGTCGTGTTAGACAATGCCCCTATCCAACATGGGATCGATGAAAAAATTAAAAGTCTCTGGTTACGAGAGCACAACCTGTTTTTACTTCACCTTCCCGCCTACAGTCCAGAACTGAATCTGATTGAAATCGTCTGGAGGGAGGCTAAATACCATTGGCGACGTTTTATACCAATCTAACTTGAAGATGCCGGTTTCAAAATCTGGAAATTATCATTCAATCGACAAGCGAGTCCACCCGCTTTTTCCCGGAGTGTGACACGAAAAAAGGAGTGAATTGCCTCGCGAAACACTTTCGGTGTGGCGAAGTAGACATTGTTACGCACCTGCTCGTTCATATATTTCCATAATCGCTCTATGGGATTGAGATTAGGACTGTAAGGTGGCAAGTAATGCAACTCAATGTTGAGGATCTCGGCGATATCTTTCACCAAATCGGTACGGTGATAACCCGCCCCATCCAAGATGAGATGAATTTTCTGCGAAAGCGGATAGGTTTCTCGAATGGCACCGAAAAAATACGCCACATTTTCCGCGTTAATGCTCGGATATTCACGAATAATAGTCTCTTCAATACACTGTAAATTAAGGGCGCCCATGATGTTGAGTCGGGTACGGCTGCCTGTAGTTTCAATCATTTTGACGTGCTTTACCCCTGATTTTATCCAGCCATAGCTTAATTTTGTAGACTGTGAGGGATGCACAGCATCAATAAACAGAATCGGCTCATTCTGACCGAATTCGTCTTTCAGGGCGTGGTAGGCCTCAATAAATTGTTGCTGTTTATCCGCATCAAATTTATGAGGAACCCCTTTCGGCTTCTTGTAACTGAACCCTTGACGGTGAAGCCATTTGGTCATCCCGGCCACGGTGAACGAAACCTGCCAGCGTGCCTGGACATAGGCCACAATGTGTGCGGTAGTATGCATCAGATTCACCGTCAAATAATCCACCAGTTCAGCGGTTTGCCGGGCAGACAGATGGCTTTCAGAACCGCCATTTTCAGGGGCGAGTTTTTCCTGACTGAAATAATCTTTCAGATGACGACTGACAGTGCTTTCATGAATACGTAAGGCCTGAGCAATCATCTGAGCAGTCCAGCCCTCGGAAGCCAAAAGAACCGCTTTGATGCGGTCGCGAACGCGTCCATCACGCGTTGTATCATGCATCAGTTCGAGGGCGTGTTTTTGGTCTGGTGTCAGATGAATTTTCATGGTTGCAAGCATGATCTGATTCGGATAAGAAATCAAGCATCTTCAATGATGATTGGTATATCACTTGGACTCAGGAAACCATGGAACATGAGATCAATACATTATTAGCCGGTTATGGTGACCAATTTGCAATTAATTTCTCTTGAGGACTTACTTTATTATTCCATTAAGTACTCTTCAATCCTTTTTTTATCAACAATTAGAAAACGTTCTTTGGACTCATTAATA
>NZ_JBBMXE010000012.1:0-290101 GCF_037996745.1 Xenorhabdus siamensis
CCCGTGTCGGCACCAGATAAGTCAGCGATTCAGACACCTGCCGGCTTGTCCATTGTTCAGGCTGGTCACCGCCGCATAACGTTGATACGGTATTCGCCAGCAGGCACCCCAGAAATAACCGTTCCAGCGGGGTTTTGTCGGGGAACACGCCTGACAGTGCAAGACTGTCCAGCATAATCAGTTCATTCTTTGGCATCACGTTCTCCCTTTAAGCCCAACGCTGCCCGGATATATTGCGCCTGAGGATGTTGCAGCGCATATTCACGCAGGGCGCAAAACCGCTCAGCGTATCCGTCCAGCTTCATCAGCGCCGTCAGATAACCCAACACGCTCAGGGTTACCATCAGCCCAAAGGCATCGGCGGAGACTTCACCGTTAAAGTCAGTCGTACCCACGTTGACCACAGCGGAATCCGACCGTGCCGGCACGATATAGGCGATGCGGTCTGACACCTTCCGGTACTGCCATCGGTCACACCGGTCATCGTCACACAGCACGGCAGCAGCTTTAATGAACGTGTGCTCCAGCAACATCAGTTCCAGTGAACCGGTGTGCGGAAAAATTTCAGCAAAAGGGGAGCGTTCAGCCGGGGACACAGTGTGCACTGTGGCCGGGGTAGTATTTTGTTGCATGGTATTCTCCTGATAAAAACAACGGAGAACACCTGACCCAATGGGAAACGTGTTCCCCGTTGGGTGACTGGCCTGTTGGCCATGATGAATGAGATTAAGAAACCTTCATCGTCATCAGACTGACGATATCTGCTTCCAAAGGTGCGCAGATGTACCACACCGTGGTGTACTCCCTTGCAGGCTACGGGAGTGTGGGTGTCGCTGCCCGAAGGTGATCCTCACAAGCGACCGGATCATGGATAAGTCTGACTACGCTAATAAACGAAATCCTCAGGTCAATGGGTAATTCATTTCCCGGGACAAAAAATAATGTCAGGAACACGATGGGCTTTTGGGGGGTGCCGGGGACAGGCTGTCAATACGCGGTGACCCGTTCTGGCCGTTTGGTCTAACACGTTTATGCCCCCAAACGTGTTAGTGCGCTCTTATCCTACATCATCAATTTTTCGTTTAATTAACTTTCCCTAATAAATGCAATGTGTCTAGAAAAGTGATGGAGCATCACTACTGAGAATGATTATATTCACAAATATTATATCTCGCCATTTAATACCAACCCCTTGCATGAGATGATGAATAAATATATTAATGCTGTTAATTGAAATTTTACTTTAAAGGCTACCACATTATTTGCTGGTACTCATAAGAAGGGAAACGGCCATGCATCTTGAGGCAATAAACCTGATGAATTTTAGAAGTTTTGGACCTGAAGGTGAGTGCATATCTATCGATCCTGATCTTACAACCTTGGTTGGAGCGAATGGTGCTGGTAAAACAGCGCTTATGCAAGCCTTACAAAGAATGTTTGGAATATCTAATGAACAACGAGTGCTCCGTCGTCAAGATTTTCATATCCCGTCCTCGGAAGAGGAAGCTCCCAGTAGGCGTACTCTGACGCTTGAAGCCATTGTCGCTTTCCCCGAATTGGATAATGAAGACGGTGATCACTCCGTGATACCAGACTTCTTTCACCATATGAGCATGGAAGATGAGAACGGTAAACTAAAGTGCCGTTTTCGCTTGGACGCGGAATGGGAAGATGACGGTTCAATAGATGGCTACATTACGAGTCAATTTTGTGCAGTTACAACATGGGGAGAGCCAGACAAGGATGATTTTCACAATGTACGTCCCGCGGATCGCTCTCGAATCCAATTGATTTACGTGCCAGCCACAAGATGTGCAGCCTCCCAAGTATCAGCATTTTTGAAGGGACGGCTTTGGAAGGCTATTAACTGGTCAGAGCAGGTTCGCACCTCTTTTACTGAGAAGGCTACAGAGCTAAATGAGGCCTTTGAGGGGGAAAATGCGATTAGTACCGTGACCAGAAAGCTTACTGAGCGATGGCAAGAGCTGTACTCAGCAGGAACTGATAGTACACCGAGATTTCGTCCAGTTGATCTACGTTTTGAAGAATTTGTTCGTAAGGTAGAAGTATTGTTGCACCCCGATGAAAGTGGCAGAGATCGAAGCATCGAGGAGTTAAGCGATGGTCAAAGTTCTTTGTTTCACATCGCCATGACTTCAGCAACTCTCGACGTTGAAACCGAGATCTTAGCTCAACCAGAGAGTGAAGATTTTTTAGGTGCAGACTTGCCTTTACCTTCGTTGACTATTTTAGCTCTTGAGGAACCAGAGAATAATCTTGCTCCATACTATCTATCTAGAATCATAAGTCAGATCAGTAGCCTAGCGCATGGTACAAGAGCACAAGCCGTGATATCTAGCCATTCGCCTAGCATTCTTGCAAGAATTCAACCGACACAAGTAAGGCACTTCAGACTAGCAATAGAATCAAATACAACAGTCGTTCGCCAACTGACTTTGCCCGATGATGGGAATGAAGCTGCAAAGTATATCCAACAAGCGGTTAGAACTTATCCCGAATTGTACTTTGCTAAAGTGGTGGTGCTCGGAGAAGGAGCTTCGGAAGAGGTAATTATACCAGCTATCTCAGAAGCGATGGGTATACCAATCGATAAGTCTTTTGTCGCCATGGTTCCGCTAGGGGGCCGCCATGTGAATCACATGTGGCGTTTGCTGACAGAATTAAAAATACCGTTTGTTACATTGCTTGATCTAGACTGGGGACGCTTTGGTGGTGGTTGGGGAAGGATCAAAAACGTAATCTCCAAGCTAATAGTGTTTGGGATAGCGCCAAACAAGATATTTGGGAAATACCTTAACCCCCAAGGGTACAAGTATAACCTTGCGGCATTTGATTCCGAACAAAGTGATAATTTACCTAATATCATCGCCTGGACTAACTGGCTGAGAAACTTCAATGTGTATTTTTCCAGTCCATTAGACATCGATTACTCGATGCTGAAAGCTTTTCCTCAGCAATACAAGGTTGCTCCAGATGAGAATTCTTCCGGACCCTCTAGCCGTGGTGCATCTGGTGATGCCGTTATGGGTGATGAGGGAAATCCTGAATTCTATGTTGATGATCTTCTGAATCTACGCTGGTACAGATACTTATTCTTAGGGCGAGGTAAGCCAAGTACGCACATCCGAGTACTAGGAACTATCTCTCCAGAACAGTTGGCCCAGAATGCACCTGAAGAATTACGAGCTTTAGTTCAATCTATTCACAAAGCCCTTCAAGGCTAAGAGGAAAAGTGAAGTTTATTCAACCTGAGCAATGGAATCCCCAAGGAATCTACGAGCTTGAACACAATGCTTGGCTTGCATTGAAGCGACTAGAGTCTACAAGTGTCATCGCAGGCCCAGGAGCAGGGAAAACAGAATTTTTAGCACAAAAAGCAGCATATCTGCTTGAGACAGGATTATGCCCAGCAAACAAGAAAATCCTAGCTATATCATTCAAGACTGATGCTGCAAAGAACCTTGCAGATAGAGTGAAAGAACGTTGCCCGGAAGAACTAGGTAGTCGATTTATTTCGATGACGTTTGACGCTTTTACTAAGAACATAGTTGACCGATTTTATTCTGCAATTCATGATGACTGGAAGCCATCAAAGCAGTACGAAATAATCTATCCAACCAAAAAGAATGTAAGTGATTTTTGGCAGAGTCTTCACAGCAGAGTTCTGGCTAATTATCAGCCTTCAATCGTGAGTGCAGTAAGACAATTGACGGATAGCACATTTGAAAGCAGTGTAGTTGGTTCTTGGAGGATTCCGGCACACGGTCTTCAAGCCGCTCAATCAGCTAGAGATTACATCATTGTTAGCTGGTTACTTGAGCAAATTAGAGCTTCTAGTAATGGCAAATCAAGCCTCTCCTTTACTACCTTGAATAGGCTCGCTGAATATATTATTCGCACTAATGATCATGTACGTAGAGCTATTAAGGGGACGTATCCATTTGTCTTTATAGATGAATTTCAGGATACAACTTATGCCCAGTATGACTTTCTCTTGTCAGCTTTTGGCTCAAGTGAGGCAGCTGTAACGGTTGTTGGAGATTATAAGCAAAGAATTATGGGTTGGGCGGGAGCCCGAGGTGATGCATTTCATCAGTTTGAGGCCGATTTTTCGGCACAACGATACTCACTACTATTCAATCACCGCTCCTCATCTGAATTAGTTAAAATACAACATGTTATAGCACAATCAATTGACCATCAGGTGAGAGAAGTTCAAACAACTAATCATAATAAAATATCCGGTGATGCAGCGTGGATTTGTGTTAGTAGTAACATAGAATATGAGGCCAGTTACTTTGCGCAGTGGATTGCAGATGATATAAGAAGCCGGTCGCTGAAACCAAGAGACTATTGTGTTCTTGTGCGTCAGAAACCTGAGGATTATGAACAACAACTATCCTATTGTTTAATTCAGCACGGACTTAGCTTACGCAATGAAAGTATGAAAATAGGCAAAACTACTCTTCAGGATTTACTTTCTGAAGAGCTTACTATTTTATTCTCAAGCCTGCTAAGGTTGGGACTAGGACAGCGAAATGCTCAAGTTTGGAGCCAATTGTCAGCAAAGATACAGATAATTCGTAACATGAGCCAAGAAGATGAAAAAGCCCTGAGGATTGTTGAACATCAACTATCAGATTTTATTTCCGAACTGCGGAGATTGATGAAGAAGCAATTCACTTCAAATAACTCTCACCTCATCTTTGAACGAGTCATAGCTTTTATCGATTTGGACGATCTTCGAAAAACATATTCTCGTTACGCAACAGGAGATCTACTTGAAATAAACCTTGCGGCCCTTGATGAATTTTTTAGAAACTGTGTTGATAGACAAAGCTCTTGGGGGGATTTTTTGGATGAGTTTGAAGGTATAAATCATATTCCGCTTATGACCATACACAAAAGTAAGGGGCTGGAATTCGATACAACTATTTTCATGGGGATCGATGACAATGCTTGGTGGTCCTATCAACCTGGTGATTCCGAAGGGTTATCAACGTTTTTTGTTGCATTGTCTCGCGCTAAACAAAGGGCAATATTTGCTTATTGCCAACAAAGAGGGCAAAGAACTAAGGTCTCAGAATTTTACACATTGCTAGCTACTGCTGGTGTTCAGGAGTATGTAATCCAGCCAGTTTGATGGTCTTGCATTATGTGGATTTAGAAGTGATCATACGATTGTTTTGAATATCTTGTTCGTCCAGTACAGCAACCTTTACCCTAGAGATTGTAATAGCAAACTAAAATTGGTCATAAAGTTATGTAATTGAGAGCCACAACCACAGACAACTTAGCCATACTAAAACTAATTTATGAAATGCTAACTAAGCAAAGCCACTAACTCATTTCTGTCCAAAAGTGAGTTAGCGTAACAAGGAATAATCGCCTAAGATTCAAGATTGCTTTGCTTATATTCCAATGACCAGAGCAGCAGACCGTGTGTGCTCCAATACAACTTATTCGCCCTCAATATTCTGGTAATACACCTGCTTAATATAACGTCCGCGCCCGTCGCCATGACCTAAATCCATCGACACCAGTGCCAGCGCTTCCTGCTCGCTGAATCCTTGCGCTATATAATGTTCCCCGGATTGCTGAGCAAAATGGTAGCGCATACTGTGCGGGGCATTCTTACCCGCCAGTCCAGAGCTTCTGACAATATATCGGTAGCGGTTTATGGCCTGCGTGATCGTCGGTTTATCAATCAGTTTTCCACCCCGCTCTGCCTGCTCTCGCTCGGCATAAGCAATGGCATGTTGCAGCGCTGCCCGATCCAATATGGTCGTCTGCCTCGGCCGTCCGCCTTTGGTGCCAAATATCACCCGCACAGAGGTCTGCCCATTTTCCAGTGCTTTTTTCCAGGTGGCTAACGATTTATAGGCTTCCACCGCTTCTTTGGTACGCAACCCCAGCACATACGCCAGCTGCATCACCGCCGCCACGCGCCGGTCTTTTTGCTCGACCTGCTGAAATATTTCACGGAACGCAGCCGGTGCCAACGCCGTTTTAGTTCCTTTTCGGTTTACTGCAACAATACCGAGTGCCCGGTTGCTCAAACGGACATTATCGGGATCAGCCAGCTTATGCTTTCCGGCCTGCGCTAAAACGCTTCTCAGCACGGACATTTCATTTTGCAGGGTTCGGTGGCTAATATGATTGGCCTTTCTCTCTGCAATATAGTGTTCAATATATTTGACTTTAAGGCTGTCCATCTGCCGGAGCTTAATGCCTTTATCCTTGAAAAAGTTAAGAAACTGCCGGGCAATCCGTTCACGATCGGCAACCGTGGCAAAGCTCCCACCCGCTTGTCGGGCATGGGTAATAAATGCTTTCCTGAACAACTCAATTTTTGAACGTGCCGATTTCTGCGCCATTCCCGCCTCTCTTGCTACTTTTTCATTTTTAGTCGTTTTTAAAACAATTCCCTGCGTGTCGGTTCAGGTTCACCGTTCCGTGGTGCGTCAGACAATGTGTAGCAGGGCGGGATTGTGTTGAGTTATTGCAGGAGCTCGCGACGTGCTCAGCACAGCGATGACATGCTCCCCGTTCAGGGCCTGATCAGTTCAGGATGAACGCCTCATTATCTTGACGTGATTCATTTCTCCTTAATTTTTACTGCATCAGCCTGCAATCAGGCAGTGGGTTGAAAATCCGATAGGACAATCGTTTATTAATCAGACAACAGGGTGGTTAATAGTCTGTTTTACGTGGTTTCACTGAGTAATGCGGGATTCAAATCGGTCGTAAAGCCAGACCGGATGGGCTCTGGACGTTTGCCGCTTTGCGGCGTCACTTGGTAATCGCTGCGCTTCAACACAAGTGACGCCGCGCAATATGCGGGACGTTTATCGTGATAAATTCAAAACGCAGTTAAATTTTGTACCGATGAAAACGGTCTTAAGGTGAACGTAAGACAGAGCCTATTCTGCCCTGCCAGTGTGATAGCCGGTGGTGAACACACCGGGAGACTTTCATCATCAGACGGAGGGTTAGGTGTCCGAAGATATCTGCTTCCAAAAGTGCGCAGATTTACCGCAATGTTTGCACTCCCTTTCAGGCTACGGGAGTTTTAATTTCGCCACCTCATGGGTGATCCTTGCAGGCGATGAGATCACTGAGATAACAGTGACAGAGGTTAATGACTGCATTCGCTCCGGTCAACCTTTTGTTTGACGCAGTGCTTTATTTTATCCCGGATATGTTTAATTCAATTAATTCTCTGTTTCGCTAAAAAAGATAAAAACCATTTTTATATTTCCTATATAAAAATTATCACAAAGTGATATTAACGCTATATGGCAACAGATGATGTATCCCTATTTTAAATTTAACTCAAATAACAATTATTATTATGACGACTTATTTAATAATGGCGTTAATAAATGCGCTTATTTATTCAAAAATGATTTCTGTGATATTAATCATAAAACGAGAATGATCATGACTTTTAAATTTTCTTTATATTTAATATTCAAGTTTTTATGTCATTTTTGCGCTATTTCTTGACAGAAATGGATAAAATAACCGCACTTCCATAGATAAAAAATCAGCATATTATACCAGAACGGCAAGTATTTTAATTTTTTACGCTGTTATTGCCGGGGAAGATTTTCTATTTCACTGAGTCTTATTTGGTTTTTATCCGCGCGTTATTTATTATTCCCACTATTTTACTGAACCGAATTAACCGATTTATTGGACAATAAATTGCGTCCTGGATTAATACCTTTGTCAGCGACAACGTGAGTGAAGTTTAAATTGTGTGCCGTACTGTTTGTCCGGACAGGCCATGCCAGCAGTTTGCCGGGGGGTATCAGAAACGCTATCCCCGGTGGTGGCTTTGCGGGCGGGCTGGCCCAAAAAGCGGCTTCCGGACACAGTGCAGCCAGCAAAGCCCTGCAAAAAGCCAGTCAGTTACCGGGCGGCAGTGGGGGTGCAGGAAGTTCCCCCAGTGGTCTGCAATTTACGCTGACGGCAGGCGGTTTACCCCCGGAAACCTTTGTGGTGACCGATTTCACCCTGAGTGAACATTTTTCCCAGCCGTTTCAGCTGGAAGTCGGGCTGGGGAGTGCTGATCCGGCGATTGATTTTCCAGCGGTACTCGATCGCACGGCTACGCTGACTATCACGCAGGATGGCGTCGAACAACGCAGTATCACCGGAATTGTAGCCGGCTTTGAGCAGGGCAATACCGGGTTACACCAGACCACCTACCAGATGAGTATCCGTCCGGATTTGTGGCGCACAACGCTGCGCCAGAATTCGCGTATCTTCCAGCAACTGAATATTGCCGCCATTATCACCACGATACTGAAAGAGCACGGTATCCGTGATGTGGTCTTCAGTCTGCGCCATGCCCACCCTGAACGGGAGTTTTGCGTGCAATATCAGGAAACAGATTTCGCTTTCCTGCAACGTCTGACGGCGGAAGAAGGTATTTTCTATTTCTTTGAATGCGGTAACGGACGCAATACGCTGGTGTTTGCCGATGACTGTGGCTCGGTACCACTGGGCAAGGTTTTTCCTTATCAACCGGGGGAGACCAGCACGATAGGTGAGCCGTCTGTCAGCAGTCTGACTCATCGGGCGCAGGTTCGTCCGGCAAACGTGCAGCTTAAAGATTATACGTTCAAAAACCCAGCGTGGCCGGCTGAATTCAGCCAGCAGATGAAAGAAGATACTCTTCAGCAACTGTACTACGAACATTATGATTATCCGGGGCGTTTTAAGGATGAAGCCCACGGGAAAGATTTCGCCCGTTACCGGCTGGAAGCGCTGCGTAATAATGCCGTCATGGGACAGGGACGCGGCAATGCCATTGCTATTCAGCCGGGGAAATTATTCACCCTGAGCAACCATCCACGTGAAGATCTGAATCAGCCGTGGCAGGTGGTAGCCACCAGTCATTCCGGCAGCCAGCCGCAAGCGCTAGAAACGGCTAACAGTGGCACAGGTACCACGTTACACAGCCACTTTCACTTTATCCGCCATAACCAGCACTGGCGCCCATCACCGCTGCCGAAACCGGTGATTGACGGCCCACAAATCGCCAAAGTCGTCGGCCCGGCCGGGGAAGAAATCTTCTGTGACCAGTATGGACGTATCCGCCTCCAGTTCCCGTGGGATCGCTACGGCAAGAGCGATGACCAGAGTTCCTGCTGGATACGGGTTACCCAGCCGTGGGCCGGTCAGGGCTGGGGGATGCTGGCTATTCCGCGTATCGGGCAGGAAGTGGTCGTGGATTTTCTGCATGGTGACCCGGATCAACCGATCGTCACTGGGCGCACCTATCACGCCAGCAATATCCCGCCGGGCGGACTGCCGGGCAGCAAAACCCAGATGGCCCTCCGCTCCAAAACCCACAAAGGTGAAGGTTACAACGAGCTGTTGTTTGAGGATGCGAAAGGCAGTGAGCGGCTGGCTCTGCATGCACAGAAGGATATGCAGACGACGGTAAAACATGACCAGAGTTTAGTTGTGGAAGCCGGTAACCGAAGCCTGCTCATTCAGACGGGAGATGAATATAAAACCGTGCAGCAAGGCAACCTGACCGAGAACATCTGCCAGAAACGCAGTACACAAGCCAATGTGGTACAGGTGAAAGCAAACGCCGGTAAAGCCGGGGCGGGAACTCAATTGTATGAAGCCCAGGATGATATCACGCTGAAAGTCGGCAGCGGCACCATCCAAATGACGAAAGCCAACATTAAAATTTCGTTCGGGGGCGCCAGTATTGAACTCAATGCCAGCGGGGTTACCGTATTAGGTGGCCAGGTTAACATCAACAAATAACGCATAGTTATTTTTAAATTGCGGCAAGCCAGAAGGAACTTCCATGAACAATCAACCTGATCTCGCGCCTTTCCACTTCAATCAAGGCACTATTATGCTACCCGCCAGCTGGCAGGATGCCAGTATTCTGGTGTTGAACAGCCCAGATGAAAAAAATGGCACCAGTTTCACCATCTCCCGCGACAACTTACCTTGGGGACTGGCATTCAGTCAGTACGCTGAGCGTGAAATGACGGCGATTGGCAAGCAACTGAAAGATTATGAAGCAGTAACGCATGAATCCGGTGAGCTGAACGGGTTTGAGACCGAGACCTTTGAGTTTCGCTGGCGTTCGCCGAACGGTGTGGTGCATCAGCTGATGATGATGCTCAATGCTCCCACTCAGGTGTTAATATTCACCGGTACCTGTCAGGGGGAAATGACTGACGTACAGCGAGCGCAAATGCAGGCGATGATGATGACATTCAAACTGCGTGACATGCAAACGTCAACACCAAGATCTTGACAGGGAGGCAGCTATGAGTGTCACACAAAATATCATGTTTGGCGCAGCAGCGGCAGGGCGGCCGTATATTCCGCCGCAGGTCTACGTGCCGTCATCAGCACGGGAGGGGCCGCCCCTTCCTGTACCACCACAAACTGAACCCTCCTTTTCGGATAAGGCTCTGACTTTTTTACAAAGTGAAACGTTCGAAAATATGAGTCTAACTGCCGCAGGGACTTATGCTTTTGCTACCAAGGGACCGGTCGGCGGTGCGGCGTTTGTGGCGGGCGTGGCTTCGGCAAAACTCGGGGCGAAAATCGGCACATGGGTGGGGGATGCGATCGCCCCCACGGTAGCACCGGTGCTTGCCGGTATCTTTGGGCAGCAGAAAGTATCCACTGAAGGTGAGAATCCAGCGCGGGTGGGAGATGCGATTGCTCATCAGAACAAAAATGCGAGCCTGTGGGGGGCGTTAGGAGGGATTTTAATCGGGGCAGTGGCAGCGGTTGTGGTTGGCGCTCTGGTGATCGGCACGGGCGGGGCCGCTCTGGCGATTGTCGTGGGGGCCGCTGCCGGGGGACTGGCGGGGGGATTTGTCGGAGGCGTCTGTTCCAGTATCGGTGCCGCACTCGGGAACTACGGCAGCAATACCGGGACAATTATCGAGGGATCGCCCGATGTATTCTTTGAGGGTAAACCGGTCGCACGGAAAGGCGATCCCGTGGCGTGCAGTGATCATCCGCCGGGGGTGGTTGCCGAGGGCGCGAAAACCGTGTTTGCCAATGGTAAGCCGATTGCCCGGCTGGGGCACCGCACGACCTGTGACGCCAATATCAACAGTGCGGCGGGATCGATTGCTATCACTCAGGAAACAGGAGAGGCTCTTCCTATTTTGCAGGAGGACAACAAGTGGTTGCAGTGGTTGGTGGTGATTGCCGGATTGCTGCCGTTGCCGCACAATAAAAAAAGCGGAGCGAATTCTAAGAAACCGAGAGAATCGGCGCAAAAACAAAGTAAAAACCCCAAAAAAGATGATTGTTGTAGTGATCCGGTCGACATGGCAACCGGGGATTTTCTGCAACAGTGGCCGATGCTCTCCCTGCCGGGCACCTTGCCGCTGTCACTGACCCGTACTTACCGTTCAACCGAAAATTTTGCCGGCCTGTTCGGTCCTAAGTGGTCTGATGACTGGTCGCAGCAGTTGAGGCGAGCGGGGGAAGTGACGCATTTTACCGATGCAGATGGTGTTGTCTACACCTTCCATACGCCGGATGAAAACGTGTTTTCGGTTAACCTGCATGCCGGGCATTATCTTTTGTTTGGCACGTTAACAGGTGGGTTGCACCTGTTTGATCGTCAGACGCAATTAACGCTGAGTTTTGAACAGTCGGCAGGCGATAAACGTTTATTGTCTGCGATCCGTGACCGTCACAATAACCAAATCACTTTCCATTATGATGATCCCTTTGGAGAGCAACAATACCGGCTGTCACAGGTTATCCATTCCGATGGTTATCGCTTATTACTGGACTACGACCAAAACCGCTTGGCTTCTATCGCGTACCTGACTGAAGAACTGCGCCAGACGCTGGTCACCTGTCAGTACAACGCACAAGATTATCTGTCAGAATGCCATTCGTTTCAGTTCAGTCACCTCTGGCACGAATACGATCCCCGTGGCTATATGACCCGCTGGCATGACACGGATTCAACAGATGTGTCGATGGAGTATGATAACCGGGGGCGGGTAGTCTCGGTCAGCACGCCACAAGGCTACTGGCAGGATCGTTTTTTATATGATGATGTCAACCAGGTCACGACCTATCTGGATGCAGAAGGCGGCTGTACCCGCTATTGGTACAATGAGGACGGCCAGATCACCCGCAAAGTTGATCCTCTGGGGCGGGAAACTCTACTGGAATGGGATCTGAGCCATCTACTCTCTGAAACCGATCCTCTGGGCAGAAAAACGCAGTTTGAATATACGCCCTACGGTGAACTGACCCAACTGACACGGCCTTCCGGTGAGGTATTTGTCTACGATTATGATGAATACGGTCAACTGTTGCAGGCCAAACTGCCGGATGGCAAAACGTGGCTTTTTCACTACAGCGACCAGGGCGCACTGGATGCGGTGACCGACCCGCAAGGTCGATTGGAAGAGTACCGTTACAACCAGCATGGCGAAATCCTCAGACGGGTACTGCCGGATGGCACCCAATGGCGTTATGAATATGAACAACACCGGCTTCATGGTGTTCTGGCGCCCAATGGTTATACCACCCGCTATGAACAGGATGGACTGGGGCGATTGCGTGGTATAACCGATGCGCTGGGTCAGCAAACCCGTTATCAGCACTGTGCATTCCATGCCAGCCCGGAAAGCAGCGTCACGGAAATTGAATTGCCGGATGGGGTAAAACAGCACATCAGCTATGACAATGAACGCCGGGTCACGGCGGTTACCGATGGCGAGGGTAATAGCACCCGTTATAGCTATGGCGCCTTTGACCTGCTGACTCAGCTCACCCGCCCGGATGGGACGGTTCTGCATTTTGGTTATGATCGCTTAATTCGCCTGAACTGCGTGACGATGGCCACCGGTGAAACGTATCGCTATGAGCGGGATTTAGCCGGGCAAATTATCCGTGAAACCGATTTTACAGGACGTACGATCGACTATACCTATGATCGGGCAGGGCGCCGAATCCTGACACGGTATCCCAACGGCCAGTTGATCCGGGTTTGTTATAATGCTAACGACCAGATTTTGCGGCAGGAATACTGGCAGGCCGGAAAACTGGAATATACCTTGCAGGCCGAGACTGCCTATACCTACGACCCCAAAGGCAGGATGATCCGGGCCGTCTCCGCGGATGCAGTGGTGGAATTTGATTATGATGAGGCCGGGCATCTGATAAGTGAGCGTCTGAACGGGCGTGAAATCTCGCATGAATGGGATGACCTCAACGACCTGCCTGTCGCAGAAACAGTGGGCAAAGATACACTGCATTTGGGTTATAACCGGATGGGCTGGTTAGACCGTTTCCAGTTTAACCAACACAGCCCGCTGTCTTTACAGTATGACCCACTGGGACAAGAAACGGTGCGGGAAAGCGCCCACGGCTTTATCCTGGCCAGCCGCTATACCGCAACGGGTTTGCTGTCTCATCAGTCAGCAGGCCAGTCAACTCCCCTGTTCCGGGAAACCCTGCAACAAAACGATCCTCACTTCCCCCCACAAGCCACGGCAGTCAACCGTAGTTGGCAATATGACCGGGCGTATAACATCCGGGTGATTGATGATGGCCGCTGGGGACAGACGCGTTACCGTTACAATACTAACGGTCAGATAACACAGACCCTGTATCAGGGGGCACGCCCGTATGAAGAGCAGTTCAGTTATGATGCCAATGGCAACTTAAACCAGCATATTCCGACAGATGCGCACGGTGCAATCACACAAATCACGCAACGCCAGAAAGCGGGGCGGGTGGTGCAGTACGGCAATATCCGTTATCGTTACGACACCAGCGGGCGACTTATTGAAAAAACCGAGCAGCGTAACGGTTTCCGCCCACAAATCTGGCGCTATCGCTGGGATGTGCTGAATCAACTGACGCAATGTGAAACCCCGGACGGCTCACGCTGGCACTATCAATACGATGCGTTTGGGAGGCGTATCCGCAAGCTGAAATTATATGATGGTAAACTGGCCACCGCCAATTTACAGCGCTGGCTAGACGGTAAACCGGATTTAACAGTGAAACCCGATGCCATTTTGGGCTATGATTATTTGTGGAGCGGCGACCAGCTCATTGAGGAAACCCCGCTTTATGCCGATGGTACACCGGTGGAAAATCAGCGCATCCGCTGGTTATACGAGCCGGGCGCACTGACACCTTCGGCACGCGCTGAGCGGGGCAAACTGCACTATATCGTCTGTGACCATCAGGGTACGCCGCGCGAGATGCTCAATGAGGAAGGCGGGCTGGTCTGGGCGCAGCGGCTCACCACCTGGGGCAAAGCAGAACGCTCGCAGGTCATCGCCTCCAATGATGTGGATTATCATGTTAACTGCAACCTGCGTTTTATGGGGCAGTACGAGGATGAAGAAAGCGGATTATATTACAATCGGTTTAGGTATTACTCGCCGGAAACCGGGCAGTATATATCGCCGGACCCCATCGGGCTGCTGGGCGGGTTTAATCCTTATGCTTACGTACATAATCCAGTTAACTTCATTGATCCATTTGGATTAACAAATTGTCCATCTTCATTCATAAATGATGATGTTGTTAATCATTCTAGTAAAGGAGACTGGAAGGAAGCTAGTTCTATGCCACCGAGGGATAGAAAAACATTTCCAAACGGAAGGTTAAGTGGTGGGGGACACGGACAATCAGCTATTCGGGAGTTAGAAGCTAGAGGTATCCCTTACAATATAGAGCATACTTATCCTAATGGGGTACGGGTAGGAAATATACCTAACCATGCATCTAAAGCAAAACGCAAAGGAACATTTTCCCAGATAATTCAATTCAACCTTAATGCATGATGGATTATATGAATATAGAACATAACATTCGTGAAATTAAAAGAAAGTGTGATGAAATACTCTCTTTTAATATGTGGTTTAATTTTCATGAGGGCTTTTTTTGGTCAATTATTGAATTAATTGATAATGATTTTCTTATAGATATCTATAGTTCTATTGAAGAAAAATATCTTGAAATCTTGTGTCATGAACCAGTGATTATTTCTTTGATAGAATCAACTCAGAGCAAGGAACTGGTTGATTTAATTAAATATATGAGAGATTGCAAGCCTGATTTAATTGATGAGAGGCTTTGAATAAAGAACAAGATAATAAAGGTATAAAAAACACCTTAGACTCAATTATTGATTTTTCAGAAAAAAACAGGCATGAATATTTCTCTTACGTCCGTGTTTATTGGCTAAGTCTTTATTTTTATAAATCAACTTATAAACTTAAAAACCAAGATGAAATAGAATATTATAAGAGGAATTTATCTAAACTATTTCCATATGGTAGCTTTTAAATTAAAAATAACTGAAATATAATTCACGTTATTAAGCCGGAATGATCCTCGTTATCTTCCGGCTTTGTTCTTTTAAGAGCGGCTCATTATCTGCCCTTAGTTGCTATTGTAGTCGCCAATCAGTTCCCGCATGCGCAGCTTAATCTCACTGAGCTGGTCTTGCTGGCGCTGGTACTGTTGCTTCATGGTGCGGGTGTCGTCACTGTCAGGAATAAGCACCAGACAACCGTCCATGATTTTAACGGTCAGTGTACAGCCCTTATCAAACCCCGCAGCCTTAAGCCACTGCCCTTTAAGGTGGATTGCAGGCGGGGCATTGGCCTTGTCATTTTGCGGCACGTATCCCACAGTGTAATAACGTTCTGTTTTCGTCGCTTTATTTACTGCACGGTTTTGCTTAGAATGCGCCTTAGCCATCATTCAACTCCTGTTCAGTTGGTTGTGGTGAGCAGCGTGTTCGGGTGCCCGCCCGAATACGTTGCGTTAATCATTTTTACTTCATCTTGGAAGACCAGCGTTCAGCTTCATACTTAATGATCATTCCTTCCAGTACTTCTTTTATCACCTGCCGCTGTTCCGGCTGCATATTGCTGATCGCCTGAAACTGTAGCGCTAAATCGCTATCAGGTTGTAGCTCATTATCTTCAAATATCAGTGAATCTGTCGTGATTCTCAGTGTCTGTGCAATCTTCTTAATCGCTTCCAGAGACGGTAACGAAACCCCGCCTTCATAGCGTTTTATCTGTGTGACATGAATGCCGACAGCATCGGCTAATGCCTGTTGTGATAAGCCTTTTTGCTTGCGCAGGGTGATGAGTCTGTTAGCAATACTCATTGAATTAAACCAGTCAGAGAAATTTGCCTTCATTCTATCCCCCAAAAAATGCTTGCTTTATATTGGTATCTTATCGGATACTAAATAAAAGAGCAATGGAATCTTGACGCAATTTTAGGAAGGTCACTTTATGGCTCGCATTCCCGACGCAGAATTACAGCACCTGAAATCCGCGGTTCCTTTAGTTGCCATTATCGAGCAGCAGGGGCGGCAGTTGTTTAAGCGTGGTAAAGATATGACGGTGCTGTGCCCGTTCCATCAGGAGAAAACGCCCTCGATGGTGATCACACCATCGAAAAATCTCTATCACTGCTTTGGCTGTAATGCGGGCGGGTCAGTGCTCGACTGGGTGATGAAAACCGAAGGGTTAAGCCTGCGCCATGCCGTGGAACGCCTGCGGGCGTTGCTGGGGCACAATCCGGCGATTGAACCGTTAGTGCAGCCGGCGGAGCTGGCCAATGAGGCCCTCGGGCAACAGGTGTTGCTGTCGCGGGTGGTTGAGTTTTACCATCATACGTTACTGAATGCCCCAGAAGCACAGGCGTATCTGTCCAAACGGCGGCTCAATCATCCTGAATTAGTCTCGCAGTTCAAACTGGGCTTTGCCAACCGCACGCTGGGCTACCGGCTGCCACCGAAGAAGGTGAAAGCCGGGGCAGAGATCCGTGCCCGCTTGCAGTCGGCTGGC
Organism: Xenorhabdus siamensis; assembly: GCF_037996745.1. Lineage (NCBI taxonomy): Bacteria > Pseudomonadati > Pseudomonadota > Gammaproteobacteria > Enterobacterales > Morganellaceae > Xenorhabdus > Xenorhabdus siamensis. The sequence goes on from NZ_JBBMXE010000012.1 coordinate 16,887, forward strand.
GTATTGCGGGAGAACGGGCGCGAGCATCTGCGCGGATCGCTGGTTGTCCCTGTTATCGGTGTTGGGGGGCAAATCCATGAACTGTACGGGCGCAAAATCGGCGACGACCAACGTCAGTCCGTTATCCGCCATTTGTACCTGCCGGGCGCCCATCAAGGCGTCTGGAACGTTGCTGGGCTGGGAGCGTCCAAGTCGCTGATCCTGTGCGAATCGCTGATTGATGCGATGTCGTTCTGGGTCACGGGACACCGCAATGTCACGGCCGCCTATGGCGTGAACGGCGTCACAGCAGATCACTGGCAGGCGTTCGAACACTACGGCATTAAGCAGGTGCTGATCGCGTTCGACAATGACAGTGCAGGCAATGAAGCGGCGGTCAGACTGGCGGCAGAACTGGTTGCCAAAGGCATCACGCCGCTGCGGGTGGTGTTCCCGCCAGATCAGGATGCCAACGGGTATCTGTGCCAGAGGGCAGAACCCGAAACCGCCTTTGCCCTGCTGATTGAGAGTGCCGTGCCGATGCAGGACGTGGCAGGCATGGTAGCCCTTGAGCGCCAGACACCGGAGCCAGCACCCGCTTCTTCATTAGTGGCTGAACCTGTGGCTAGCGTGACGCCGAATGTGGTCTGTGAATCCGGCGACATGGCGAGCTGCTTATCTCTGTCGGCACACTGCAATGGTGTCTGCGTGGGCTGGGCGCGGTCAAAGTAGGATCGGTTGCCATGAAGATCAATGCACAGGTACTGGATACGCAAAGCAGTGTGCTATTCGCTGACGGGGTTGATCTAATGAGCGGACGCTCTCGCAACAGTTACGCCCGCATGGCCGCTGCTGAGCTGGGCTTAACCGAAGGTGATCTCCGGCGGGCACTGAGTCAGGTGTTACTGGCGGTCGAACAGTGGCAGCAACAGGGCCCGCGGACATCCGTCGCCAAAGTCCCGGAGATGAGCGACGCCGAACGGGCAGCGGCACTGGCCTTGCTGCAAGATCCGTACCTGACGGCGCGGATTACGGCTGACTTAGCGGCCTGTGGTGTGGTTGGCGAATCCACTAACTTACTGGCAGGCTTTTTGGCGGCCGTGAGCCGTAAACTGCCCAAACCCTTAGCCGTCCTGATCCAAAGCAGCAGTGCCGCCGGCAAAGCCTGATGGAGGCGGTGCTGAACCTGATCCCGGCAGAAGAGCGCATCCAGTACAGCGCCATGACCGGCCAGAGCCTGTTCTATCTCGGTGAAACCAATCTCCAGCACAAGATTTTAGCTATCGCCGAAGAAGAAGGCGTGCGGCAGGCGGCGTATGCGCTCAAGCTGTTGCAGTCGGACGGCGAGTTAACGATGGCGAGCACGGGCAAGGACGAAGCGACAGGCAATCTGGTGACCAAAAGCTACACCGTGAAAGGCCCGGTGATGCTGATGTTAACCACGACCGCCATTGATGTGGATGAAGAGCTGCTGAACCGCTGTCTGGTGCTGACGGTCAATGAATCCCGCGAACAGACCGAAGCGATCCATGCGTTGCAACGGCAAAAGCAAACGCTCGAAGGCTTGCTGGCTGAAAATGAGCGGGACTATCTCACCACGTTGCACCAGAACGCCCAGCGGTTGCTGAAACCGCTGAATGTGGTCAATCCGTATGCCAGCCAGTTGACGTTCCTGTCAGACAAAACCCGCACCCGCCGTGACCATATGAAATACCTGACGCTCATTCAGAGTATTGCGCTGTTGCACCAGTATCAACGGGAGATCAAGAGCACTGAGCATCGCGGCAAGCGGCTTGAATATATCGAAGTCAGCAAAGACGATATCCGGCTGGCCAATCAGTTGGCGCACGAGATCTTAGGCCGGACGCTGGACGAAATGCCGCCGCAGACGCGCAAGCTGTTATTACTGATCCAACAGATGGCGAACGAGATGGCCGCGGCCGGGCAGCAGACGTTACGGGAAGTGCGCTTTACCCGGCGGGATATCCGCGACTTTACCCAATGGAGTGATAATCAACTCAAAGTGCATTGCCAGCGGTTGGCTGAGATGGAATACCTGCTGATCCACGGCGGCAGTCGCGGGCATCTGCTGCAATACGAACTGCTGTGGGACGGTGACGGCGACAGCGCGCACTTAAGCGGCCTGATCGTGCCAGTATGATTACCGCAAGTTGGACTGAAAACAGCGCAAGTTGCCCCTAAGTTGGGGTCAAGTTGGTCTCAAGTTGGGGCAGGCAAAACGGCTATCAGGCCACAGCCATACAGGGCTGACGGCGCGCAAGTTGGACAATATCAAAAAACACTGTTCCGGCAACACAATAAAAACTTCCCGTCATACCGTACTGCCGGATAGCTTCCATCACAACAAGGACAATCCGCATGATAACTTCACACGACAACACCCTGATCACACTGCGCCAACAGCTCGAAGCGTGGTTCGACACGCTGCTGGCAAAGGCCCGCGCACACTGGAAACATACCGTAGGAACCTGCTACCGTTTATCGACTGGTGCGAACAGCGCACGGTGCGTTACCCCGCACAGGTTACACTGGTGTTACTGGAAAGCTGGCAGCGGTATCTGCGGGCTTACCGTAAAGCCGATGGCCAGCCTTACGGCAATAACGGTCAGCGGGAACGGCTGATCGCCCTGCGGCTGTGGTTCCGCTACTTGCTGCAACGCCATCACATCCTCTATAACCCGGCCGAGCAGATGGTGTTGCCGAAAGAAGAAAAGCGGCTGCCGGTGCAGATCCTGAGTGAACGGGAAACCACGCAGGTGCTGGATAGCCTTGATGATCAGAGTGTGTTGGGACTTCGCAACCGGGTGATGCTGGAAATCCTCTGGAGCAGCGGCATCCGGCGCATGGAGCTGCGCCAGCTCCAACAGGGGGACATCGACTTCGAACGCGGTGCGGTCGTCGTGAATCAGGGCAAAGGGAATAAAGACCGGGTTGTGCCTGTCGGTGAACGGGCGCTGGACTGGCTGAAACGCTATCTGGTCAACGTCCGGCCACAACTGGCAGCGCACCATGACAGCGGTTATCTGTTTATCTCGCAAAAGGGCCGGCCGCTGAGTCTGGGACACCTGACCCAAATCGCAGGCAAGGCCATCCGCCATCAGGCACAGCTCGATAAACCGGGTGCCTGTCACCTGTTCCGGCATTCAATGGCGACGCAGATGCTGGATAACGGGGCCGATATCCGCCATATCCAGGCGATGCTGGGACATGAGAAGCTCAATACCACCCAAGTGTATACGCGGGTCGCTATCGGACACCTAAAAAAAGTGCATAAACAAACCCATCCGGCAGAGCGTAACACACCGACACCACAGAAAAGCAGTGCAGGTTGTGCCAGCCGAGAGCCAGATGCTGAACCGGCACCTCAGCGCACCGGCCAGCCCGATCTTCCCCGTTGAGTTCGCGGGGATCGGCGCGGGGGCAGACCGTGGCCGGACTGCCCGTCAGCGTTAGTGTCTGCGGGGGTACGTGGGCAATGGTCGGCCTGAGCTACCGTGTCCCCGTTGAGTCAGTACAGGCCGCCCAAAGCCCACTCAACATAATGTCGGGGAATTATACGCCACTCACCGGGCGGCCTCGCAGCCAGTCAACGGCATCGGTGAGCGGTTCGCAGCGTATAATCCACATTATGTCTGGCGCCCCCGCTGTTCAGCCCCGCGGGGTGCCACCGCACAAGGCTTCGCCTTCTGCTCTGACCTTCTGAGCCAGTCCTCGGCAAACACCGCGCCGAACCGGAACACCGTGCTAACGTCCAGCCAAACACGCGCCTTCTTTAGCAGCCTTGCTATCCTCTGGCAAACATCCCTGTAGGCAGGTCGGCCTGCGGCCTCCGCGGGTTTACCTCCCCCGCCCCAACCCTGCTGCCCTGGCTGCGCCCGGCTCGCAGTCGCTGCGCTCCTTGCTCGTTACCGTGCTCGCCATCGCCGCCCCGTGCAGCCCCCAGAGGGGGCTTCCCTTGCATCAAGCGGTCATTCAAAGCCGTGCCTCTTCTTAAGCTGTCGTGCATCAGAGCGTCGCAGAGCGCCGCTTGCGGGTTCTCTGCCACCCGCACCCGCAGAACGCGCGCCCGCCGCCCGGCAAGCCGGGCAGCGTTCGCCCGTTGCCGAAAGTGAAAAACCGCACAAAATCAGGTTGTTTACTCCATCAATAAGAAACAGAGGCGCTATACTGCACATCGGCGCAAGCGTAAAAACAGGCCAAAAACGCACTTCGGCATTTTAGGTTCGCAGGAATGGGCGAAACAGGTAAAAGGGGTTCTTTAACAACCTGATAGATAAGGAAAAATCGCTTAAAAAAGTATAACCGCACCGGAACCTGCCCTAAGACCCCATTGGGCTGCTGGGCGGGGTGAATCCGTACGGGTATGTGCATAATCCGTCGAATTTTGTTGACCCATTAGGGTTAACACCGTGTCCTTCACTTAAAGATAATAGCGCTCATAACGCGGCTAACTACCAAAATCTCAAAGACTATTATACTCAGTCTGAAAAGTATGGCCCTGCTGGAGTTAAGGAGTTACAAAATGGGCGTTATCGTTTTTATGGCGAGGTAAAACCGTCTAGAACTCCTGGAGAAATGCAGGGAGCCAGATTAGTTAGAGAGTGGGATCCTGCTACTGGCAATAAACGAACTTGGTATGAAACATTAGATCACTCAGGAAACATTAGGAGTGTAGCGCCAAAACCTGTTACTCACACAAAAAATCATCACATCTTTGACGTCGATGGTAATTATAAAGGTAGAAGATAGCTCCATGATAATCGAACCTAATCGAAACGATTTAATTAAAAGAATCTTAAATATTCTATCTGGTAAAGAACGAAGAACCGATGTGGCAGAGTGGGCTGTAAGCATATTTGATGATGATTCATTAAGAATAAGGGATCTTGTGGTTGTAAATTATATTCAACTACTAGGTGCGGTTGATTTACCCTCAACAGATAGAGAATATTTATATACAAATGAAGATCTAAAAAGCTGGATAATTGAAATAGAAAATCAATAAGTAATAAGCCGGAAAGATCCGAGATCTTCCGGCTTTGTTCTTTTTAAGAGCCGCTCATTCCCTGCCCTTAGTTGCTGTTGTAGTCGCCAAGCAGTTCCCGCATTCTCAGCTTAATCTCACTGAACTGGTCTTGCTGGCGCTGGTACTGTTGCTTGATACGGCGGGTGTCGTCGCTGTCAGGAATGAGCACTAAACAACCGTCCATAATCTTGACGGTCAGTGTGCCGCCAATCTCAAACCCCGCTGCTTTAAGCCACCTTCCCGTTAAATTTATCGCGGGTCGGGGGGTTGGCCTGCCATTTTGCGGGACGTATCCCACGGTGTAATAACGTTCTGTTTTTGCCGCTTTATTTACGGCACGGTTTTGCCTAGAATGCGCCTTAGCCATCATTCAACTCCTTGTTAGTTGGTTGTGGTTAGCGGCGTTGGTGTGTTGCAACCACATCAGCGCCGCGTTAAGTCAGATTATCCAATCAATAGCCTAGCCTGATGCTTGAGAATCAGGGCATCCAGCACTGAAATCACCGAACGTTGTTCTTCCTCATCCATCTGTTTAACCGCCTCAAACTTCAGCTTCAGTTCGTCCTGCGGCTCACGTTCTTCCTCAAATATCAGCCAGTCCGCCGACACATTAAAAGTGACAGCAATCCGCTTGAGAATGTCCAAAGAGGGCTGTGCTTCACCAGACTCGTAGCGGCGAACTTGGGTCAGGTGTATGCCTACACGCTCAGCCATCTGGGGCTGGGTCAGGCTGTGCTGCTTGCGCAGTTGCAGAAAGCGGGTAGAAAAACTCATCCAGTCTGTTCCTTTGTCAATATTGATGAGTTCCATTATCGCCCCCTGTTCTAAATAGACTTGACTAAACAATCTTTATAGAGCATATAATAATATCTATAGAGAGCATTGACAAGGTTTTAAAAGGAACATTTTTATGGCTCGCATCCCGGAAGCAGAATTACAGCACCTGAAAGCCGCCGTCTCTTTAGTCGCCATCATTGAGCAGCAGGGACGGCAGCTCTTTAAGCGTGGCAAAGACATGGTTGTGCTGTGCCCGTTCCATGAAGAGAAAACGCCCTCGATGGTCATCACGCCGTCGAAAAATCTCTATCACTGCTTTGGCTGCGATGCCGGCGGCTCGGTGCTGGACTGGGTGATGAAAACCGAAGGGCTAAGCCTGCGCCATGCCGCCGAACGCTTAAAGGCGGTGCTGGGGCACAATCCCGCGGTGGAGCCGCTGGCGGCGGTGTCGTCAGTGGAGGAGGGGATCGGGCGGCAGGCGTTGTTGCAGCGGGTGATCGCCTTTTATCACCAGACCCTGCTGAATGCCCCGGAAGCACTGGCCTACCTGAAAAAACGCCGCCTCGATCACCCTGAGTTGGTCAGCCATTTTAAGCTGGGCTTTGCCAACCGCACCCTGGGGTATCGCCTGCCTGCCAAGCCACTGAAAGCCGGGGCGGAGATCCGCGCGCAGTTGCAGGCCATCGGGCTGATGCGTGACAGCGGGCATGAGCACTTCAGCGGCTCGCTGGTTGTGCCGGTGATTGGGCTGGACGGGCAAATACAGGAAATGTACGGCCGCAAAATCAATAACAGGCTGCGGGCAGGCACCCCGCTGCATCTGTATTTACCGGGTGAGCATGGCGGCGTCTGGAATGAGGCGGGGCTGATCGGTTCGGCGTCGGTTATCCTGTGTGAATCGCTGATTGATGCGCTGTCATTCTGGTGTGCGGGCTTTCGCAACGTCACCTGTTCCTATGGCGTTCACGGTTTTACCGATGCCCACCGGGCGGCGTTCCGGCAACATGGGGTTCAACAGGTGTACATTGCCTATGACAATGACCCGGCAGGCAATGATGCCGCCATCCAGCTGGCATCAGCGCTGCAACTGACGGGTCTGGATGTCTGGCGGGTCGTGTTCCCCGAAGGCCGCGATGCCAATCGCGTTAGCTGCGAGGTGGCGAACCCGGAAACCGCGTTCGGGCAGTTACTGGCGTCAGCACAATGGTTCGGTGAGCCCACAAAAACGCCCCTGGCCGCTCCCCCTCCGCGGGTGACTGCGCCCGCGCCTGCATCCGTGCCTGAACCGGGGGTTATCACCACATTGGAAGCTAACGGCGATATCGTGATCCAGCAGGATGCACAGGAATGGCGGTTGCGCGGTGTGCCGCAGAAGATCAGTGCGGTCATGAAGATCAATGTGCAGTTACGGGACAAAAACAGCGGCGCCCTGTTCGTGGACAGCCTCGATATCCTGAGCGCCCGGGCGCGTTCGGGCTTCGTGCGTCAGGCTTCGCAGGAGCTGGCACTGCCGGACACGCTGATCAAGCGGGAGCTGGGGCGGGTGTTACTGGTGCTGGAGCAACGTTCGGGGATGGCCGCTGAGACAGTGCAGGCCGCCAACGCGTTGAGCGCCGATGAGCAGCAGTCTGCTTTGAGGTTGTTGCAAGATCCGGCGTTGGTCAGCCGTATTACTACTGATTTAGCCGCCTGCGGGGTTGTCGGGGAATCAACGAATCTGCTCGCGGCTTATCTGGCGGCCGTGAGCCGAAAGTTGTCCAAACCGTTAGCCGTCCTGATCCAGAGCAGCAGTGCCGCAGGCAAGAGCAGCTTAATGGAGGCGGTGCTCAACCTGATCCCGCCAGAAGAACGCATCCAGTACAGCGCCATGACCGGGCAAAGCCTGTTCTATCTGGGGGAAACCAATCTCCAGCACAAGATTTTAGCGATAGCGGAAGAAGAAGGCGTGCGGCAGGCGGCTTATGCGCTCAAGCTGTTGCAATCGGACGGCGAGTTAACGATGGCGAGCACGGGCAAGGACGAAGCGACCGGCAACCTGGTCACCAAAAGCTACACCGTGAAAGGTCCGGTGATGCTGATGTTAACCACGACCGCCATTGATGTAGATGAAGAACTGCTCAACCGCTGTCTGGTGCTGACGGTGAACGAATCCCGCGAACAGACCGAAGCCATCCATGCGTTGCAGCGCCAGAAGCAAACCCTTGAAGGCCTGCTGGCTGAAAATGAGCGGGACTATCTCACCACGTTGCACCAGAACGCCCAGCGGTTGCTTAAGCCCTTGAATGTGGTCAACCCCTATGCCAGCCAGTTGACGTTCCTGTCAGACAAAACCCGCACCCGCCGTGACCATATGAAATACCTGACGCTCATTCAGAGCATCGCTCTGCTGCACCAGCACCAGCGGGACATCAAGACAGCAGAACATCGCGGGAAAACGTTGGACTATATCGAAGTGACGAAAGCCGATATCCGGCTGGCCAATCAGTTGGCGCATGAAATCTTAGGCCGGACGCTGGACGAAATGCCGCCACAGACGCGCAAGCTGTTGCTGCTGATACAGGACTGGATACGGGACAGCGGTCAGGCTCGCCATGAGAGGATTTTTACCCGCAAACAGTTGCGTGATGCGGTGCAGTGGGGCGATACCCAGCTCAAGCTCCATCTCTCGCGGCTGGTCGAAATGGAATACCTGCTGCTGCACAAGCGCGGGCTGACGTTCGCCTATGAACTGCTGTTTGACGGTGACGACAGCAACACCGCGCACCTGTGCGGCCTTATCGTACCGTGACAGGACAGGTATGACTTACTCCGGTCGGGGTAAATGGATAAGCAGTCGCCCGCGGGTCGGGGTTCAGTCGGCAGGCGGTCGGAATGGCAACATCCTCGCAAAGACAGACACCGCAAGACGTCAAAGCAAAGCGGTCGGGTTAGCGTAAAAAACACGGTTCCCGGCACATTCATTTAACCCATCGTAACCGTCTTCTTGCACAGACAGAAAGGAGCTTCTCATGGCATCGACAACACTCAGACAACATATCGAGGACTACCTTGAACACCTCGACGCCCTGCGCTACACACGGCAAACCCGGCAGCACTGTAGAAGCGACCTGATGCAGTTCGCGCGCTGGTGTGACGAACGGGGGATAACCCGGGCACAACAGGTGAGCTTTCCCCAGCTGGAAAGCTGGCAGCGGGGACTGTCAGCCCGGAAGAACTGGCGGGGTCAGCCACTCACGGGCAGCACCATCGCGAAAAAGCTGACCCACCTGCGTAATCTGTTCAGCTGGCTGGCGAAGCGGCAGCACCTGCTGTACAACCCGGCGCAGGGGCTGGAGTTGCCCCGGCAGGAGCGGCGTCTGCCGTGGGGCATGCTGAATGAGCAGGAAACCCGGCAGGTTTTAGCCCTGACCGAGGACAATCACCCGCTGAGGGTACGGGATCGCGCCATGATGGAAACGTTATGGAGTACAGGCCTCCGGCGTTCAGAAGTCCAGCGGTTACAGGTCAGTGATATCGACTTTGCCGCCGGGGCGCTGTTTGTCCGGCAGGGCAAGGGACACAAAGACCGGGTTGTTCCCTTCGGCGAGTCGGCGCGCCACTGGCTGCAACGTTACCTGAATGAGGTGCGCCCGCGTCTGGTCTGGGAAAAAGATCCGGGGTATCTGTTTGTGTCACAACAGGGGAATGCGCTGGCCGATGGCACCCTGACCCAGATAGTGCGCAATGCGCTGCATCGTGCCGGGATCGATAAACCGGGCGCCTGTCACCTGTTCCGGCATGGCATGGCGACCCAGATGCTGGAAAATGGCGCGGATACACGGCACATTCAGGCGATACTGGGTCATGCCAGTCTGGAATCGACGCAAATTTATACCCATGTTGCCGTCGGACACTTAAAAGAAGTGCATAAGCAGACCCACCCAGCAGAGCGGACGCCAGAGAGCCGCTCAGCCCGTGCCAGCAGTGAGCCGGACGTCAAACCGACGCCACAGAACACCGGACAATCCGGCCGTCCCCGTTGAGTTGGCTGGGATCGGTGCGAGGGCAGACCGTGGCCGGACTGCCCGGAAGCCTCGGTGCCGGCGGGGGTAAATGGGCAATGGGCGGCGGCGGCCACGGCGTCCCCAATCAGTCTGTGCTGGCCGCCCAAAGCCCATTTAACATAATGCCGGGAAATTGTGCGAAACTCGCCGGGCAGTCATGCAGTCCCGCCGCCCCCCGGGGAGCGGCTCGCAACGCACAATTTGCATTATGTCTGGCGCCCCCGCTGTCCGGCCTCGCGGGGTGCCGTCGCACAAGGCTGGCGCCTTCTGCTCTAAACTTCTGAGCCGATGCCTGCCAAAAACCCGCGCCAGACCGAAACACCGTGCCCACGTTCAGCTAAAACCCCTTCTCTTCCTCTTTAGCTGCCTTGCGTTACCTGGGCAACCCCCCCTGAAGGCAGGTCGGCCTGCGGCCTCCGTTAATTTACCTCCCCCGCCCCAACCCTGCGGTACTGGCTGCGCCCGGTCTGAAGCGTCAGTGATCCAGAGCGTCGCAGTGCGCCGCTTGCAGGCTCTGTGCCGCCCGCACCCGCAGAACGGCCGCCCGGCGTCCGGCAAGCCGGCCACCGTTCGCCCGTTGCCGTGAAAAACCTCACAGAATCAGGTTGTTCAGCGCATCAAAAGGAAACCAGTCAGCTATACTGCACCACAGCTTGCGGCGGTAGTGTGGCAAATAATCCCAAAAGGGGCGTCGGGGTCAAAAAATGCTCGGGGCAAAATCGGCTCAATCTGCCACTTCGGAAGCCTTGTCCTGTGCGGGCTGGCGAGGTCGTGCGGGTATGACTGCCTCCGAGATGATGCCCCTTCGCCGGCCAGTGGCTGGATGAAGAGAGCGGGCTGGTTTACAATCGGTACAGGTATTTTTCGCCGGTGGCTGGGCAATATATCTCGCCGGACCCCATCGGGCTGATGGGCGGGCTGAATCCGTATGGGTATGTGCATAATCCGCTGTCTTGGGTTGACCCTTTTGGGTTAACGAGTGCACATAATGCCAAATTATTACAACGAAAGATTAGAGCACTGGAAAAAGCTCAAGGAACTGCTGTAAATGTTCGTCACTTACCTGATGGTCGAATACGTTATTACGACAAAGAAGCATTAGCTAGAAATCCAGGGCCAACACGTGGACGTTCTCATGTTACAGAGTGGAATCCAGCCACAGGTCGTGTGAGATCATGGGAAGAAACTTATAACCATGAGGGTAAAGTTAATCGTGTGCATCCTAAGATGCAGAATGGTCAAGTCCTTAATTTACCTCATTATCCGCCAACCAAAGCAGATATAGATGCAGGTTTGGCAACTAATACAGGAAAAGCTATTAACTGTAAACAGGGGGGTATCTGATGGAGGAATTAATCCATATATTCATAAATGGTCTAAATAGAACATTGCAAGAGAATTATACACCTTCCAATATTGCCAGATATGCATATGAATTTTACCTTGATTACGATATAGACGATGAAAAACTGAGATATGTCGTGGATTATTTGAAAGGAATGGATGCCGGTCCTGAGTTTGAATTAAGTAAAGAGGAGGTTATTTCTTTTATCCAAGATAATCTTTTCTGAGTTGGATAAGCCGGACAGATCCCTGTGATCTTCCGGCTTTATTTTTTTAAGAGCCGCTCATTCCCTGCCCTTAGTTGCTGTTGTAATCGCCAATCAGTTCCCGCATCCGCAGCTTAATCTCACTGATTTGCTCTCGCTGGCGCTGGTATTGCTGTTTGAGGCTGTGAGTCTCGTTGCTGTCAGGAATAAGCACTAAACAACCGTCCATAATCTTAACGGTCAGTGTGCCGCCAATCTCAAACCCCGCCGCCTTAAGCCACCTTCCCGTTAAATTTATCGCGGGTCGGGGGTTCGGCCTGCCATTTTGCGGCACGTATCCCACGGTGTAATAACGTTCTGTTTTTGCCGCTTTATTTACGGCACGGTTTTGCCTAGAATGCGCCTTAGCCATCATTCAACTCCTAGATAGTTGGTTGTGGTGAGCGGCGTTGGTGTGGTCTCAACACATCAGCGCCGCGCTATTTTTATCCCTCCGGTTCATCAACGGGCAGTAATGCAGACTCCATACGCTGCTTGGCGATCATGGCATCAATGATCTTGATAACCGTTTCCTGATCTTCCTGTGCCAGTCGTTCCAGAACCTGAAAGCGTCGAAATAACCGAGAGTTAGCCAACGGTGAATCTTCAACAGGATTACCTGTCAGCAGATAATCCACCGTGACCCCTAACACATCAGCCAGCTTAACCATCATCTCAGCAGGGGGAATATTAAGTCCGCTTTCGTACTTGTTCAGTTGCTGAAAACGAATCTCAACTTTTCCTGCCAGTTCTTTTTGAGGCCATCCCTTCTGCTTACGTAGTGCCTTGAGACGTACCCCAAACTCTTTGCGGAGTTCAGCATTTTGCATAATCAAAAACTCTGTTTGCATAGTGACTCCGTTAGTGTAATGGCTTGTCTGAATTAGGGGTTGCAAGTAGCTCCTAAAAGGATTATAAATAAATCCAATTAAGAGTCAATTTAAATCTTGACAGGATTTAGGAGTTAACAGCATGGCACGGATACCCGACGCAGAATTACAGCACCTGAAAACCGCGGTCTCTTTAGTTGCTATCATTGAGCAGCAAGGGCGGCAGTTGTTTAAGCGCGGCAAAGATATGACCGTGCTGTGCCCGTTCCATGAGGAGAAAACGCCCTCGATGGTGATCACACCGTCAAAAAACCTCTATCACTGCTTTGGCTGTGATGCCGGCGGCTCGGTGCTGGACTGGGTGATGAAAACCGAAGGGTTAAGCCTGCGCCATGCCGCCGAACGCTTAAAAGCGGTGCTGGGGCACAATCCGGCGGTGGAGCCACTGGTGCAACCGGAAGAGCTGGCCAGTGATGCCATCGGGCAACAGGTGCTGCTGTCACGGGTGGTTGAGTTTTATCACCATACCTTGCTCAATGCACCGGAAGCCCAGGCCTATCTGTCCAAACGGCGGCTCAACCATCCTGAGCTGGTCAGCCATTTTAAACTCGGCTTTGCCAACCGAACGCTCGCTTACCGCCTGCCTGCCAGTAAGTACAAGGCCGGGGCGGAAATCCGCCGTCGTCTGCAAGCGGTCGGGGTGCTGCGGGAGAACGGGCGGGAGCACCTGCGTGGTTCGCTGGTTGTGCCGGTGATGGACGCACAGGGGCAAGTCCACGAACTGTACGGGCGCATGATCAGTGATGATCTGCGGGCGTCAGTTATCCGCCATCTGTACCTGCCGGGGGCACATCACGGCGTCTGGAATGCAGCGGCTCTGGGTGCGTCCAAAACGCTTATCCTGTGTGAATCGCTGATTGATGCGATGTCGTTCTGGGTGACGGGGCAACGCCATGTCACGGCGGCGTATGGGGTGCATGGTGTGACGGATGACCACTGGCAAGCCTTTGAACAGCACGGCATTAAGCAGGTGCTGATCGCCTTTGATAATGATACCGCAGGCAATGAGGCGGCGGTGAAACTGGCGGCCGCACTGGTTGCCAAAGGGATTACGCCCTTGCGCGTGGTGTTCCCACCGGGCAGGGATGCCAACGAATACCTCTGTCAGGTGGCCGAGCCGGAAACCGCCTTTGCCCTGCTGCTTGAGAGTGCCATACCGATGCAGGAGGTAGCGGATATGGTAGCCCTTGTGCGCCAGACGCCGGAGCCGGACACGGTGTCAGAATCCGCTTCCCCTTTAGCGGCTGAACCTGTACCCAACGTGACGCCGAATGTGGTCTGTGAGTCCGGTGATCATGGCGAGCTGCTGATCTCGGTCGGCACACTGCAATGGTGTCTGCGCGGTCTGGGTGCGGTGAAAGCCGGTGCTGTCGCGATGAAACTCAATGCGCAGGTGCTGGACACGCAAAGCGGCGTGCTGTTCGCCGACGGGGTTGATCTGATAAGCGGGCGCTCACGCAACAGTTACGCCCGCATGGCCGCCGCTGAGCTGGGCTTGACCGAAGGCGACCTCCGGCGGGCACTGAGTCAGGTGTTACTGGCGGTCGAGCAGTGGCAGCAGCAGGGCGGTGCGGCATCCGTCGCCAAAGTCCCCGAAATGAGCGACACCGAACAGGCAGCCGCATTGGCCTTGCTGCAAGATCCCTACCTGACCGCCCGGATTACGGCTGACTTAGCGGCCTGTGGTGTGGTTGGCGAATCCACTAACTTACTGGCAGGCTTTTTGGCGGCCGTGAGCCGTAAACTGCCCAAACCCTTAGCCGTCCTGATCCAAAGCAGCAGTGCCGCCGGCAAGAGCAGCCTGATGGAGGCGGTGCTGAACCTGATCCCGGCAGAAGAGCGCATCCAGTACAGCGCCATGACCGGCCAGAGCCTGTTCTATCTCGGTGAAACCAATCTCCAGCACAAGATTTTAGCTATCGCCGAAGAAGAAGGCGTGCGGCAGGCGGCGTATGCGCTCAAGCTGTTGCAGTCAGACGGCGAGTTAACGATGGCGAGTACGGGCAAGGACGAAGCGACCGGGAATCTCGTCACCAAAAGCTACACCGTCAAAGGCCCGGTGATGCTGATGTTAACGACGACCGCCATCGATGTGGATGAAGAGCTGCTGAACCGCTGTCTGGTGCTGACGGTCAATGAATCCCGCGAACAGACCGAAGCGATCCATGCGTTGCAACGGCAAAAGCAGACGCTCGAAGGCTTGCTGGCTGAAAATGAGCGGGACTATCTCACCACGTTGCACCAGAACGCCCAGCGGTTGCTGAAACCGCTGAATGTGGTCAATCCGTATGCCAGCCAGTTGACGTTCCTGTCAGACAAAACCCGCACCCGCCGTGACCATATGAAATACCTGACGCTCATTCAGAGTATTGCGCTGTTGCACCAGTATCAACGGGAGATCAAGAGCACTGAGCATCGCGGCAAGCGGCTTGAATATATCGAAGTCAGCAAAGACGATATCCGGCTGGCCAATCAGTTGGCGCACGAGATCTTAGGCCGGACGCTGGACGAAATGCCGCCGCAGACGCGCAAGCTGTTATTACTGATCCAACAGATGGCGAACGAGATGGCCGCGGCCGGGCAGCAGACGTTACGGGAAGTGCGCTTTACCCGGCGGGATATCCGCGACTTTACCCAATGGAGTGATAATCAACTCAAAGTGCATTGCCAGCGGTTGGCTGAGATGGAATACCTGCTGATCCACGGCGGCAGTCGCGGGCATCTGCTGCAATACGAACTGCTGTGGGACGGTGACGGCGACAGCGCCCACTTAAGCGGCCTGATCGTGCCAGTATGATTACCGCAAGTTGGACTGAAAACAGCGCAAGTTGCCCCTAAGTTGGGGTCAAGTTGGTCTCAAGTTGGGGCAGGCAAAATGGCTATCAGGCCACAGCCATACAGGGCTGACGGCGCGCAAGTTGGACAATATCAAAAAACACTGTTCCGGCAACACAATAAAAACTTCCCGTCATACCGTACTGCCGGATAGCTTCCATCACAAAAAGGACAATCCGCATGATAACTTCACACGACAACACCCTGATCACACTGCGCCAACAGCTCGAAGCGTGGTTCGACACGCTGCTGGCACAAGGCCGGGCTGACCGCACGCGGGAAACATACCGTAGCTACCTGCTACCCTTTATCGACTGGTGCGAACAGCGCACGGTGCGTTACCCCGCACAGGTTACACTGGTGTTACTGGAAAGCTGGCAGCGGTATCTGCGGGCTTACCGTAAAGCCGATGGCCAGCCTTACGGCAATAACGGTCAGCGGGAACGGCTGATCGCCCTGCGGCTGTGGTTCCGCTACTTGCTGCAACGCCATCACATCCTCTATAACCCGGCCGAGCAGATGGTGTTGCCGAAAGAAGAAAAGCGGCTGCCGGTGCAGATCCTGAGTGAACGGGAAACCACGCAGGTGTTGGATAGCCTTGATGATCAGAGTGTGTTGGGACTTCGCAACCGGGTGATGCTGGAAATCCTCTGGAGCAGCGGCATCCGGCGCATGGAGTTACGCCAGCTCCAACGGGGGGACATCGACTTCGAACGCGGTGCGGTCGTCGTGAATCAGGGCAAAGGGAATAAAGACCGGGTTGTGCCTGTCGGTGAGCGGGCGCTGGGCTGGCTGAAACGCTATCTGGAACACGTCCGGCCTCAGTTGGCTGCACAGCACGACAGCGGCTACTTGTTTATCTCACAAAAGGGCAGGCCGCTGAGTCTGGGACACCTGACGCAAATCGCAGGCAAGGCCATCCGGCAGCAGGCGCAGTTAGACAAACCGGGAGCCTGCCATCTGTTCCGGCACTCAATGGCGACGCAGATGCTGGATAACGGCGCGGATATCCGCCATATCCAGGCGATGCTGGGGCATGAGAAGCTCAACACGACCCAGGTCTACACACGGGTGGCTATCAAGCAGTTAAAGCAGGTACATCAGCAGACACACCCGGCAGAGCGTGACACGCAGGCGAAGCCAGCAACAGAGGTCAGCACAGCCGCACGGGAGAGCGGCTCAGGCCATGCCAGCGGCGAGTCTAATGCCGAACCGAAACCCCAGCGTACCGGACAGCCCGATCTACCCCGTTGAGTCTGCTGGGTTCAGTGCAGGGGCAGACCGTGGCCGGACTGCCCGTCGGCCTCGGTGTCTGCGGGGGTACGTGGGCAATGGTCGGCCTGAACAACCGTGTCCCCGTTGAGTCAGTGCAGGCCGCCCAAAGCCCACGCAACATAATGTGGGGGAATTATACGCCACTCACCGGGCGGCCTCGCAGCCAGTCAACGGCATCGGTGAGCGGTTCGCAGCGTATAATCCACATTATGTCTGGCGCCCCCGCTGTTCAGCCCCGCGGGGTGCCACCGCACAAGGCTTCGCCTTCTGCTCTGACCTTCTGAGCCAGTCCTCGGCAAACACCGCGCCGAACCGGAACACCGTGCTAACGTCCAGCCAAACACGCGCCTTCTTTAGCAGCCTTGCTATCCTCTGGCAAACATCCCTGTAGGCAGGTCGGCCTGCGGCCTCCGCGGGTTTACCTCCCCCGCCCCAACCCTGCTGCCCTGGCTGCGCCCGGCTCGCAGTCGCTGCGCTCCTTGCTCGTTACCGTGCTCGCCATCGCCGCCCCGTGCAGCCCCCAGAGGGGGCTTCCCTTGCATCAAGCGGTCATTCAAAGCCGTGCCTCTTCTTAAGCTGTCGTGCATCAGAGCGTCGCAGAGCGCCGCTTGCGGGTTCTCTGCCACCCGCACCCGCAGAACGCGCGCCCGCCGCCCGGCAAGCCGGGCAGCGTTCGCCCGTTGCCGAAAGTGAAAAACCGCACAAAATCAGGTTGTTTACTCCATCAATAAGAAACAGAGGCGCTATACTGCACATCGGCGCAAGCGTAAAAACAGGCCAAAAACGCACTTCGGCATTTTAGGTTCGCAGGAATGGGCGAAACAGGTAAAAGGGGTTCTTTAACAACCTGATAGATAAGGAAAAATCGCTTAAAAAAGTATAACCGCACCGGAACCTGCCCTAAGACCCCATCGGGCTGATGGGCGGGCTGAATCCCTATGGATACGTCCATAATCCCACCGGTTTTGTTGATCCATACGGGTTAGAAAAGTGTCCACCAGATTTACCTAAAGCGCCAGAACCCGAAATAGTTCCGCTATATAGAGCGGTAAGCCCCAGTGAGTTAAACAATATAAAACAGACAAATGCCTTTAATAGTCCGCCAGGGATTGAAACGAAATATTTTACCACTTCGGGCGAGAAAGCCTCTGAATATGGGAAAAAAGCAGTTTTAGCTTTTCATGATGAGCCGTACACAATTGTAAAAACAGAAATTCCTAAAAATATACTCCTCAGTGACCCTAAATTCTATGCTGAGGTGGATGGAGGTATCCCTGCCTATGTTCTTCCAAATGATCTTTTGGTGAATTTAAAACCTACTATATTAAATTATTCACCATTGCCAAGGAAATAATATGAGAAAAGCTTATGCAACTATAACGCTATTTGAAACCAAATCTGGAGGCAGAAAATCACCCATATTATCATCAAGTTACTATGGATGCCCTCTATTTTTTAAATATCCCAAAGAGCTATCGTCACACGGGTTTGATTGTAGAATGTTAGTGAATGAGCTAGATAGTGTCGTCATAAATAAATTCATGTAATAATCACCCTATATTACATGAATGGATGACTTAACCATGAGCACACCCGCACACCGCCGTCACGATATTTCCGATCATATTTGGAGTTTGCTTGAACCTCACCTACCGGGGCGTAAGGGGGCCTGGGGGCGTGTTGCTTATGATAATCGATTATTTATTAATGCCGTGTTCTGGATTTTACGGACAGGCGCACCCTGGCGAGATTTACCGCCCGATTATGGCGACTGGAAAAATACGCATCGCCGTTTTTGTCGGTGGCGGGACAAAGGCGTATGGGAAGGACTGCTTGAAGAACTCATCTTTGAACCCGATTTCGAATGGCTGATGATTGACGCCAGTCATATTAAGGTTCATCCCCATGCCGCAGGAGCGGCAGGAGGCAATCAGGATATGGGGCGCACAAAAGGGGGCTCAATACAAAGATACATCTGGCCGTGGATGCGCATGGTATGCCGATCAGAGCGCTTATTACAAGCGGTCCCACAGCGGATTGCTCACAAGCTGAGGCCTTGATTGACGGAATAGAGGCAGAACATTTATTAGCGGATCGGGGCTATGACAGTAATACCGTTGTTGAACAAGCAAAAAAACAAGGCATGGCAGCGCAAATTCCCGGCCGAAAAAATCGCAAAGTGAAACGAGAATATGATCGAGACCTCTATCGACTCAGGCATTTAGTTGAAAATGCGTTTCTTCATCTTAAACGCTGGCGTGGCATAGCAACCCGCTATGCCAAAAATAGTGCATCGTTTCTTGCCGCGGTCCAAATCCGTTGCCTTGCTCTTTGGTTAAGTATCTCATGACGACACTATCTAGTTGTCATCGTATTCCCTCAATATGGCCTGACGGGGCATATTCACCCAACAGAATAAACAGCAGACTGACGGCCATCATCCGTATCAGCGTTGCGCGGTATTCCGGCTGGTGCTTTGTTCTTTGCCAGATTTTCTGACCGCCCCAACCCAGTAACACATACAGGCCCAACCGCCAGACGAACCAGACTCCCCCGGTTTCGGTCACCCAGTGGTGAATACGGTCAAGTTTTTCTGCCTGATGCAGCCCGACCCAGCTTGTCGCCAAAGTGATGCCCATCACCAACACGATGAGCAGTGATAGCACAACACCTTTTCGGAATACTGCATGTTTCTTTGTCATCATCCGCCTTACCTGCGCGCACGACTGGGCATTTCCAGCTGATAAAACCGCGCATCGGTACTGTCCGGCACCTGTTTTTGCGGATGCATGTTGATGCGCTGGGTATCCCGCTCAAAATGGTCAGGATGGCATTACGGGACAGGGCCTGTTTCAGCTGCATTTCATTCTTCAGGGCATTGATTTCCCGGTCCAGCGCGGCAATCCGGCGTTCCCCTTCGGCCAGCGCTTCTGACTGTGCCGCCGCATTGGGTTCGGACATCCCGATAATAAGCATCCGCCGCATCAGTAACGCCGTTTCCACAGTTTCCGCCATCGCCAGCTCCCCCGCTAAACGCCCCGTCAGGGCAGCTTTGTCCGGGTCGCGCTGCAACGCCTGAATCACACCTGTTCCAGTATGGTAAAGTCTTTAGTTACCGTCAGACTGCCGGTTTTCAGTTTCGTCAGATTGACCATCGTCGGTTTTTCCGTGCCGCTGACCAGCTTCACCAGCTGTTCCGTATTGGTTTTCGTGTGTGCTTCCAGCATCGGGGCAAAACCCGTGCCCGCGACGGTGGTGCCCGGCTGGTGTTTCTCTCCGCCGCTGGTGCAGTCTGCCGCCTGGGTACAGGTCCGGATGGCCCGGTCGCCCAGCACGCTGACCACCGCCTCAGCCGCTTCTTGCGCATTGCTGAATTTACGGCAGGCACTGCTCTCACACTTCAGGCCACTGACCGACGACTGGCTCAGTACCGGCAGCTGATTCATCATATTAAAGCCGGCACTGGCTAAATCCCAGGTCGGACGAATGGCATGCGGGCCCTTACCGCCCTGTCGTTGCCCGCCAATCCATGCATGTCCGCTGGCCCCCGTCGCTTTGCTGCCGGCGTTATTCACACGCACCGCATCACCATCGCCACTGTTAACCAGCGTTTTGTATTCCTGCAAAGTAGCCGACTGCGTCCATTTGGTATTCTGCGCAAAATCCATCATTTTATTGGCCATTGCCCGGCAATTGAACTGGGCTTTGTCGAACGCCACATTGGCCTGCAACACGCCATTAGTCAACATGTCATACAGCCCCGGATTAGCCCGCTGGATAATCATCGTCGGCAGACTGGCCACGGCACCGGTGGCCCCCTGAATCACATCCCCTATCAGGTTCTTGAACCCGGCCGTGATCCCGTTCAACTGATTGCTGACGGTGGTTTTCAGGTCAAAATTGCCGCACATTAAATCTGAACGCCAGCCCAGCTCCAACCCGCCAAGTGTGGCAGAGCCACTGCGACGGGCGGGTTCAGATATCACCGAACCGCCCCCCAGGGTATAGAACAGCGTATCGGACACCGCACCGCTGGCCTCTGCCCCATAGCCCAGTGCACTGCGGTTCACCTGCGGTAATGTCAGAGACAACCCCGTAGCGTTAGCCTGCGAAGAAGCGATGACCAGTCCACCGACTATCAGCCATAACGTATTTATTTTCGCCATGATTTATCCCTTTTTCAGATATCCGTACTGCTGAGAAAACGCTGCCCACGCCGCTGACAGCAACTGTAAAGCTGCCACAGGGCAACGCCTGATTGCCATTACTTGCCGCCGTGTGTTCCCCGTCCGGAAATACGGCGCAGGATTGACTTAATGTCGGTGATAACCGCTGCCATTGGTGATTTTTGATGCCAGTATTTTCGATGACCGATTCAGGTGGCCAGTAGCCATCAGTACGTGTGCCTTTCAGTGTCTGATAAACATGGGGTTGCCCTATACGGGGGTCATGTTCCCAATGGTTAGATCGGTGATGAGATGTAGTATTCACGCTCAATGAACGTACCTATCACTTTGTCGTGCATTTCTTCGGATTTGGAATAACCTATTGTCTTTCTATTCAACCTCTTTATCCGGATACGAAGCGTAAGATTCGTTCTCTCGATACGTTGGGTAAATTTCTTTCCCGTGAGGTGTTTTTTCTTAGGCAGGTAATCGTAAACGGCATAATCATCTGTACAGTAAAACCGGATAGTAAAAGGAGATAGGAGTGCCAGCAGCTTTTTCAACGTCTTCCTGCTGCGATCCCCAAACACATGTGCCACTACCCGTTTCCTATTCGGCTCCCACGCATACCAGAGCCAGCGCTGATTTCTTTTATTACCGACAAATGACCACTGCTCGTCTATTTCACAGACAATATGAATTTCACTGCCCGAAAGCGGCAGCGTAGTTACTTGTCTTGGCGTGAGTTTTTTAATGTGCGAATGACCGTGTTAATACCGACTTTCAGAACCCGAGCCGTGTCCCTGACACCAGCGTTATTCATGGACATATCAATAATTCGTTCTTTCATGCCGGGGTGGCAGGCTTGGTAGGTATAGTTCAGTTGGAAGGTTTTACGGCAAGCATAACAGTGATAGCGGGGGTGCCCAGTACGCCCTTTTCCATGCCCTTTAACCTCGTCTGTTTTATGACAGTAACGACAAACCACATCAACTTTAGCCATATCTCACCCAGAATAAAAAGTAAGGAGTTTATCACAATATCTAACCATTGGGAGCATGACCAAAAAACCTGCCTATTTGCGCATTCTCTAAAAATAAGCGACTCAGTCTAGCAGGTGTACTTGACCAAGGTTATATCCATCAGGCCGCCGTCAGAAAAAGTGTATAATAAGGCACAATTGAGTCACATGATGCTGAAAAGGCAAGATTATGAAACCAATAACGAATAATGACCACTTAAGCAGAATTAAGATAACAGGCTACAAATCTATCGCAAAATGTGATTTACAAATAGGAAGCCTGAATGTCCTTATTGGGGCCAATGGTGCCGGAAAATCCAATTTCATTAGTTTCTTTCGTTTAGCCTCCGTACTACTCGAGCAGCGCCTACAATCTCTTGTTGGCAGAATGGGTGGCCCTGACACCCTATTGCATTTTGGTCGTAAAAAAACCGAGTTTATGCGTGCCGAACTTTCTTTTGGTCATAATGGTTATCAATTTGAACTGGAACCGACTAATGATAACCGCATGATGTTTCGTCATGAATCACTCTTTTGCGACAGTAAGAAAGAATATGATATTGGTGCAGGACATTTTGAATTTCAGATTAATCAATATCATACAAGCCTTGAAAATGACACCTTACCAACCACACTTCGTTGGCGGGTATATCATTTTCATGACACGAGCGACAGTGCCAAAGTTAAACAAACTCACCGTATTAATGATAATGATTATCTGCGGGAAGATGGGGCTAATTTAGCGGCGTTTCTGTATCGCCTGCAAAAACATCACCGGCAACATTACACCCGCATTATCAAAACTATTCAGATGGTTGCACCTTTTTTTGGTGATTTTTACTTGCGGCCTACACCGGATAATGCCGACTACATTCAGCTTGAATGGACAGAAAAAGAGCAGGACATTCCTTTTAAAGCCAGTGAATTATCTGACGGCACGTTGCGTTTTATTTTATTAACAACAGTGCTGCTACAGCCCGAAGATTACATGCCCGACTCGATTATTATTGATGAACCCGAGCTGGGACTCCATCCTTATGCGATCAACGTACTGGCCGGGCTGATTAAAAATGCCAGTAATCAACACCAACTAATTATTTCTACTCAGTCCGTTGAGCTGGTCAACCAGTTTGATGCTGATGACCTGATTGTGGTCGACAAACAACAAGGCACTTCCACTTTTAAGCGACTGGATAATGAAACGCTGTCCGAATGGCTTGAAGACTATAGCCTGGGTGAATTATGGAAGAAAAATTTACTCGGCGGGAGACCACAGCGATGATCCGTATCAATGTTTTTGTAGAAGGACAGACGGAAGAAACTTTCGTGCGGGATGTGCTGGCGCCTTATTTTTTTGCACAACAGATCTACCTGACCCCCATATTAGCTCAGACAAGTTCCAGCCAGAAAGGTGGGTCACGAGTTATGGCAAAGTAAAACACCAAATTACCCGCTTATGCCGACAAGATCCCGGCGCATTCGTCACCACACTTATCGACTACTACGGCTTGCCTACCGATTTCCCTGACTATAATGCACAACGAGATAGTACTGCTAACGAACGGGTCGTGCAACTGGAGCAGGCTTTTGCAAATGATATCGGACAGGCTAATTTTATTCCCAATCTGTTATTGCATGAATTTGAAGCCTTACTATTCTGCCAACCCGAAAAATTTGCAGACTGGCTTGATGACAATGCCCCGATTGCCGCACTACAAGCGATCAAAGATACATTTGATACGCCTGAAGATATCAATAACAGCCCACAAACTGCGCCATCTAAACGCATTTTGGCCATCATTCCCAATTATCATAAAACATTACATGGCCCACTGATCGTTGGTGATATTGGCTTAGATACCATTCGTTCCCAATGTCCGCATTTCAGTCAGTGGCTAAATAAGCTGACCACAATGCTAATGTAATGGGGTAATAATCCTGGATCCCCACAGACCTGCTATGCTGATTAATATCAATGTGGGGATACCATAAAACTGGAAAAACAAGGCCCTAATACTCCACCGAATTTCAGCGGAAAGCGATTCGACAAGTGATCCTCCACCAAGAATGGATTGTAGATGTTGCTCATCACAGATGTTCAACATTTTCCCGATGACTATCAATCAATGGAATGCCCCCTGTTATGATGTATGTTCTATAGGCAAAGTAAGATATATATTCATGGAGGGGTCTGTTAGACGTCCTTGTCTGTATTGATGTCAGATCAATATAGGTTATACATCCTATCGTTACTTTGGCTGTTCAGGCCAAACAATATCCGGAGCTGTAGAACAATCTACCCGATTAAGCAGTACCCGGTATTTGCGCCATTCGACCAATGCAGTTTTCTCTTCATCTGTAGCAATATCTAGATCAACGGCGTCCTGTAGTGGAGCAATCCGGTGAAAAAGATCAATCAGAAATTGTTGCTTCTGAGATTCTGCCTGCTGCACTTCATACTGACTATGAGCCTCAATATCTGTCACCCAGTGTGTACCATTCCATTCATCAAATGGGGTTTTCGGTTTCAGTAGCGTTAGTTCAGTGGGAATATCCCCCATTTCTGTTATCTCAATGTGCTGACGAGTCTGAATATGGTATGCCGTTTTACCCCGGTAATCCGATATGTATTCCCATGATTTGCCGTCAACTGCCCGGCAAATCATCTTATTCGGAGTTTTGGGCAGTTTAGGGGGATCCAGATATGATCCCGCAGACAAAGTAACACCAATAAAAGTACGTTCCTGTTTTGTCCCGATATATTCCCTGCTTATCGTATTTACGCAATAAACCTGTACCCAGCCATAGGATAAAGCAAATCCATTTTCATCAAATTGTACCGGAGATTCTGTTGGCTGAACCATTACCTTCCCCTTACTAAAAATAGCACCGAAACGTTTTTCATCCTATTTTCAGCTGATGTCGGGACAACGTAAGATGCACGAAATTCTCGATCCTCATAAACGTAGCCATTGTCCCCAAATGCGTCGCTGTAAACGTGACTTCCTCTGCCTTGGTCGATGGTGGTGAATGCCCCCATTGTATTATCGTCAATCTCATCTGTTTTACGACCACCTGTCCTGATTACTCCCGTGATATCTCTGATAGCATCAGCCTGAAAGGATCCCAGTGTTCTCCCAACCTCGGGATCAACTCCTCCGGTTTTATCCCATCCACGCGGCACATAACCCCGCCAGTCCGGCAGATTTCCCGAAGGGTAATGTTTGAGTAATTCAGGATATTGATTAGGGTCAATTTGTCCGCCTTCCATCGGCAGGAAGTTATTAGGGTGCGGTAGATCACTGCACCACATCAAAATACCGCCGATGGGAACTGCCAATAGCTCCGCGTCTTCTTTTTTGATGCACTCACTAATCAGCATGGTTGTCACATTTTGGCTTATCACAAGATCATTAGATACCCCAGTTTGTTGAACCACAGCTGATTTTTGCAAGGCATTTTCCGCCTGATTGACTGTATCTCGCAATCCGAGATTGTTGACAAAAGCGTCTTTATCAGGAATATCAGCTCCGTTCTGGTTTCTCGCTAAGCGGGTATCAGCATTGCTATTCGCATTGTTGGCGTTTTGGCTGGCTGTATTAGCTAAATCATATGCTGTTTTCACCGCCTTTGGTGTTGCTGCATGAGTCTGGTTATTACTACCGACATCATTGCTCAGGATCACAAATCCTTTATCTTGTAGCGTTGCATCTGGATGATTGCGACTTAGGGTGTGTTTTTCTATCGCTTCTTTAATTGAATCCTGGACATATTCCGGTGTTGTAACGGTCACAAGGCTGCTATCGTCAGTCTTTTTATCTTGCATAATCCCCTCATTGAATAACAATAAACATTTTGGGTAATTTGGGTTCATCCAGTTACGATCCCGCAAACAGAGTCACGCCAATAAAGGTACGTTCCAGTTTTTTCCCGATATATTCCCTGCTTATCGTATTTACGCAATAAACCTGTATCCAGCCATAGGATAAAGCAAATCCATTTTCATCAGATTGTACCGAAGATTCTGTTGGCTGAACCATTACCTTCCCCTTACTAAAAATAGCACCGCAACATTTTTCATCCTATTTTCAACCGATGTCGGGACAACGTAAGATGCACGAAATTCTCGATCCTCATAAACGTAGCCATCGTCCCCAAATGCATCAGTGTAAACATGACTTCCTCTGCCTTGGTCGATGGTGGAGAATGCCCCCGTTGTATTATCGTCAATCTCATCTGTTTTACGACTACCTGTCCTGATTACTCCCTTGATATCTCTGATAGCATCAGTCTGAAAGGATCCCAGTGTTCTCCCAACCTCCGGATCAACCCCTCCGGTTTTATCCCATCCACGCGGCACATAACCCCGCCAGTCTGGCAGATTTCCCGAAGGGTAGTGTTTGAGTAATTCAGGATATTGATTAGGGTCAATTTGTCCGCCCTCCATCGGCAGGAAATTATTAGGGTGTGGTAGATCACTGCACCACATTAAAATACCGCCGATGGGAACTGCCAATAATTCAGCGGCTGATTTTTGCAAGGCATTTTCCGCTTGATTAACTGTATCTCGCAATCCGAGATTGTTGACAAAAGTATCTTTATCAGGAATATCAGCTCCGTTCTGGTCTTTCGCTAATCGGGTATCAGCATTGCTATTCGCATTGTTGGCGCTTTGGCTGGCTGTATTAGCTAAATCATATGCTGCTTTCACCGCCCTTGGTGTTGCTGCATGAGTCTCGTTATTACTACCGACATCATTACTCAGGATAACAAATCCTTTATCTTGTAGCGTTGCATCTGGATGGTTGCGACTTAGGGCGTGTTTTTCTATCGCTTCTTTGATTGAATTCTGGACATATTCCGGTGTTGTAACGGTCACAAGGCTGCTATCGTCAGGCTTTTTATCTTGCACAATTATTCCCTCATTTAATCAACAATATAAATTACTAAATTATATGAAGGCGGTTGAATATTTCTCCGCCTGTGAACATCAATAAAATGGGTTCATCAATACTGAATTAACTGTATTAAAATATATTTTTGTCAGGATAATATGATGATAAGATCATCCCAGCTTCAATTCTTTTTCACCATGGTATAAAATGATAGAGGGTGAATTAATAACAATCGTCTCGCCACTGATAATAATTAATGTTATTGAGATAATAATTGTTATATTTTTAAGTGTTAATTTGCACGAAAAGTTACAAAATACTCATTAAAAAAACAACAATATCATGTGGCATTTCTTGCATTCACATAATAAGTGCAACACCGTTATAAACGAAGTAAATGAGTTGATATTCCTTTAAATAATTCATTCGGTGTTTTGTAATTCCTCGTTTTACGAGGACGATTATTTAATCGGTTTGCCACAAGATTCACCTCTCGCTCTGATACCTGATTAAAATCAGTTCCCTTTGGGAAGTAATCTCTGATTAATCCATTTATGTTCTCATTTATTCCTCTTTCCCAAGGGGAATACGGGTGAGCAAAATAAATTTTTGCCTCTAAATTTTTACTGATAAGGGCATGCTCAGCAAACTCCAATCCGTTATCAAAGGTCATTGTTTTAACTTTATTTTTTATCCCAAATAAGTGTCTTGTTGCCGCTTTTGCAACGCCTTTTGCTGTTTTATCTTCCAGTTTAATGATGAAAGTAAATAGCGATTTTCGTTCAACTAAGGTCAATAATGCACTTTTATGATCTTTGCCAACTATTGTATCGCCTTCCTAATCACCAATACGTTGCTTTTTATCAACACATTTTGGGCGTTTTTCAATACTGACTCTGTTTTTAATTTTTCCTCGGTGTTCATGACTTCCATAACGTTTACGATACGGTTTTTTAGCTATTCTGAGATGCTGGTATAAGTCACCACCATTCAGTTTATCTTTATAAATCAACCTATAAACTGTTTCATGATGCAAAGAGATGATATTTTCTCTTTTGAGATAACCGACGGTTTGTTCAGGACTCAAATCTTGCCAAGTTAACTGTTTAATCAATTTGACGATCATAGGTGTCACTTTGACAGCTTTTATCGCGGTATGGCGGCGCTCTGAGGCTTTAAGTTGAGCCTGTTTAGGGCAGTGTTTCTCGTCTTCCTGATTTCGTCTCAATTCCCGGCTAATTGTTGATGGAGCTCGATTAAGCGATGTTGCGATAAAGCGTTGTGTAAAACCGGCTTCTTTTAAAGTGAAAATCTGGTATCTTTCTATTTCGGTCAGTTGTGTATAGGTCATAGCGCATTTTCCTTTGGCGAGAAAGATGCCTACTATAGCAACTGACCGCCTTTCTTAGAAATTGCACTTATTAGGCGAATCCAAGTTTTTTATTTATTATAAACAGTGAATTAAACTTATTGAATATTTAACTACATCATCCTTAATGAGGTGTTATTAATAATTCACTAATGTTTATGAGAAAGAGTCAGGATGTTTTTTTAAATAACAATATTCATTCCACTCTAATTTTTCATGCAATACCAACAAATTCGCAATATATTAATTTTATAAAGAATCTATGGTCACCCCCATTTTTGCAACACTGATTTTTGACCTATGATGGGCTTGCTTAAATCTATCCGGCGTCTCAATGGGCAAGGATGCCCGCGCCACGATGAGTTCCGCGCCTGATGAACCTAAAAAGCCCTTCGGCTTCAATGAGCCATTCTTTTTGTCAGGCTATTCATCAGGCCGACTGGCCGTTCATGTCATCAATAATCAGTCTTCGCAAAACCAGATGGGTAACTTGTATTTAACTGCTTAATAAATAGCCTGCTGAATTAGACCGCTATATATCATGCCTGATACTCATTTTGCTGAGTGGTGATTGCCCATGCTATTCGTGCCAGCTTGTTTGCCAAAGCACAGGCAACCACATTCGAATGCTTCTTACTAAGTTGTTCCCTAACCCACTCAGCAAGCCTGCCCTGCTGATGCTCAAGCCGCATCATGAACGCGCGGGCGCACTGAACCAGCAACCTGCGCAGGTTTTTATCACCTCGCTTACTGATACCCAGCAGGGTTGATTTGCCCCCTGTGCTGTATTGTCGGGGGACAAGTCCTGTTGAGGCTGCAAAATCCCTGCTGCATGAAAATTGATTACCGTCACCGAGCTGGGATGAGAGTAAGCTGGCGGTAATCGGCCCAACACCGGGTATTGTCATAAGACGTTGAGCTGTAGCGTCTACTTTGATTGCCTGCTCTAATTCAGATTCCAGCTCTGATATTTGCGCAACAAGGTAAAGATAATGGGCATGTAATTTCATCAGCAAACGCACCAGATATTCAGGGATTTCGTGTTCTGTCGGTCATGCTCCCAATAATTAGATGTTGTGGTAAGATCCCCATTTTTTATGGTGGGTAAGATATGACTAAAGTTGATGTGATTTGTCGTTATTGTCACAAAACAGAAGATGTGAAAGGACATGGAAAAGGTAGTCGTGGGCATCAGCGTTATCACTGTTATGCCTGCCGTAAAACCTTTCAATTAAATTACACCTATCAGGCTTGCAAACCCGGAGTAAAAGCGCAGATCGTTGATATGACGGTAAATAACAGCGGTATCAGAGACACCGCTCGGACTCTAAAGGTCGGTATCAACACGGTGCTCCGCACATTAAAAAACTCGAACCCAGACAGGTAACCACACTCCCATTGATGGGAAACCACATCGAAATTATCTGGGAAATCGATGAACAATGGTCGTTTGTTGGTAATAAGAAAAATCAGCGTTGGCTCTGGTATGCCTGGGAACCAAACCGAAAAACGGTAGTTGCGCATGTATTTGGTGATCGCAGCAGGGAAACGCTGGAAAATCTGTTAGCGCTACTGGCACCTTTTGAAATCCAATATTACTGTACCGATGATTATGCCGTCTATGACTGTCTTCCTGAGGGGAGGCACCTCAGAGGGAAGAAATTTACCCAGCGTATCGAGAGAACCAATCTGACTCTACGTATCCGCCTCAAGAGGCTCAATCGGAAAACAATAGGCTATTCAAATCCGAAGAGATGCACGATAAAGTGATAGGGACGTTTATTGAACGTGAATACTATCTTACTGGGGTGATCTAACTATTGGGAGCATGACCATTTAAATTGAACGCTTAAAGGTGCTTACTGTTCCATTGCTCCCGAAATCCCTATGAACTGTATATTTCGTCTCCCGCTATTAAATGAAAAGGATTCAGTTATGGATATTCAAACTACTCTCCGGGCTGCGAGTCTTTCTCTCGCTCTTGTAAGTACGGTTACTGTTGCCAATGAAGCTCTGGTGTTTCAGACAGATTTTGGTCTAAAAGATGGGGCAGTATCGGCTATGAAAGGGATATCTTTCAAGGTGAATCCTAGCCAGCCTATTTATGATCTAACACATGAAATTCCACCTTATAATATTTGGGAAGCTTCATATCGCCTTTACCAAACTCTACCATACTGGCCCAAAGGGACTGTCTTTGTAAGCGTGGTGGATCCGGGAGTGGGCACTGACAGGCACTCAGTGGTTCTCAAGACACAGAGTGGTCATTACATAGTCTCACCGGATAACGGAACATTGACCTTGGTAGCTGAACACTTTGGTATTGAATCTGTACGTCAGATTGACGAGAAGTTCAACCGTGTACCTGGCTCTGAAAAATCATATACTTTTCATGGACGTGATGTATACGCATATACTGGGGCACGACTTGCCTCAGGTATTATTAGCTATGAACAAGTGGGGCCGCTGTTACCAAATAAAGTAGTAAAGATCCCTTATCAGGCTGGTGTAGCTGAAAGGGATGGAACTCTTAAAGGTACTATTCCAGTTCTAGATGTACGGTTTGGTAACGTCTGGAGTAATATCAATGACAGCCAGATCGATAAGGTAGGTATCCACAAAGGGGATAAGGTCTGCATTAAAATAAGTGAAGGGGATAAGATTCGGTATGAAGGCAAAGCCCCATATGTCAGCAGTTTTGGTGAAGTTCCTGAAGGTCAACCTTTGGTGTATCTCAACAGCCTGCTACAGGTATCGGTAGCACTCAATATGGATAACTTCGCTGCCAGACACCAAGTGCAGTCTGGTGATAACTGGCGCATCAGCCTAAAAAAGTGCTCAGATTAAAGGGAACTGGCAACTACACAAAATGCTAAATAAGGTCTGGGTTTTTCACTATATTTACATGCACCTTTGATTACTTAACCCATTACTGGTCTGGCGCAGCAGGTATTCGCGTGGCGAACGGTCAGTGCACTGTGCAGTGCTGCCCGCTCAAAGAATCTCAGGCAGTTTTGAGCGAGGTATATACATTCACACCCTGAGAATTACACTGCCGCTTGCAGGCAGTGATATTCAGATTGTCTGTGAAATAGACGAACACTGGTCATTTATCGGTAATAAGAAAAATCAGTGCTGGCTCTGGTATGCCTGAGAGCCGAATAGGAAGCGGATAGTGGCGCATGTGTTTGGGGTTGGGGATCGCAGCAGGAAAGAAATTTACCCAACGTATTGAGAGAACTCATCTCACCCTCCGTATCTGGATAAAGAGGCTGAATCGAAAAACGATCGGTTATTCTAAATCTGAAGCAATACACGATAAGGTATAGGAACGTTCATTGAGCGTAACTACTATAAACGGGTCAAATGCCCCGCTTGTCCATCTTTTATGAATTTCCCTGCCAATATAGCCTCTCTTCGTGATTTATTTATTACACCATATTTAGATACAAAACAGGCGAAAATAAAAAACAATTCAATAACAAAGATCACCATTTTTAATTAACCAATTGATTTAAAATCAAATTATTTTTATAGATAGAAATCAAAAATTATTATATCATTGCTAATAATCACTTTTAGTGATCATATATTGAATTATCTTGGCTATGAAAAATTTTCCACAACTGTGTAGTGAGTTAATGTGGATTAACCATCTTACTAATATGTTTTCTTCCAATGACATGAGAATAGAATCATATGATGGGTGCTACGATTGATAAAGGCAATATATCTGCCGATACGTTGTCTTCTGCCCTTGACTGCTGTCGATTATTGTTGCAGTTGGTTAAAGGTGAAGCTCAAGAAGTTCCTTCTTTGTCCTCTGACAGCAAACTGAAATTTGCAGTAAAGGAATACGGTAAAGCATGTCATGTTGATATGACATTATGCTGTTTAAAATTCCATAAGTTAACGCCAAAACAGCTACCTTTGGCCTTTCGAGATAAACAGGGAGGATTTGTTGTATTAGTACGCCTCTCTCCTAATCAAGCTTTGATCCAGTCTCCTTATTCCGCTTCGCCTGAAGTACTTCCTATTGATGAGCTTGAAGCCAGATGGGGTTACGAAGTGATCCAGTTACGGGAGGTTTGCCACAAGTTCGATGTTTCCTGGTTTATTCCTGCCTTTATTCATCACCGTCGTCTCCTTAGTGAAGTGCTGATTTTCTCCCTGATGCTGCAACTCCTCGCTCTTATGGCTCCTTTGCTTTTCCAGGTAGTGATGGACAAGGTGCTGGTACACAGGGCATTGTCTACCCTGGATGTGCTGGTGGTAGTTCTGATAGTGGTCGGGTTGTTCGAGGTGATACTTCGAGGGTTACGTGAATACCTGTTTGCTCATACCGCTAACCGTATCGATATTGCCTTGGGCGTTAAACTATTCCGGCATTTGCTGGGTTTGCCTCTGCGCTACTTTAAGCACCGTCAAGTAGGCTCTATTATCACTCGGGTGCAAGAGCTTGACAGTATTCGTGACTTTTTGACTGGTTCTATGCTGACCTTATGCGTAGATGTCACATTCACCTTTGTCTTCTTTGGGGTAATGGCCTGGCTGTCATTGCCGCTAACTTGCGTAGTGCTGGCGTTATTACCTCTCTATTTTTTGTTAGCCTGGCTGAGTTCAAAACCGTTGCAACAGCGAATTGAACAGCAGTTCCAGACTGCGGCCCGCAATACTTCCTTGTTGAACGAATCTGTTAGCGGTGTCGAAACCATCAAGAGCCTGGCAGTGGAGCCAACTATGCAGAGGCGCTGGGAGTCTCAGACCAAAAATATGGTTGAAGCCAGTTTTCATACTCAGGTTCTTAATAGCTTCGTCAGCCACGGGGTGATGTTGCTACAGAAGGTAACCAGTGTCGGGATTATCTGGTTAGGGGCAAACATGGTTATTGCTCTGGAGCTCACGATTGGTCAGTTAATCGCGTTCAATATGATGGTGTCACACATCAGCCAACCTATCGCTAAGCTGATTGATCTGTGGCAACAGTTTGTTCTGACCAAAGTCGCTATTGACAAACTGGGTGACATGCTCGATCTGCCTGTTGAGCAGGCACAGGGGGATATTCACCCCCAGAAGCCACTCAGTGGTGATTTACAGATGCGTAATTTGGTGTTCCGTTATCAACCCGATCAAGAGCCTGTACTGAAAGGGATAACTCTGCATATCAGGGCTGGTGAGTCTTTAGGAATAGTCGGTCCTTCCGGCTCAGGAAAAAGTACCCTGACCCGTCTGCTACAGAGACTTTATGCGCCAGATGGCGGAGAGATCTTGATCGATGGCATTCCTCTGTATCAACTAAATCCCGCCTACCTACGTAGCCAGATCGGGGTTGTGTTGCAGGAAAATTACCTGTTCAACCGCAGTGTACGTCACAACATAGCGCTTAAGAACCCCACGGCTTCGTTGGAAGAAGTGGTGGCTGCGGCCAAATTAGCGGGTGCTCATGATTTTGTCCTCCAGTTGCCTCTGGGTTATGACACTGTGCTGGCTGAAGCCGGTAGCTCTCTGTCCGGGGGGCAGCGCCAACGCATTGCTATCGCCCGGGCGTTGATGGATAACCCCAAGATCCTGATTTTCGACGAGGCAACAAGCGCGCTCGATGATGAGTCTCAAGCCTTAATCCAGGCCAACATGGCTGAGATTTCCCGGGGACGCACCGTCATCACCATTGCTCACCGCCTATCTACGGTACATGATTGTGACCGCATAATCACCTTAGAACAGGGCCAGCTCACTGAATCGGGCAGCCATCATCAGTTGCTGGCTAAAGGAGGTTGTTACGCCAGACTGTGGCAGTTGCAACAGGAATTACGGAAAGAGGTGGTGTGATGTCATTCAAGCACCTGAAAACCGCACTTTTGGCCTGGCGTAAAGAACGTTGTGCGCCCAAGGCACCAAAGCGTACCCGTGACGAATACGAGTTTCAACCCGGCTACTTGGAGATTGTCGAACGCCCTCCAGTACCTTGGGCAAGGCTCACTGCGGCAGCCCTGTCTCTGTTACTTCTAATCGCCTTGATTTGGTCAATTGTTGGCCGCCTAGATATCCATGCTAATGCTGTGGGAAAATTACTTGTGTCCAGCAATTCGAAGGTGATTCAGCCCCTTGAGGCCGGTGAAATTGCAGGGATATTGGTCCGCGACGGTCAGAGAGTGAAAACTGGCGATGTACTTATCAAACTCAACTCCATAGGCGTTGAAGCTGAATTGAAGGAGTTGCAGGAGCAATTTAATTTCAAACAGTTGGAGCAGGCGAGGTTACAGGCCCTGCTAACCGATGCCCCTATCGAGAATTTTTTGGTTCCGCAAAGTATGCCGCCAGCACAGGTTATGCAAGCGAGAGAGCATCTGGTCAGTACCTGGAAAGAAGTGGTTGCCAATCTAAAAAGTTTGGATGGAGAAATGAAGGTTAACCAGGCAAACCAGTATGCTCGTCGTGCCGATATCTCCGCGTTGGAGAATCTTGCAACCAATATCAAGGTACGCCTTGAAGCACACCGGATTCTGTCCACTAAAAAGCTGCTATCAAAAGTTGAACTACTGGGGCAAGAGAGAGAAAGGCTGGAGGTAGAACGTTCCCTTTCCCAACAACATGCCGAATTGGCTGTTCTTGAAGAGCAATATCAGGGATTACAGGAAAGCCGGGAGCACTACCTGGCCAAGATCAACCGTGAATATTATGACCAGTTGAATGAAGCGCAGGCTGCAATTGCTGTTATGGCACAGCAGTTAATTAAAACCCGTGAGCGGTTGCGATTGTATACCCTGCGGGCACCCGTTGATGGGGTGGTGCAGCAATTGGCGATCCACACGCTGGGAGGCGTAGTGCAATCGGCCCAACAACTGATGGTGATCGTACCTGATGATACTCTGTTTGAAGCCGAAGTGATGGTCTTGAACAAGGATGTGGGATTTGTGCACGCAGGTCAGTCAGTAGAAATTAAGGTCGACGCTTTCCCTTATACCCGTTATGGCACCATACGGGGCAAAGTGGCTCATGTCTCTAAGGATGCAGTTAAGGATGAACAACTCGGGCTGGTATTTCCGGCACGGATTCGAATGGAACGAACTTCTATTGCCGTGGATGAACGTGAAGTCCCATTACAAGCGGGGATGAGTGTTACCGCCGAAATCCGTACAGGGGACAGACGGGTGATCGACTACCTGATCAGTCCGCTGCAACAGTACCAGTCCGAAGCATTGAAGGAACGATAATGCCAACTATCGAATCTACCCTATTAGAGCCATCTGGCGGAGACGAGTCCACAGTAGTAGATAGTGGTCTTTTGGCTCTGGCCTACGCCGCCCGCCATTTCAATGTGGCGGTGGAACCGAAGTTATTGAGCCATCGTCTCGGACGTACCCAAGGGAGCACTGACTACCAAGACCTTTGCCGTTGTGCCCAGTGGATCGGTTTAAGGGCGCGCTATATCACCACCGATATGAGCCGTCTCGAACATCTTCCCCTGCCTGTCTTATTGGATACAGAACAGGGCTGGTTAGTATTGGAAAGGGTTGAAGGCGAATGTGTTGTCTTGTATCAGCCCAACCTGGGTGAAGAGAAGCACTCTCCCCGGGCTATTCTCGCCGACCATTGGCAAGGCAGGGTGATGTTACTGGCGGAGAGGGCCGAGCAACCGAAACGACAGAAATTCGGCTTTGGCTGGTTTATGCCTTCCATTCGTAAACATGCCGCTCAGTTCAGAAACGTGCTCCTCGTGTCTTTGATGCTACAGTTGATTGCCTTAGTCACTCCCATGTTGTTCGAGAATGTGATCGACAGGGTTCTGGTCAGTCGCAGTCTGTCAAGTTTACAGGTGCTAGGATTTGCCATGCTTATCCTGGCCGTGTGCGAACCCGTTTACAGTTTTCTCCGCTCCTGGCTGTTCGCTAACCTTGCCAGTAAAGTCAATGCTGAGCTTTCCAGTCGTCTCTATCAGCACTTAATCGCCCTGCCAATGGTCTATTTCCGGCAGCGTCAGACGGGAGAAATCATCGCCAGAGTACGCGAAATGAGCCACATACAACAGTTCCTTACCGGTTCGGCACTGACGATGGTACTGGATTTGGCTTTTGTCGGCTTGTTTGTGGCGGTGATGTTCTTCTATGCCCCTGAACTAACCTGGCTGGTGCTTGGCTCTCTGGTGCTCTATTTCCTGTTCTGGATGGTAGTTGGACCTGTGCTGCGTGCCCGTGTGTTGCGGAAATATGAGTTAAGGGCTGACAACACCGCTTTTCTGATCGAATCAGTGACCGGCATTGAAACAATTAAAACCAGCGCGACAGAGGCGGGTTTTGCGCGCCGTTGGGAGCACCAGTTGTCTGCGTTTGTTCGTTCCTCGTTTCGAGCCAAAGTGACAGGACTCCTCGCCAGTCAGGGGATAGGGCTGATCCAGAAGCTGACCTCCGCCCTGCTACTGTGGTGGGGGGCCATTATGGTGATGGAGGGAAAACTCAGCCTGGGGGAGCTGGTGGCTTTTAATATGCTGTCGGAGCACGTTACCCAACCGATCTTGCGCTTAGCTCAGGTCTGGCAGGACTTTCAACACACTTTAATCTCATTGAACCGGCTCGGTGACATCCTCGATGAAGAGGGAGAAAGCGGTAGCGGAGGTCTGGCTTCAATCCCCAGATTACAAGGTGGGGTGAGCTTCAGAGGTGTGCGTTTTCGCTATAGCGAGGAAGGTCAGGAAGTATTACGTAACCTCAATATCGAAATTAGCCCTGGTGAATTTGTTGGTATTACAGGACCATCCGGTTCGGGCAAATCCACCCTGACGCGGTTGTTACAGCGCCTTTATATTCCCCAACACGGGCAAGTATTAGTGGATGGGATCGACCTGGCGATTGCAGATCCGGTGGAGCTGCGTCGCAACATGAATGTCGTACCACAAGAGAGTTTACTGTTTTCAGGCTCGGTTGCAGAAAACATCCGCCAATGTCGGCCACAGGCCAGTGATGATGAAGTGATTCAGGTAGCAACTTTAGCTGGGGCAGACGAGTTTATTTGCAGATTGCCACAAGGATACAACACCCAGGTTGGCGAGAAGGGCGTGCTCCTGTCTGGTGGACAGCGTCAGCGCATTGCTTTGGCCAGGGCCTTGCTAACTAATCCCGGCATTCTGCTGCTGGATGAGGCCACAAGTGCCCTGGATTATGAATCGGAAGCGGCGGTGATAGCTAACTTGCAGCATATTGCTCAAGGTCGCACTGTGATCAGTGTTGCTCATCGCCTCAATACCTTGCGCCATGCTGATCGGATTTTGGTACTCGATCAGGGGCAAGTCGTTGAGCAGGGTAACCACGAGCAATTGCTCGCCTTAGGCGGACTCTATGCCCGGCTGTGGACCTTGCAGATGAAAGGAAAAATAACCCCGTAAAGATAATCAGTAGGATTTTTTGTAAGGAGAATTGTCATCCCAATAACAGAAACCCACCGCTGCTTGTGTCCGCTCAGGCGGTAAGAGATAGCGATCCCAAAAGTGGGCTGGCGTCTCTGAGTGGTAAAACTGAATCCCGCCAAGGCAGCGCTGATATTAAGCAGTTTGCTATCGACCCTGAGTTGTTTAGTAGAATTTTTTATGAGGAAAATTGTCATGCCCAATAACAGCAAGATCGATTCTAGTGTGAATGATAAGTATGATAGTACCATAAAAAGCATAAATAGCCTGACAGATGAAAAGAAGAAAGCTAAGTTTACCGAGGGATTACAGAAATATCAGGATATCACCATTCCAGGTTTTAAAAATGGAATGTCAAGCCTGGAGATGAAAGAACTGTTTCTTAGCGACAAGCTTACTCTTGAACAGAAGGGAGCCTTGCGCGGTCGTATCAATGAAGCTGTCCAGGCTGAATCTATTAAAGGAACATTGAATCGAACCAATGTGTTTAAAAACGATTTTCAGAGTGGCGGTAGCAGCTTCATTAGATTGATTCCACAAGATTTTTATCTGCAGTTAGTTGGAGACAATAGCGGTCGCTGTAATGCCCTGGTCAGAGCTATGGCGGTAGCATTAGCCAGCGGTGGCGAAGTGAGTATCAACAATCTGGTGGATAAACTCTACTATGCCGCAGCCGACCCTAAGGCTGAGAGTTCCATGCTGCTAAAATACGGCCTGGCAAAATTGCACAATAATGTGGAGGCGTCCACTCAAGCATCAAAAAATCTGGAAGGGCAGTTTACCTTGTCTGAAGTTGCTAACAGGCTGGAGAAAGCGACTGGAACTTCGACGTTTTCTCTCAATACCTCAACCCATGCCATGATGGCGGGGATTACTGTCGAAGCTAAAGGGCGTCGTTACTATTTCTATGATCCAAATGTAGGGATTTTTGCATTCGATAAATCAGCCGATTTCTTAAGTGCTATGAAAAAACACTTGGTGAATCACAAATTGGCCTCTTACTATAAAGCGTTTGGTAAAGAGTCTGACCCTACCTTCAATCTGGTGGAGATCGATCCCGACAAAATGGCAAAAGTACCCTTGAACCTGGAGAACTTAAAGAAGGGCTTACTTGTTGCCGACTTGACCCGTCCCAATGAACTTGCCGCACTTGCCACTAATATAGGACAACAACATAGGGACAAGCCAGCGGGCAATGCCCCAGTGAACACTGACAAGGATGCCCAGTTACGCACCACATTGGCTGCCCTTGATATTGAGAATGAGGCGAAAAAATCCTACAAGGCCATTACAAATCTTGCCCAGCAAAATAATCTTGACCAGCGTTGG
This sequence comes from Xenorhabdus siamensis, assembly GCF_037996745.1. Taxonomy (NCBI): domain Bacteria; kingdom Pseudomonadati; phylum Pseudomonadota; class Gammaproteobacteria; order Enterobacterales; family Morganellaceae; genus Xenorhabdus; species Xenorhabdus siamensis. Next base: position 55,502 of record NZ_JBBMXE010000012.1, read on the forward strand.
ATACCCGTCATTGGCAGTATTGAGGAACAGGGTAAAGGTAGTTACAGTGTCCAGTTCATCAATCGTGATCATCTGGATGAAACGCGTTTGGTAAAGAGCAACGATAGCACTGTTTTCAAATTCCGCCGCTTAGTTGATAAACTCACACCCACTCTGAGCAAGCATTTTAACCTTGAACACGGCCAGTTACAGTTCAAAGGAGTAAGCGGTGAGGCAGCTCCGGTCGATGGGCTGAATGCTGGATTTGCGATGCTGACACTAATCCACTGGTTTGCCGACAAGGAGCGCAATGATGCGGCAGATGGGAAAGCTTCGTCTGATCTGGCTACTGCACTCAAGATCCATAGTTATCTTAACTACGCCCAGATAACTCACGCAGGTGTGAACGATGCAGCCAACGCTATCAATTTGGTTCGCACGGCATTGCGCGGTGAAGTGATGGTCGCTGGAACCTCACTCAAGCAGTTTTCTTCAACTCTGGCGCATACCGCCAATGAAGGCATAGGTGTGCTTCTTGGAGGAGCCTCGGTTGTGTTGGATGCCTATGAGCTCGCCCATGCTGAAACAGATACACAGAAGGCCGTGTTCGGAACCCAGCTAGCCTTCGATTCGGCCAGCTTCGTGACAAGTAGTGCCGGGATTGGTGCCGGACTGGTTGGTGCCTCGACAGCTGCTGCTGTACTGGGTGGCGCAGGCGTGATCCTTGGCGGACTTGCTGTAGGCTTTACCGCTCTGGCGCAAGCTTTTGGTGCAGTTGCTGAGGATGCTCAGGCGGTGGGCCGTTACTTCGATATGCTCGACAAGGCCTACAAGGGCAATGGCTACCGGTATGACAGCGAGAAGAAGGTACTGATACCATTAGACGGAGCTGTGATTAAGACTCTGGATCTGCGCAAGAATCAGATTGGTTTTGACAGTCAGTACATTTATCGCACCCGTTCAGGTTCTACTGGTTCAGGGGAAATCAATTATTTCTTCTGGATCGGCGATTTTCCAGTGATGGATCATGACCGCAGCCAGGCCATCGAGGTACGTAGCGGAATCGGTTACAAGGAGGCCTCTCATAAACTCGATCACAGTGACAGTGACGTAATCATCCTGCCGGGGACACCTAAATCCTTCATTAAGTACGAATATATGATACTTCCCGGTGCAACTACGCGTCACGATACGGGTTTTGATGTTATTCGCAGACTCGAAAAGGATAAACGCTTCGATTACGATTTCTACATCTTCCCGGGTGAACAGACGATCCGCAGGATTCATCAGGAGTATGTAGCCACACCGATCGAAGTGGTGCTCGATCAACACGACAGGAAACTGATAGTGCCTAAGCTCCCTAAAGAGCTGCACGGCTATCTGCGTTACGAGATTAAGGGGGCAGGTGGTGAGTACCTGATCGGGTTAAATGAAGGCACCAGCGTGAAGCTCATCAGTGACGTCTCCAACGCAGATGGCAGTAGCAATGTACCGTCGCGCTGGATCATCGATAGCAGCCAACTTGCCAGTGATACTATCAGCGTCTCGAAGAACCAACTGAAAATCGGTGGTGTAGTGGTCGAACTCGATCCCTCTCAGAATGGTCAGGTATTGATAGTCAACGGCAAGAATGAAGTTAGTAAAGTCGATTTTTCCAACCAGAAAACTCAGGTGATAAGCGAAGATGCGAGCAAGTGGCAAGTGCCCGGTCAGCAAATTGGGCAACACTTAAAGGATCTGGCCAAGGCGCATAAGTTGCACGGACAGTATGTGGTAGTGGAGAACTACAAGCACGGCGGGCATGATGTTGGCCGGGCTTTCTATGACGTCGCCAGGGATCGGACACTGTTCACCGATACTACCCACGAACAAGCTAAACATGCCCAACTGGGTGCGGTGATGGGTGACCATGCTTATTTCTACGACGCCGATAACGCGGTAGCATGGCGGGTAGACATTGCCACTGGAAAAGTCAACGCGCAGTTTGAACCATTGTTCAACCAGAATCCAGGTAAGATCAGTCGGTTATGGGAAGAAGGAGAGGCGGTTTACCTGGCGTACCGTTATCAGTCGAAGGAGGGGAAAACGGAGTTGAGCTACCGGATCGTCGGTGATCGAATGGAGTTAGTCAGTTCGATGGGGGATAATGAGTTATTCCAGCGTTTGGCAAGAACCGATCGGCATAGTGACGAGCTTAAGGCTATCCTTCGGGATTACCAGAGCAAGAGCGCTCAACGTGAAAAGCCGGTGTATACATTGGGCGGTCGGCTGATCCAACCGACCAGTGCCGAGTTGGTCGCCATATCCGGTACGGATGCGGCGGGTATAGCACATCGCTACTGGATACGTACCAGCGATGGAACACTGATTAAACCGAATCTGGAACCACTGAAAGAGCAAACTTTGAACTCTAAAGAGAATGCCCCCCGCGGTGCCTGGCAAATCCCGGATGACCTTGTGTTAGCGGGTAGTATTTCTCGTCCCGCTGGTATGGAAGTGTTCTTCTTCTACAGTAAGACGAAGAATGCTTTGTTCCGTCAGGAAGGCCCAGGTCAGGCGGTTTTTGACGCTAATCACCCCACTGCTTTGCGCATCAACACACCACCGTTAGCTAATGTAGTCAATATGAATGGTAATCTGCTTGCCATCACTGAGGATGGGCGCGTAGCGCAACTTGATGCGTCGGGGCAGTTTAACTACGAAGCCGTTAACGAGCACTGGCTCAAGGAGCATACCCACTGGTGGCAGGATCTGGCTAGTGTCACAAATGGCGGGACGACTTTGGCGTTACTTGGAGTCAAAGGTACTGATGGCAAAAGCTTATTGCCCGCATGGTATCACAATGGGCAAGTGGTAGTGGCTTCTGCAACACTACAGGGTAAATCGCTACAGTTCCTGGGATTCGAGGCTGATGGCACCGCTGCGCGGCTTTTTGAACCTAAAAGTGGTAAGTTATATCTCCAAAAAATGATGACTACGAATGAACTGGCTACTGCCTTTGGTTCCGGCCTTGTACTTAATGCTTCGGCACCACTTCCGGTTGCCAAAGAGTTGACACCTGAGTTGTCTCTTAAGGCGGCACAACAGGTAAATGATGGCATGCGTCTGATCACAGCCAAGGGCGAGATCCTGGTGCGAACTCATCAAGGTGAATTGCGGTTAGTCGGCGTTGACAAAAATTGGCACCAGAATAATTCGGCTCATTTGTCACAGTCACTGACTGAACTTGCCAATCAATGGCATGCCAAAGGGGTACTGACCTTACAGAATCATAATATGCAAGACTGGTTCGATGTTGACAGCGGTCAGATATTTTCAGGCAACGGAATTCCCGTCTCAGATAATCTGCGTTTCCTGGGGATCAATGCCAAAAATCAGGCAGCATATGTGTATGACCAGACAGATCAGGTGTTGTACCAGAGTAATGGTCATGGGGTGAAAAAAACCAATAAATACAATGGAATGGAGCGTTTCGATTCGACCCTATTACTTCAGGGAGGCACAAACAAAGATATGTTAATGCCCCCGATCATTGATGGTGTCGATAGTCTGGTGCTGTATGGTGGGGCTAATGAAGATACCTATCAATTCAGTAAAGAGATGTGGGCCCACTACCGTACGGTGATCATCGATAATGACGATCCTGACGATCCTGACGATTCGCAACCGTCTTTAGATCATTTGATCTTACCGATAGACAGTCCGGAAAGTCTTCTCGTGAGCCGACGCGATGATGACTTGATGTTAATGGACCCCAAGAAAGGAACAGAATTGACGGTGCGTCGGGTATTTGGTAATCAGGCCAAAGCTCATCAGCACTTGTCTATCGAGTTGGAGGGAGCTTCACAGAAGATTGACGTGGAAAAGTTAGCCAATAAGATGAGTAAAAAAGAAGACATTAATAATGGGTTGATGAACTTATCCGGGGTTATTAATTCCGAGGTTATTAAGCAACCCAATATTGCCGCTCATACCCACACGACTGTTTTAGAGGCGAAAAGCCCGAGTCTGGTGAAGTTGAGCGAGGCGATGGCTTCATTCCCTGATATCGGCGGTGCCTACGAGCACCTACAGCAAAATATACAACTGGCTAAGGGCGAACAACCGCTTTTGTTGCCTAATTCCAACTCTGTCATAGGGTAAGAAAGAGAAGTAAGAAAGAGAAATAACAGGAGGGGCTAACTGCCTCTCCTGCATTGGATTAGGCTAACGGCACTGTTGCAAATAAGATCGCAAGTTTGAATGTTCCCTGATTTTAAATGGTTACAGACCAAAGACTCTATTCACTAAATGCATTTCCCCCAAGGCATGACCATAGTAAAACGCTCGCATTACTTCAATGCCTTTGAGTGTTGCATAAACTGTTTTTAATGATTTGAAACCTAACATTGGGTTGATGACTCGTTTCAATAACGTCAGGGCTTTTGTATAAGTCGGTGCATCTGTATTGATCCCGCTTGGGATTTGATATTGTTTCACACAATAAAGATTTTCCCTAAAAATCGATAAGCGGCTATTTACTGAAAGTGTACAGTGTTAAGTCATGTAACCAAGGCCAGAACAATCCTGATAAGAAAAAATGAAGAATAAAAAAGCAATCCCCACACCTCATGATGCCGCGTTTAAAGGATTTATGGCTCGGATCGAGAATGCCCGCGATTTTTTTGACATTCATCTGCCGGAAAAAATCAAGAAGCTGTGTGATTTTAATACATTAAGACTGACAAATTCTTCATTCATTGACAGTCAGTTACGTTCAAGGATATCCGATGTACTTTATTCGGTGAAAACCCAACAGGGTGACGGTTATATTTATGTGCTGGTTGAACACCAGTCCACGCCGGATAAAATGATGGCATGGCGAATGATGCATTATGCTTTTATGGCGATGAATCAGCATTTGCAGCAGGGAAATAAGGAATTGCCGCTGGTTGTGCCTGTTTTGTTTTATCATGGAGATACCCGCCCATATCCGTTCCAACAGGTCTGGACGCAATGCTTTTCATTGCCTAAACTGGCGGAGGAAATGTACTTCAAGCCGTTTCCGTTGGTTGATGTGACCGCCATTGATGATGATGAACTGGTCAACCATCGCAAAATCGCCGTGATGGAGTTGGCGATGAAGCACAAGAATTTGCGTGAGGGTTTTAAAACGGTGACTACACTGTTAGCTCATGCCCTCAAACATAACTATAATAGTGACAAAGATGTTGTGACTATTCTGAACTACCTGTTTGTTACGATGGATTCGCCACATTTTGAACAGGTAATCCAGCAATTAATAGAACAGGCAGATAGTCATCAGGAGGTAATCATGAGTATTGCACAACGATTGCAGGAAAAAGGTCGGGAAGAAGGTATTCAGCAAGGGATGTTGCAGGGTATACAAAAAGGCAGGGAAGAAGGTATTCAGCAAGGTGAAAAACAGGCATCAATAAATATTGCCCGTACTCTCTTAAAACGTGGTGACAGCATTGAATTGGTCATGGAAATTACCGGCCTGAGCCGTGAAGAACTGCTTTCTCTGCAATAATATTTCTTTTCTTCTGGTTATTTCCTTACCCGCTTTTCAGGGCGGGTAAGTGTAGATGGCTTGCAAACAAAAACCGTTTTACCTGCAATCAATATTGGCTTGGAACTCAAATCAGCTGAGATTGAAGACGATTTCAACCCAGATTGTGGAAAATTGCACCACCTAATTTTCTGTTTGTACAGTAGGTGCCCATAGATTACGCTTTTGCTACATAGTCCTAATCCTAGTACTCCAGCGCAAGCAAATCCTAAACCGTCGCTGGCTGCATATATGACAGCCCAGCGACCCGCTATGCCAAGATCCATATTCTCTCCGTTAGTGTGACAGTGAAGATAACATTATCAATGTTGGTTGCTCTATAAGCGCCGGTTTTTTGTTTCGGATACCCTATACAGAGTAAAGGTAATGAAAACAAAACAAATCAAGGCAAGAATGAAAAGTCCCCACATTAAACCCGCTGCTGTTGTTGTATGCCCACTAGAGAAAAACCATAATACAATGGCTGCTCCGGCCATTTTTAATGTGCCTTGTAAAGCACTGCCTGTTCCTGACAATTCGGGATGTCCATGCAAACTTATCCCAAGTAATAATGGAGAAGACAGTCCACATCCCAGCCCTACCGCAAAACTATAAATAATGATAAATTCAATCGACAATATCTGAGTAAAATAAATAAAAATGAGCGCCATCGCTGTGAACAACACTAATAACGGCAGTGAAACTTTCAGAATTCTTTCAGGTGTGGAATGTGACAACCATTTTTTTGTCAGCAATGAACCTATTACGATCCCAGCAGAATAAACCATAAACAGATATCCATTCTGTGATGAAGATAATTCAAATTGTGTCTGGAATACGAAAGGGCTGGCAGTAAAATAACCAATGGTAATAGCAAACAAAACAGCAGAAACAATACTGTATACAACAAAATTAATGTCAGATAACAGAATTCGAAAACCTGTTATTCGGCCATTGTCTGTTGATTTCATCGGTGATGTTTCCGGTAACGTCGTTTTTACAAAAATTGCACCTATCAGCATCATTATGGTAAGAGCGATAAAATTAAACTTCCACGGCAGATATTCGGTAATATACCCGCCAATGACAGGTGCAAAAGCAGGAGAAACTTGTGATGCCATCGAAAAAATAGCCAGAGATTTAGATAATTCCGTCTTATCCCGGAAAGTATCACTGAGTATAGCTCTGCTAATGACCGGACACCCACCTGCACCAATACCAGTCAGCAGCCGGAATAGAGACAGTGTGTGAAATGATTCAGCCGTAGAAGTCAGATAATTACCGATAGCGGAAAATAATAAGGAAAAGACAATGACAGGAATGCGTCCGTGTTTATCGGAGAGAGGCCCATAAAAGAGTTGGGATACAGCGAAACCAACGAGATAATAAACAACAAGACTTTGTGCCTGATTGTCAGTAATTGCGAGAGCAGTTTTTATTATAGGTAGTGCCGGATTGTAAAGGTCTATAGAAAATAATCCCAATACCAATATAACGCACGAATTAATGATAATGAGTTTTGACTTCATGCCTTTTCACCTTTCATACGAGTGGGAACGCTTTTATGCGTTTGTTATATTCTTTATTTGGTGTTGTGTGCTGGCTATCACATTTAATTTCGATCAAGAATGGGCTGTTCTGTTGCATAATTTCGGCAATATATTCCTGTAATTGATCAGGCGAATTTACACACAAACAGTCTAACCCTAATCCTCTCGCCAATTGACACCAATCATAATCGGGAATTTTTGTCAGATCTGTTTTGTTATCTTTATTATTAAAATAGCTTGCAACATAAGACGCATTATTAAAGACAATGAAAAATGATGCAATTATGGGTTTTATTCATGAAATTTTTAAATTCGGGTGAACGTATTTTATTGATATCGACCGGACGATTTTTCCAAAAATCAGAAATGGTTGAACTAGGTCGTGTCCCTTAATTCTATAATCTCCGGAAAAAGAGTCGAATACAACCTAATTTCACCACGGACAGGGAGTTCCGCGCTGTCTTTTCATAACGTGTTGCGATACGCCGGTTGCCTTTGAGAAAACCAAAACAGCGTTCGACAACATTACGGTGACAATAAGCCTGCATATCAAATTGAACAGGACCATCACTATTTCCTTTTTCATTGATTTTATAAGGAATAATTCTCTTTATCCTCAATTTTCGCAGGTAACCTCGGAGTTTTCCCCCGAATAACCTTTATCTGCCAGCACGGCCTTACCACGCCGTTTCATGAAGCCATTCTTGCGTTGTACGCCAATACTGTCGAGCAAGGGGATTGCAGTTTGGCTCTCATGGGCTTGGCCCGCTGTCAATATCAGATTCAGTGGGGCTCCTTTTCCGTCAGTCGCCAAGTGGATTTTGGCGCCATAACCACCGCGTGAGCGACCCAACGCATAATCAGCAGCGATATCGGGAGGTTTTTTTTTCGCCCCGGCGGATCTTTACTGGCACGCACATTGCTGCCATCCAGACAAATTTCAGCCCAGCCTATTAAACCTTTTTCATCCAGAATGGACAGTAATCGATTAAAGATCTTATTGATAATGCCGGATTTTGACCCACGGTTAAATCGGTTATAAACCGTTTTCCAAGAACCATAGCGGTCAGGCAAATCGCGCCAGGGCGCGCCTGAACATAGCACCCAGAACATGCCATTTATCACCCGACGATGTTCAACATGTGGACGTCCTGCCCGTTTTGAACGAACAGGAGGTAAACAAGGTTCTATCACTATCCAAGCATCATCAGGAATGTCGTAGCGTGCCATTATTTTGTCCCAGTATTGAAATCAACTGGATGATAATACTACCAATTTATATTAAGGGACACAGCCTAATGTTTCCTTCGATTTCGCATTCCCCACCAATATACCCTCCCCAATTGATGAAAGGTGCTTTTCCGTTCATATGAACACTGGTAATGTTTCCACCCAATTCAATACAAGCCAAATATCACTGACGACGTTTTATCACCTGGACTCAGGACACAATGGGGTATGAGCTAAATACGCTATTGGACGGTTATGGCGAACAATTTGTAATTAATTTTTCTTGAGTACTTAAATAAATTTATCACCATAGAGATAATAACTTTTTATTTAATTTAATTAGATAGTTATTAAATATGTTATTTATGCAAAACTTCTCTTTACAAACAGTAAATTTCTCCTTTAATAAAATATTCTCAAGTTAAAATCGAAGGTAACAAAAAAAAATATAATTTATTATTTTTGATAGTACACAATTTTACTTATCACGCATTCATTTCAGTCACGATTCATTTAAAAACAATCATAATTTATTATTCTGCCATTATTTTTTTACATATTATCTGCCTCATTTATTATCTGGATATTCGTGACAATATAATCACTGCCTCTGATTATAGCTTGTATCTTCACCTGTTATTTTCTGGACTAAGTGATACCGATTACCGTTACCTTAATTACAATCAATTGATGATCAAATCTACGATACAACTATAATGCGTGAATACGTGTTCTTTCCATGTTCGCCATATGCCGGACAATTCACATTCACTTTTTATGTCAAAAAAGAGGAATTCTATGAAATCGCGTGCTGCCGTTGCTTTTGGCCCAAACAGACCTCTCGAACTTGTTGAAATTGACGTAGCACCACCGAAAGCGGGTGAAGTAATGATAAAAATCAGCCACACAGGTGTTTGCCATACTGATGCTTTCACTCTTTCAGGTGATGACCCTGAAGGGAAATTTCCTGTTGTTCTCGGACATGAAGGAGCTGGTGTAGTGATTGAGGTCGGTGAAGGTGTAACCAGCGTAAAACCCGGTGATCATGTCATACCGTTATATACGGCTGAATGTGGCAAATGTGAGTTTTGTCAATCCGGTAAAACGAACCTGTGTATTGCCGTTCGCGACACACAGGGAAAAGGTTTGATGCCCGATGGTACAACTCGTTTTTCTTACAATGGACAACCTGTTTATCACTACATGGGGTGTTCTACATTCAGTGAATACACGGTAGTTGCTGAAGTCTCACTGGCAAAAATCAATTCGGAAGCCAATCATGAACATGTTTGCCTGTTAGGCTGTGGCGTCACGACTGGTATCGGAGCTGTGCATAATACTGCCAAAGTTCAACCGGGAGACTCTGTTGCAGTTTTCGGTCTGGGTGGAATTGGGCTTGCTGTGATCCAGGGAGCCCGTCAGGCTAAGGCCGGACGTATTATTGCTATTGATACCAATTCAGATAAGTTTGAGCTAGCCAAACAATTCGGTGCCACTGACTGCATTAATCCCAATGATCACGACAAACCGATTCAACAGGTTATTCTGGATATGACAAAATGGGGAGTTGATCACTCTTTCGAATGTATTGGTAACGTCAATGTGATGCGTGCAGCTCTCGAAAGTGCACATCGTGGTTGGGGGCAATCAGTTATTATCGGTGTTGCGGGTGCCGGACAGGAAATTTCTACTCGTCCATTCCAGCTTGTTACCGGGCGAACATGGAAAGGAACGGCTTTCGGCGGGGTTAAAGGGCGTAGTCAGTTACCGGGAATGGTGGAAGATGCGATAAAAGGGAAAATTGAACTTGAACCTTTCGTAACCCATAAAATGCCATTAGAAAACATTAATGAGGCCTTTGATCTGATGCACGAAGGCAAATCTATTCGGACAGTGATTCATTATTAATTGAACGATTATTACAGGAACAGCCAGATATAAACCCCATAAGATAATAAACCATATAGTTGAAGAACCTGAACCTACAATTTTAGAGAGAAAAGCCATGGAAAGAATTGAACATCGTGCCTGTTTTGGCGGATGGCAGGAGGTCTATCAACATGAATCTAATTCACTGAATTGTCAGATGAAATTTTCAATTTTTCTGCCACCTCAGATTAAAGAAAAGAAATTACCTGTATTGTACTGGCTCTCTGGCTTAACCTGTACTGAGCAGAATTTCATTACAAAAGCCGGAGCCCAACGCTACGCAACTGAACATGGTGTTGTTATTGTCGCTCCGGATACCAGCCCTCGGGGGAATGATATCGCTGATGCCCCTTCTTATGATCTCGGAAAAGGGGCAGGGTTTTATCTCAATGCATTACAACCCCCCTGGGAACCACATTATCGTATGTACGATTATGTGGTTTCAGAGTTGCCTGAATTGGTTGAAACGTACTTTGCTGTCACTGGTGTGCGGGCAATCAGTGGGCACTCTATGGGTGGACATGGTGCGATGGTCATTGCGCTGAGAAATCCGCAACGTTATTGCAGTGTATCGGCGTTTTCTCCTATTGTGGCACCAAGTCAGGTTCCTTGGGGGAAAAAGGCCTTTTCCAACTATCTTGGAGAAGACAGGTCGCTCTGGAAACAGTATGACACGGTAGAATTGATCAAAAATGCAAAAGCAACAGAACAACTTTCAATTTTGATTGATCAAGGAACTGATGATGAGTTTCTGGATAACCAATTATGTACCCATTTATTACAGAATATTTGTGATGAAACAAATTACCCTGTGACAATAAATTTTCGTCCTAATTATGATCATAGCTACTATTTTATTGCTAGTTTTATTGGTGAACATATCGCTTATCATACAAAAGCAATGCAAGAATATGCTAAAAAGCAGTAATTTTTAAAATAATATCCTATGTCACAATGACTTTTTTTATTAATTATGGGTTGGTTTCCAGAACTTTACTTTTCATTTATTGTTCAATGAACTGGAAACCCATTATATAAGAAACGTCCCGAATTATTTTATTGAAGTTACTCGCGTTTGAATCTAATTTGCGATAGCATCTGCGCCCTTTTTACGATATTTCCACGATTGGAGAAGAGGCAACATATGTTCATCGGTTTTGACTATGGCACATCGAATTGCGCAGTAGCAAAAATGATCGGAAATACGCCACAATTGATTGCTATCGAAAATGACAACTTTTATATGCCTTCTACTCTGGCCGCACCAACCCGAGAATCAGTTTCTGAGCACCTATTTCGTCACAGAAAGATCAGCCCAAGCTCTCCAGCCGGAGAACAGTTGCTCCGTAGCTCAATTACTACAAATCGTGAGGAAGGTATAGAGCTTCTACCTGAAGACATTGTATTCGGGCAAGCGGCATTAACACGATATTTGGAAGATCCTCAAGATACTTACTATGTGAAATCACCGAAATCTTTCCTTGGTGCTATGGGACTGAGAGAGGCGCAAATCAGCTTTTTTGAAGATCTGGTTTGTGCCATGATGGCAAATATTAAGCAACAGGTAGAAACCAAGATACAACAATGTGTTGAAGAAGTCGTCATTGGACGACCAATCAATTTCCACGGGCGTGGTGGTGAAAAGTCGAATCAACAGGCTGAATTAATTCTACTGCAAGCAGCAAAACGGTCGGGGTTCCGTAACATAGAATTCCAATTTGAGCCTGTGGCAGCAGGATTGGAATATGAAGCCACACTGACAGAGAATAAAATTGTTCTGGTTGTTGATATTGGTGGAGGAACAACAGACTGTTCCCTTATTCAAATGGGGCCAGACTGGAGTGGAAAATCCGAACGCAACGACAGCCTACTGGCACATACTGGTCAACGTGTTGGCGGCAACGATCTGGATATTAACTTGACGTTTAAGCAATTGATGCACCCTTTTGGGTTAGGTAGCAAGTTTGCATCGGGTATTGAAATGCCACTCATCCAGTTTTGGAATCCAATTGCTATCAATGACGTACAGGCACAAAAAGAATTCTACTCTCAGCGGAACTTAACCACGTTAAAATCTTTGCATAAAGATGCACAAGAGCCGGAAAAATTAGCACGATTATTGAAAGTTTATCATGAAACATTAGGGTACAGTCTGGTACGCAGCGCCGAAGAGGCTAAAATCGCGCTATCAAAAGACAGTGAATATCAGGTTAAATTAAATTTATTATCAGAGATAATTGAAGTTGAGATTCAACGTGAGCAGATGATTGCAGCTATCGAATCGACCAAAGCGAAAATGACCAAACTGGTTAGTGAGGCTGTAGTTCAGGGAGGTGTTAAACCGGACGTTATTTTTATGACTGGAGGTTCAGCAAGCTCTCCTATTCTGCAACAAGCGGTTGCACAAGTGTTACCAGACGTTCCATTAGTTAGTGGTAACTACTTCGGTTCTGTCACAACGGGTTTATCACGTTGGGCGAAAATTTGTTTTTCTTGAGCTGTATTAGCTCAAATTCGAGCTGCCTCCTTTCCTTTTCAATCAAGGCATGACTATGCTGTCAATCCGTTGGCAGCATATGAGTATTTTCGTGCTTAACAATGTCAATAAAAGAATGGCATGAACTTCATTTACTGTTTTTCATCCATCTTTTCACCTATTTTTATAGCCCTAACTCACTGAGTCCAGGATGGTTATCTGGTCGGCGTCCCAAAGGCCAATGGAACTTACGTTCATCCTCATTAATAGGAGTATCATTAATGCTTGCAAAACGGTTAATCATCATACCGTTTTCATCAAATTCCCAATTCTCGTTACCATATGAACGAAACCAATTTCCAGAATCATCATGCCATTCATAGGCATATCTTACAGCAATTCTGTTTCCCTCCACTGCCCATAACTCTTTAATCAAACGATAATCCTGCTCTTTTCTCCATTTTTGGACGAGTAATTCTTCTGCTTCATTCCGGCCATTTACGAACTCTGTTCTATTTCGCCATTTAGTGTCTTTGCCATATGCCAGAACAACTTTGGCTGCATCACGTGTATTCCAACTATCTTCAGCAATACGGACTTTCTGCATTGCAGTTTCATAAGTAAATGGCGGGATGGGGATTCTTTTTTCACAGGTTTCAGGCATATTTTCTCCAAAATATTTAACATGTTATGGAAAGCAATTGATAACTTTATCACTCTCTTTTACGTCATACGCAGTCAATGGATTATTCCACTTTCAGATTGACAACCTGCAATAAAGCTCAATAGGTATGATATCATGTGTACAATCTTGTACACCTCAATAAATGTACAGATCTGTACACACAAAAACAACCTTAGATTTATCCTAAAAACTGTCTTTTATGGAACTATATTGAATAACTAATAAGAAAATATTATGAGTAAAAAAGAACATATCCTAGATATTGCCGAGTCACTATTTAATAAATTTGGTTACAACGCTGTTGGTGTTGATTTGATAAGAGATCAGGCGAATGTATCAAAAACCTCTATGTATCGTTACTTTGGTTCCAAAAATAAGCTGATCGAAGGCGTACTACTCAGACGCCATCAGAGGTTTGAGAAAGAACTCAATATTGTTGTATCTTCAACTGAAGGAACTGAAAACAAGCTCAATGCCATCCTGAATTGGCATTTTTCATGGTTTGCTACAAAAAATTTTCAAGGGTGCCTGTTTATGCATGCTTTAGCTGAATTCAAAGGCCACGATGAAGCTATCGTTAAACAAGCACAACAGCACAAAACATGGTTAAAGTCACTGCTATTATCAGTTTTCTTAACAGTCTCGAAAGATACGGAATCCAAAGCAGAAGCGTTAATAACATTTATTGAGGGAATGATAGTTAGAGCTGAATTCGGTGAGGTTGCAGGTCATGAAGAGTGCTATCGCACAATGGCTTACCGCTTGATTTAAAATGTGAAACTTGTGCCTAAAATTGAGGTTATTCAGTCTCTTAACCAACATAGCTGACTAAGAGACTGATTACCATATCAGAACAAAAAATGTTCTAAGATTACCCTGGTGTTGGGCGAGTCAAAACTAACTATTCAAAATAATGAAAATATTTGTCTACATAAAAGGCAGTGATGATGCACTACCCGATACTCAGACAAAATCTTAATTATAACTTATATTTTTACAGACAAATTAATACACCAGACGAACAGTAAAATCAACAAATAAAAGCTCAAATGTTGATTTTTCTACTCGATTTCGACGTCATTATTTGAGACATAAAAAATAAAACATAGCACAAAATCTCATATTCAATTGATTTTAATAAGTAAAATAAAAATCTATTATATTGACCAGTAAATATAAAAAAACAAATGCATCTGATAAAATTTCTTACATAGATGATATGAATATGAAAAGAGCTATTGTATAACTGTACAGAAATTGTAGCAGCCTTCTAGTCACGATCTGGTATCAAATATGTACCATTCAGAAACTATCTTCATTCACATCACAAGATGTTATACAACATAAGATCGGATTTAATTGGGGAAATAGCATGGAGAAAAACTCTCCATGCTGCTCATTAATGTGCGGCTTTAACAACCCAATGATTGAATAAGTAACGTGAACCGTAAGCGGGGAAAACATTAAATAATGCAAAGAAAATTTTAATCAATATCTGAATAATCATCATTCCAATAATTTGATTTACTGGAAGTTTTCCGTAGAACGCAACAAAACAGAAAACAAAACTATCAAGAATTGATGCGATAAAAGTACTGAAAAATACCCTCAGTGCTAAGAACCGGGAATTTGTCATATCTTTTAACTTACACAAGACATATGAGTTGACCAGTTCAGATACCAAGAATGACAATGAGGAAGCAAAAATCGCTGATAAGATATGATTCATCAGAGCATTGTACTGATCATTCAAGCCCCAATTTGGAATAGCTGGTAAACTCGCCGATATACTCAATAATGAGACTATGATCAGGTTAGAAGCCAGCGACATGTATATTGCTTTTCTTGCTAATCTAAACCCATAAAATTCACTGAGTAAGTCAATAACTAAAAAAGAGAAAGGGTAAATGAAAGTACCCGGAGTAACAATGATATTAAAATATTCGATATAAACAGGCTTAGATGCTGCTATATTACTGAAAGTATAAAAAATTGTCAGTAATAAGGCGAGAAATGAATAAACAACCCAAGACTTTTCATTTCGTTCTTCAATTTCATAGATTGAGGGAGAATCTGGAAAGCTGGAATATATCTTCCTGTAGAGTGATTTTGTTTCGTGACTATCAAAATCATCCGCTATTTCACTCTTTTCTAGCTCCTTTACATTAATCTTTACAACTTTTCCTGTTGATGAAATCAATACATTTGCTGTATTATCCTGACTGTTAAATCCCAGTAATTTATATTTTTTTCCCATACCCAAACCGTTCTTCCATTATATCCCCAATCACTACCGAATCTTCTGAATTTTCAATATAAAACTCGTTGATATGAAACTTTTTCCGTTTTTGATCGAAACATAACTTAGGGTTATCGCTCTGATAATTACCTCTTCTAACTATTAATAAATCACCAGCATTATATTTACCTGAAAAATCATTCTCAAGTAAAATGGCGACGATATTAGGGCCAAAACCAAAATAATAAGTTAGCTCTCTTCCAACAATCAGGGAGCCAATTTTACTTTCAAAGAATTCAGCAGTAACACATTCAGATTGCCTAAACAATGGCACGGCGCTGGGGTTCATATTACCTTCATAAGAAACAATCGCATCAATACGTTCTTTTTCTGCGAGATCAATTGTCTCTATTTCACTATACGAAACACCAAAAAAGTTGGATACTTTCTGGATAGTTGAAGAGTGAACACTTTGTACTCGGCCATCTAAGATATTGTAGATAGTTGTACGATTAAGCCCGGTCCGATCACAAAGTGATACTCTGCTTTCCCCCCTAGAATCAAGTAAATATTGTAGATTTTTTCTCAGGTATTCCATTTTTTGTTTTTTATACATAGCAATGCCTAGAAAAATATGTAACCATCTAATTTATATGAACTTTTAGAATAAACATGTTTTACCAAACTTAGAAAGAGTGAAAAACACCCTTGCCATAAAACAAAAAAAATGGTAGCAATTCATTTTTCCACCTAATTATTTAATCATACAACCAAATTGTTTTTTATAGAAAATATTAATTCGATAGGTTATATTTTGATTTACATCATTAATAAATAATCAATAAAAACATGAAATAATATCAAATAGAGGAAATATGACTTATGTTGATATTTTTTGACTTAAATCACCTGAGTTTTATCCAAAATTATTATTCATACTTAAAGGTTAATGAGGAATAACATATAGATACATTGGTTACTATTTACTTAACTATATTTACCATTTGTAAGCTATATGAGATAGAAATGAACTCAACCTATAAAAATAATGAACCCTATCTAAAGGGATTGATCGCCATGATGGAACATCTGAGCGATCCTTGGGGCATTAAGGATTTGGAGTCCCGACATATTTATATGAACAAAGCAGCTTATCTATACACCAATACACCTAAAAATTTCGACGTAGAGGGTAAGCTCGATTGTGAATTTCCTGCTCATTGGTCTGAAGATCAATTCTCCCAAGATCTAAAAGAACATGACCGGAGGACTGAAGAGTCAAAAGACAGAGTTTCCATTATCGAAACACACTATTGGTATGGAAAGAATAATCTTGCTCCTTTTATCAGCGAAAAGTTTCCTGTGTATAACGATGAAAAAGAGTGTATCGGGATTGTTTGGAATGCCAAGCCGCTAAATAGCCTCTCCCCTCTCAAGTATATTAATCGGCAAAAACCCAGTGTCTTAACAACAGAGGCTGAAACCGATCTTTTTACTAAGGGAGAACTGGATATTATCTTTTTGATACTACAAAGACGTTCAAATAAGGAGATAGCTCAAATTTACGGTGTCAGTCCTAAAACAGTAGAAAATCGGATATACAACATTTATCAGAAAGCTAATGTCCACTCACTCCAGCAATTTGAAGAATTTTGCAGGGATTTGCAATTAGACAGCTATATCCCCGAACGTCTAATTGAAAAAGGTGTTCTCTTTCTCTAAAAAATCAAGGAACGAGATAGTGCTCAAAATTGAACACTGTCCATTAAGTCGAATGCCACAACAACAGCGTCTATCTCTGCTGAGCGTGGCTATCGTCCATATGGGCGTTAACAGCATTAGATCAGTTTTATGCTTGATGCTGTCCTCGGCAACTCCATGGCATTGACAGATGCATTTATTGTTATTTTTATCGGCAGCCTACTATTTGGTATTGTTACTTTTGGGCTTGGCTTTGCAGGTATGCGAGAGGGGCTATCCGGCAGTTTACTGGCACGGTGGTGTGGTTTTGGTCGAATAGGTTCGGTATTAATTGGCCTTGTTATTGCTGTTAGTCTATTAGGCTGGTTTGGTATCCAAAATGCTATTTTTGCTAAATCTCTTAACTTTTCTTCCGGGAATAAACTCGGATTTGGTTTATCCGCGGCAATATCCGGCACGTTATTAACGACAGTAGTCGCTTTTGGTTTTAGGGCATTACGGTTTACTGCCAGAATTGCTGTACCTATGTTTATTCTTCTGGTTGCTTATATCTCCACCAACGTATTATCAGGCGATTCAGGCCAACGTTGGTATGAGATTTTAAAGCTGCCTCATTCTGATGAAACTCTGTCTATCAGTGCAGATATTACGATAGTTGTTGGGGGTGCGATTGTTGCCAGTCTGATGACTCCGGATCTGACACGCTATACTAAATCAGGAAAACATGTTTTTGGGATCACTTTGCTGACAATTATTGCTGGTGAATTTATCATTAATGGTCTGGCAATTTTAACCGCGAAAGCATTAAATACTGCTGATGTCGTTACCATTATGTCACAAGCCGCAGGTGGTGCAGGTTTATTTGTTGTCGTATGCTCAACATTAAGAGTTAATGAACTGAACTTATACTCTTCATCATTGGGAATTATTAATGCTGTCGAAGGTATCATCGGTAAAAAATTACGCTATCCTCCAACAACAATCATAATTGGAATATTGGGAACTTTGTCTTCCATTCTCGGCATTTTAGACCGATTTGTAGATTTTCTTACTGTACTTGGTGTTATTCTCCCACCGATATTAGGAGTAATGTTAGTTGATTATTATATTTTGCGCTCTTATCGCAAAGTATTAGATGAAAGTAAGCAGAAAGGTAATCTTCCAGACAAAACCCCGACTATCGGCTGGGCAGCAATATTCGCCAGTATTGTCGGTAGTGTTATTGGATTAACTATTGAATGGGGAGTACCAACAATTAATTCATTATTGATGGCAAGTATAGTTTATTGGTGAACCAAATGTACCTTTAAACGCCTCCCATAATGATAATTCTTGATGTATTGCTCCCTGTTTGGGGAGCAATAATCGAATCCCAGCCCTTAACGGCAAGAATGTTTTTCAGCATAAGCTTCACCATTAACCCATTGATGGTCTGTTTCCCAAGTAAATAACCACTTACGAGTTGGCCCTGCCATCACATTCAGGTAGTAGCTGTCATACCCAGCAATAGTCGCTACCGGGTGATACCCTTCCGGCACCATAACAACATCTTTGTTATATACCGCCATCGTTTCATCCAGTGAGCGATCATCAGTATAAACACGCTGTAAACAAAAACCTTGTGGTGGATTTAATCGATGATAATAAGTTTCTTCTAAATAGGTTTCCTGTGGTTCATTATCGGTATCATGTTTATGGCTAGGGTAAGAGCTGGTACAGCCTTCATCAGTATAAACCTCAACCACCAATAAACTATCAGCAGGCTGATTATCCGGCAGGATGTTATGGACATAACGACGGTTGTTACCGTTACCACGTTGTTCAGCACCGATATCGTGTGGGGTAATCAATCGGGTGGAATAATTCCCTTTACTTTTTGCCTGACAAACGGCCAGTTCAAGATGAGTTTGAGCGACAATTTCCATTGTTTCATGCGGCGCAACATAAACAGCATAAGGTTTTTTACGCTCAAATGGACTCATACGATCACCAATCTGCTCGAATCTTTGTTGGGCAGTAACCACCGTCGCTTTTCCTGCAACTAATACTAAACAAGTTTCATTTTCCGAAGCCGCTAATGTTATTGACTCTCCCGCATTCAGTTCATAAACATCAAAATGAACATATCCCCAGTTCGCTATTTCTGGTGTGATATGTTGCGTTCGCTGGTGCTGATCAGGCTTATGATACTTTGATAGCAAATTAGACATGTGCTTACCTCAAGGTCATTTTTAATGTCGGCGTCTTAAATCAACCCAGCTTCTCTGGCGAAGCGTGACAAATTGTTATACCCCAGTGTGGCGTAAGTCAGTGGATGAGCAATAGCAGGATCCTGTTCGGCTTCAACAACCAGCCAACCATGATAGTCATGGGCTTTTAATACATTAAAAATGTCCGGGTAATTCACACAACCATCACCAGGTACAGTAAAAACGCCACTTAATACTGCATCCAGGAAACTCATTTTGCGATTTTTGACATCTTTTAGCACATCCAGACGTATGTCTTTGCAATGTACGTGATTGATTCGTTTACTCCAACGTTTTGCTACGGTTAGTGGATCATCTCCGGCAAAGGTTAAATGCCCGGTATCCAGTAATAGTCCCACTGCTTCACCCGTATTTTTCATCAAATTATCAATGTCCTCTGCACTTTCAATCACTGTGCCCATATGATGGTGATAGGCAATCTGAACACCTTGGGATTGAGTATAATGGGCAAATTCTGTCAACTTTTCTCCATACTCTTGCCAGCGTTCTGCCGGGAAAAGCGGCCTTAAATGCATCGGTTTATCCTGTTTATCATGTATGCAATGGGTCACTTCTGCAAAGACCATCACCTTTGCACCCAGTTCACGTAACAAGGTTAAATGTGGCTGAACGGTCAAAATTTCTTCTGCAACACTGCGCGTCAATAAATTCCCTGAATACCAACCAGACACCAATTGCAAATCATGGAAAGCCAGAATTGGCCCTAATATATGTGAATGGCGGGGAAATTTATTACCAAGTTCAAAACCTGCAAATCCTGCCTGACGCCCTTCTGCCAAACAAGTTTCCAACGGGGTTTCTGCGCCCAGAGAAGGCAGATCATCATTGGTCCATGTCAGAGGATTAATGCCAAGTTGAACAGCCATGATGGTTCTCCTGTAAGGTGAGAGTAAATTAGTGAGAGTAAATTAGTGAGAGTAAGTTATGCTCTAGCTTTTTTCTTCACTACCACGTTGACGCCAGTAACTAATCAGATTGTTGTAATTCGTTCTTACTTGCAGGATGAGTGTTTGATCATCAACTTCACCAGCCAGCCATTTCAGGGATGGTTTAGCAAACAGCGTGCGCCCAACCGCAAAACCTTTGACAATGGATTTACCCGCTGCAGCGTTAAAACCTGCCTTTAATATCTCTTCGGAAACATCCAGACCAAGGAGCACAACTCCATGACAATAAGGATCTCGCTGAGTAATTAATTCTTCAATTTGATCCCAGGTCGTGGGCTGCATAGGGGGTAATTTCCACCAATCCGGTTTAATGCCGAGATTGTAAAAACGTTGGAGTGTGCGCAAGTAAAGCTCATCAGAATGCGTCATACCCGATGGTAAAATCACTTCCAATAATAATTCATGACCAGACTGGCAACAGGCTGCATAAATTTCCTGAACTGTTCTTTCCTGCTGCAAACGTAAAGAATGAGCATCTTCAGGATGGAAAAATACCAGGCATTTCACGATATGTTCCCTTGGCCAACGGATAAGCTGGGAACCAATATCACCATGCTCTAAGCGCAGTGGACGAGAACCCGGCAATTCAATCGGACGCCCAATCCATAATCCTTTTCCAGTCGCTGCATTAAGAACATCCTGCCCGAAAGTACTGTCACACAATATTCCGGCATGACCTTCCAGACTGACTTCTGCACTCACTTCCTGACTGGCGCGGAATAACAATTTTTTTAGTTGAGGAATGCGATCAAGATTGGCATTAACCTTACGTGCCATTTCAACAAACTGGATACGGTGATCAAACGCCATGACACACAACTCTTGCCACTGTTTATGACGACCACTAAGTTTATGACGGCCACTAATACGATGGAGATGGTTTAAATGAATGTCTAAATCAGGACGATGAACTTCCGCAGATCGTACAAGGTAATTATCTAACTCGGTTTTATCTGGCATCGCTGGCGCGCAACCATGACGGGAAACCACTAATGCACCACAGGTATTTGCATACGTACAGATCTGCTCCCAACTTTCATTATTAAGGTATCCCCGTAGTAAGCCAGACATAAAGGCATCACCAGCCCCCAAGACGTTCAGTATGTCTACTTTAATTCCCTGTACTGTGATACCTTCATCAAGGGTATCAGGAATATTTTCGGTAAACACGGAACAGCCTAATGACCCACGTTTGCATACTAGTGTTGCTTTACTTAGCTCCCTTACACAACGCAAAGCGTCAATGGTATTTTTAGAGCCGCCTGCAATATGAAATTCCTCTTCAGTTCCTACAATCAGATCAAATTGAGAAAGCACTTTCTGTAATTGTATTGTGACCTGCTCTGAAGCGATATAACGGGTTTCTCCGTCACCAAGTGACGTCAGTCCCCACAATATGGGGCGATAATCGATATCAAGTACCGTTTTTACCCCATTGCGACGGGCATATTGTAATGCTGTCAACACCGCATCTTGGGTTTGCGGATGGGAAAGATGTGTTCCCGTAATTGCCAGACAACGGGCGGATGCAATATAGTCTTCGCTGAAATCATCGCGGGTGATAGCCACATCAGCACAGTTATCACGATAGAAAATCAGCGGGAAAGTTTCATTATCTTTAATACCGAGTAACACTAAAGCCGTGAGCCTCTCTTTATCTGTGACCAAATGGCTAGTATCACATCCCACTCTCTCCAATTCTTCACGTAAGAAACGCCCCATATGTTCATCACCAACTCTGGCCAACATGGATGATTTCAATCCCTGAAGCGCAGTGCCGTAGGCTACATTCCCGGAAGAACCACCAAGGTATTTAGAGAAACTGCTCATGTCTTCCAGACGGGCGCCTATTTGCTGGCCATATAAATCAACGGCAATACGCCCCATGCAGATAACATCAAACTTTTTATGTTGCTCCATCACTCTGCCTCTTAACAAGTACGCGTTTTGAAAACCAATTTTGCTAACCGCGAGATTCAATTAATTTCAGAAACGTTAACCCAGCGTTTTTGATCATGAGAGCGTACAATCGCATCTAAAATACGGGAGACTTTCCAGCCTTCAGTAAAATCAGGCCAAATAGCCTGATCCTGAATGATGCCATCAATCAAATCCCTGACTTCCACCGTCTTCTGGTCATTGAAACCAATGCCATGCCCGGCACCATTACAGAAAGGAGCGTAATCCGGATGTTCTGGCCCAATCAGAATAGTTTTGAACCCCTGACGATTTGCCGGTTCATCATGTCGATATAGTTTCAATTCAGCCATTCGTTCCTGAGTAAAGCTCAGAGTACCTTTAGTACCTGTCACGATATAACTCAGCCCCATTTTGCGGCCACAGGCAATACGGGAAGTTTCAATCACGCCCATTGCTCCTGTATCGAAACGTACCATCGCATGTGCCTGATCTTCGTTTTCAACGGGAACTAACACTGGGGAACCGGATTTTTCAGGACGTGCTTTCACTACTGTTTCCAGATCACCACAAACAGTCATTATGTCTCCCACCAGATACTGCGCCATATTGATAATATGAGCGGCAAGATCACCAAGTGCTCCCAAGCCTGCTTTATCTTTAAAGCAGTGCCAATGAATCGGATTCAGAGGATCTGCCATATAATCTTCATTATGTGTGCCGTAAAAGTGCACGATCTCACCGATTTCCCCCTTCGAGATAATTTCTTTTGCTAACTGTGCTGTAGGGTTTTTCATATAGTTAAAACCTACCAATGTCTTCACTCCCGCATCTGTCGCTGCTGCCATCATTTCTTTGGCATCCAGGGAGTTCAAAGCCAGCGGTTTTTCACAATAGATATGTTTGCCATGTTTAATGGCTTCTAATACCATTTCTTTATGCAAGAAATTAGGCGTACATATATCAACCAAATCAATGTTTGGATCAGCAACCAATTCCCGCCAATCTCCGGTTGAACGCAGAAAACCAAGCTCTTTTGCGTGAGTCTGAGCAAGTTCAGGGGTTATTCCTGCAATCATTTCACGTATCAGTTTCCCTTTTAGTGGAAATACCGTAGGAGCTTGTGCATAAGCGATAGCATGAGAACGTCCAATATAACCTGCACCAATTAACCCAATCCGAATCTCTTTCATGTTATTTATTCTCCGGTTCCATCATTCAGGTTTTTTTCATGTCTTTTTTATCTGAGCCTGGTTTTTTCTATGCACTTTTCCTGTGAATAGGGCGTTTAAATAATGCCTTACTGATTTGATAAAAGACGTAACCCAAGATCCCGGCAGCAAACACATAGTAGAGTGTCAGCACATATAGCGGCACGTTCTGTGCAAGGAAAACATACATTGATATTGCCGCCAGAGTAATCAACCATCCCATTGGTTTCACCATTGACCACGGCGTAATATCCACTTGTTTTGTATATACTTCCTGATAAGTTTCAGCAGGGAAGAAATAACCAATTGTCAGCATGAAAATAACATTCAGTACAAACAGGATACCGACCAAATGGAAGAAGTGGATGTTGATGTGCAGGATAAAGTTACAGACGATATAAGCCGACATGCCAAACAACAGACCCAGTTTTGCAGCAATTGGAGGAACTCGTTTTGTCATTAACCCGACAAGCACAACACTGAGAATCGGAGCGTTGAAAATCCCCTGTAATTGCTGGATCAGGTAAAACAAACCATCCGGTGCATTAGCAACAAGTGGCGCAATAATCATGGTTAGCAATGCCAGCCCAATACCCAGATATTTTCCCACTGCGACCGTCTGTGCTTCGCTGGCATTAGGATTAATTCGTTGTTTGTAAATATTGACAGTAAACAGAGTAACGGAAGAGTTCAGCCCACCACTGAATGTTGAGAATACAGCCCCGACAACAACCGCGGCAAAAAAGCCAACCAGTATTTTAGGCAAAACTAATTGCACTAATGCAGGATAGGCATTATCCGGGTTATCTATTTGCCCATTGAAGATATGAAATGCGATAACGCCAGGTAAAATAATGATAGACGGGATAATAAGCTTCAACACGGCACATAACATCACCCCTTTTTGCCCTTCTGCCAGATTCTTTGCACCCAGTGATTTTTGTACGATAGATTGGTTGGTACACCAGAAAAACATGTTAGAAATGATCAATCCTGTGAACAAGGTTGAGAATGGAACAAGTGAATCTTCGCTGCCAATGGAATTAAATTTATCAGGATGTGCCTGATAAACGTCGGTCAAGCCTTTCCATGCACTGCCATCGCCTACGTACAATAAAGCGAAAATAGTAACAATCCCGCCACCGACAATTAATCCGATACCATTAAGGGTATCGGCAACTGCAATTGCTTTAATTCCGCCAAAAATAGCGTAAATAGCGCCAAGCCCGCCAACACCCCAGACCATAATCCATAATGCAGTAGTTTTATCGACCTGAAATATCTGAGAAACCTGAAATAAACTTTCCAGTGCAATAGCACCGGTATATAAGACAATAGGCAGTAACGAAATAACGTACATTGCCAGAAATAAAATTGAGGTAATCAGCAATGTGTTTTTATCAAATCGCCGCTCCAGATATTCAGGAATTGTTGAGATACCCAATTTTAAATATTTTGGCAAAAAATAAATGGCAAACAGCACAATAGTTAACGCAGCTATAACTTCCCATGCCATAACAATAAACCCTGTTCTGAAAGCCAATCCATTCAAACCAATCAGATGTTCTGTGGATAGATTCATTAATAACATGGAACTGCCGATATAAACTCCGGTCAGAGAGCGTCCACCTAGAAAATACCCTTCAGTGGAATCAATTAAATGTTTGTTCCTTGTTTTATAATAAGCAATCCCAGCAACTAGCAGGGTAAAACCAACAAAAGAAAGAAAAGCTGACATATATTCCTCCCCCTGATTTGCTGCCAAAAGGCAACAATAGGCCGACAAGAAAACGGTTTTCCTGAAAAAATAATCTTTCTTATTTTTATAAGATTCTGTTGCTTATAATTTAATTTCCTTACCAGTCAGTAAGGATTCAAGTGCTTTATCAGCAAGGTACAACGCTTGTGCACCATCAAAACCCGTAGTTTCGGGAGTGACCCTGCCTGCCATAACATCAACAAAATGGCTCCATTCCGCGATATACGCCTCATAGTAACGTTGCAGGAAAAAATGTTCAGGTTTGGCAGAAAGGCAGCCATTTTCTCCCCAAAATTCCACGCTGTTTTCCTTAATGTTACCCGCTGTCAGCAAGCCTTTTTCACCATGTAATTCAAGGCGTTGGTCATAACCATACCCTGAGCGACGGCTGTTGGAGATGGTTGCCATAGCTCCTGAAGGAAACTTCATAACAATAAACGCAGTATCAATATCACCAGCCAGGCCAATGGCCGGATCGACCAAATTACTGCCTTGTGCATAAATAGCACAGGGTTCTTCACCGATAATAAAACGTGCCATGTCAAAATCATGAATGGTCATGTCCCTGAACATACCACCAGAAACCCGGAGATATTCAGCAGGCGGAGGAGAAGGATCACGGGATGTGATAAGTAAAGATTCTGCTTTACCAATTTTGCCGGAATGGAATAAATTTTTCATCCGACGAAACTGAGGATCATATCGACGGTTGAAACCAACAAACAGAGGAACCTGAAACTGCTTGACTATAACAAGGCACTGTCTAACTCGTTCGAGATCAAGGTGAACCGGTTTTTCGCAGAAAATCATTTTATTGTACCGAGCCGCCAGTTCGATCAAATCAGCATGTGTATCTGTTGCTGATGCAATAAGAACACCATGCACATTGGGATCAGCCATCGCTTCTTCTGTCGTTTGTATTTTAGCCTGATATTTCTGTGCCAGTGTTTCAGCATTTGTCTGATAAGGGTCAATCACGGAATAAAGGCAAGTTTCTCTATGATTGGCAATATTAGCCGCGTGAACCTGCCCAATCCTACCTGCGCCAAATAATGCAATATTGAACATAAATGCTCCTTGATACCTCTGTATCTGCTTTTTGGGTGTATAAAAATATATCAATTAAAATATTTATTTCAATTTGCATTTATTTGAAAATTTTGTTTTTTAGAAGTGGTTAGCAATTTGTGATGAAAAAGCTGCAATTAGTGTTATACCTGTCACGAAAAAAGTGTTATTTCATTGGATGAACAATGTAAATTTACTTTAAAATCATAGAATAATATAAAAACATCATTCCACTAAGGCATGGTTAAAAGAATACAATGTGTTCAATAAACCGTGATCAACAAACTATGACAATGACGTGGTTGGATATGAAATAAAATTTCCATATCCAACATAGAATGGTTCGTTTTACCACCAGACAGGAAGTATCAAACCATATTGCAGGGACTACATCGCAAGAAGATTAATATTGACGAGTGTATTTCTCCACATACTGCCTGATGTTTTCAGCCGCCGTTGTAACGGCAAGGCGGTCTGCAACCTGTGCTGTTCCTGTTCTCCACCATGCTTCATAATCATGGGTCATGGTTTTTGGCAGCACTTTAATATCGATTAGGGTTGTGCGGGGCTGTGTTTTGGCATCCTGCAAAGCAGCAATCAGTTGCTGTTCGTTATGTACCCGGTAACTTTTGCAGCCATAACTTTCTGCGTTCTTAGCAAAATCTACCTGTACAAGTACGCCATCTAACTGACCACTTTGTTGATTACGATAGCGGTTTTCTGTCGCAAAACTCCCCATCCCCTGACTCATCTGCAAGTTATTAATACAACCAAAACCGGCATTATCGAACAACAACACGGTAATCTTGATGTTTTCCTGAATCGCTGTTTGTAATTCACTGTGTAACATCATATAAGATCCATCTCCAACCATTGCATAAACAGGTTGGTTCGGACAGGCAAGTTTTGCCCCTAGTGCTGCTGCTATTTCATACCCCATGCAGGAATAACCGTATTCAAGGTGATAAGTATCAGGCTCTTTAGACTGCCACAATCGCTGTAGATCTCCCGGCAAGGAACCTGCTGCTCCAACAATAATGGCATTAGGTTCCAGATGATGATCCATCAGGCCTAGTACCCGTGTTTGAGTTAGGTTAGTCTGCAATGTTTCACTGTATTCATTTAATTTATCATCCAGATGACCCGCAATTTCCGGTTTGTCCCCGACCTGATACTGTATGGAAAACAATCGTGACCGTTCTTGTTGCCAGGTTGCTTTTGCCTGCATAATTTCCTGTTGCCAGTCAGAACGCCATGCCGTTTTTACCAATGCCTGAGTAATCGCATTCAGCCCTTCCCTGGCATCAGCAATAACTGCAACCGCATCCAGCTTGCTGGCATCAAATTCTGCTACATTAATCGTAAGAAATTCAACTTGCGGATTTTGGAACAAAGACTTTGATGCAGTAGTAAAGTCAGTAAAACGTGTACCAACACCTATGATTAGATCAGCTTCTTTAGCGAGCAAATTTGCCGCCAGACAACCCGTTGTACCGATCCCGCCACAATTCAAGGGATGTGCTGCGACAATAGCACTTTTACCTGCCTGTGTTTCAGCAAATGGAATATTAAAAGTTTCAACAAACTGACGGAAAGCCACATGAGCATCGGAATAACGGACTCCGCCCCCGCAAACCAGCAACGGTCTTTTCTTACACTGGATGAGTTCTACGGCATCCTGAATACGGGGCAAAGTCGCAGGTCGGCGTTCAAGACGATGTACTCGTTTCTGGAAGAAGTAATCAGGGTAATTCCATACTTCTCCCTGCACATCCTGTGGTAAGCAGATGGTCACTGCACCTGTATCTGCCGGATCAGTTAATACTCGCGTAGCCTGGATCATGGCACTCATCAATTGTTCAGGTCTGGAAATGCGATCCCAATAGCGCGAAACAGGGCGAAAACAATCATTAGTGCTGATAGTGCCGTCACCATACTGTTCAACTTGCTGTAAAACCGGGTCAGGCTGACGACATGCAAAAGTATCTCCCGGTAATAATAGTAATGGGATACGGTTCGCTGTTGCTGTAGCGGCGGCTGTAACCATATTGGCCGCTCCCGGCCCGACAGAAGAAGTTACAGCAAAAACCTGTCGGCGTTTTTTCTGCTTGGCAAAACCGGTGGCAATATGCGCCATACCCTGTTCATTACACCCCTGATAAATTCTGAGATGCCCCGGTTCTTGCTCTAACGCCTGCCCTAATCCCACAACATTACCATGACCAAATATGGTGAAGACGCCACAAATAAAGGGAAATTCTTCCCCGTCAACATTGATATATTGCTGATTAAGAAATTTGACCAGAGCCTGAGCCATTGTCATCTTTTGTGTATTCGTTGCCTGTGCATGCGTTATTGATGTATTCATGATATTACTCCATCGTTGGCATGATAAAGCTGCTGTCATGGTGCTCCAGACGCACACTGGCCGGCCAGCGACTGGTTACTGTTTTCATCCGGGTATAGAAACGCACACCATCATTTCCATGCATATTCAGTGGGCCGAAAATGGAGCGCTTCCAGCCTCCGAAACTATGAAATGCCATCGGCACAGGAATAGGTATATTGACGCCAACCATGCCAGCCTGTACATCTTCACTGAACTGACGGGCAGTTTCTCCATCACGGGTAAAGATAGCAGCACCATTACCGTATTCATGCTGATTAATCAATCTCAGGGCTGTTGCATAATCCTGTACGCGAACAATGGACAATACTGGCCCGAATATCTCTTCCTGATAGATTTTCATATCTGGCGTGACATAATCAAATAGGGTAGGTCCAACGAAATAGCCGTTTTCATAATCAGGAACCCGATATTCACGCCCGTCCACCAGCAATTTCGCTCCCTGAGCTACGCCACTGTCAATGTAACTACAAATTTTAGCCTTATGTTGCTCAGAGATGACTGGCCCCATGTCATTTTCTCTGCCTTTGGTGACCCCTGCACCAATAGCCATTTTGTCAATTTGATTCTGAAGTCTTGCTACCAGCTCATCTGCAATTTCATCCCCAATCGCCAGAACAACAGACAATGCCATACAGCGCTCTCCTGCTGCGCCAAAGGCTGCCCCGATTATGGCGTTCGCAGCCATATCCATATCGGCATCCGGCATAAGAATGCTATGATTTTTCGCGCCCCCCAATGCCTGACAACGCTTGCCATGTGCGGATGCCGTGGTATAAACATATTCTGCAATCGGTGTCGAACCAACAAAACTTACCGCCTCAACATGAGGATCAGTCAGCAATACATCAACGGCTTCTTTATCTCCTTGTACAACATTAAATACCCCATCTGGCAAGCCAGCCTGCTGCAATAATTTAGCCAGTTCGATTGAGAGAGAAGGATCTTTTTCAGAAGGTTTCAGGACAAAAGTATTTCCCGTCGCTAATGCAATCGGAAACATCCACATCGAAACCATTGCCGGAAAATTAAATGGAGTAATTCCTGCACAAACGCCCAATGGCTGCATCAGGGAATGGCTATCAACTCCTGTGCCCACATTGGCAGAATGTTCTCCTTTCTGTAAATGGGGAATACCACAGGCAAATTCGACAACCTCAAGGCCACGAGCCAATTCCCCCACAGCATCAGAATAGATTTTTCCATGTTCTTCGGAAATCAGACAAGCCAGCCGATCCTGATTTTCTTCAAGTAATGACTTAAATTTGAACATGATCCTGGCTCTTTTCAATGGAGGAGTTTTAGACCATTCCTTAAAGGCCTGGTGAGCAGATCCAATAGCTGATTGAGTCTCTTGGGCTGTGCTCATGGCAACTTGACGAATTGCCTGTCCTGTCGCCGGGTTAGACACAAATGAAATGCGATCACTTTGACTACCAATGAGTTGCCCGCCAATAAAATTTTTAATCTGTTCCATTCTGAGCCTCTCTCAATACAATTATAAGGTTAACTATTTAAGATGAGTTGAATCATTATGAATTGAATCACGATGCTACAGATATATGAAATATATATTTCATTTTCAATCGGAATTAGAATACCATTTTATTAATGTGATCAACACGCTATTTCTGTGCAATTACATTCATTAGACAGTGGCAACTTGCGAACATCTTCGCCTGCATTTAACAGGCTTGCCTGACGATGAATGAATTATCCATTTCATTACACTTTATTAGGGAGGCATTATGTCTGCTGCGTCTAATTTGCATGAACTGCAAGAACAAGTTCGCTCGCGTTATGATGAGTTAAGTAAACGGTTACAGCAAGTTGCAAGGTATATTTTAGATAATACCAATAGCGTGGCTTTTGATACTGTTGCGGTTATCGCAAAAGAGGCCAATGTTCCACCTTCTACGCTTATTCGTTTTGCTAATGCTTTTGATTTCAGTGGGTTCAATGAAATGAAACAATTATTTCGTATGAATCTGGTAGAAGAAACCGCCAGTTATACAGATAGGGCCCGCCTATTTAAAGAGTTGGATGGCAATAAGCAGAAACCGGAAGATCCACAACATATTTTACAGGAATTTGCCCACTCTAATGCACAAGCCATTCAGCAACTTGCTGCCCGCACTCCTGTAGAGGATTTAAATAAGGCAGTAGATTTATTGGCGAATGCTCACAATATTTACATTATCGGGCTACGCCGATCTTTCAGCGTCGCGTCATATTTTACTTATGCTCTGAGCCATTTGGAGTGCCGTCCCTTGCTGGTGGATGGTTTGGGTGGAATGTTTCGTGAACAGATGAATATGATTGGCGCTGATGATGTTGTGGTATCCATCAGTTTTACACCGTATGCCGAAGAAACGGTAATGGTCAGTGAAAGAGCTGCACAGGCTGGAGCAAAGCAGATTGTGATTACTGACAGCCAGATCAGCCCACTGGCGAGTTTCAGTGACATCTGCTTTGTGGTGAAGGAGGCAAAAGTCGATGCGTTCCGTTCTCAATCAGCCACGCTATGTCTGATGCAATCATTAGCTGTTGCTTTAGCTTACAGGAAAGAAAATGCAGGATAAGTGATTTCTTTTAAGTTGCCGCTTTATTGGTGGCAACTTAAAAGATGAAGGATATAGGATATAGGGGACTACTATTATTATTATTTTGGATTCATTTAATGAGTTTTCAGCTACTTCCAAATTGAATGCTATATGAATATATTGATATAGGTTAGTATTCTTCGCATTCAGAAATAAATACACGCTGTGATAATAATAAATGATTTTAATAATAACCCTATTATTCATTCTCTGATCAGGAGCACTCCATGCCGGCAGCTATTTGGGTTCTAGCTTTAGCAACATTTGGGATCGCCACAACTGAATTTATTATCGCTGGTTTGCTTCCAGAAATTGCCATTGACTTTAGTGTATCAATCCCCACAGCAGGATATATGGTCACCAGTTATGCACTCGGTGTATTCATTGGGGCGCCTGTTTTAATTATTCTGGGTGGGCGCATAGAGAGAAAAAAGATGCTCGTTATGTTAATGGTATTATTCATTATAGGAAACACACTGACGACTTTATCCCCAACATTTTATCTGGCTATTATTGGTCGTATCGTTGCTTCACTGACTCACGGTGCTTTTATGGGAATAGGTGCGATTATTGCGGCAGAACTGGCGCCAAAAGATAAAAAGACAATCGCTATCGCATTTATGTTCAGTGGCATGACGCTCGCGAATTTGGTTGGTATACCTCTTGGTACATGGATAGGAAAAGCCATCTCCTGGCGGGTCACGTTTGCCATCATTACCATGATCGGCATTATCGCATTACTTGGTATCTTAAAATTATTGCCTAAATTCAATCAACAAGCTCCCGCCAGTATCAAAAAGGAGTTGTTAGTTTTTACCAATATTCACGTCCTGCTGGCTATGGGGATTACTGTTTTGGGGCCTGCTGCTTTTTTTACTTCTATTACTTATATTGCACCATTAATGACCAATGTTGCAGGATTACCTGAAAGTGCAATCACATGGATCCTTGTCGTATTAGGACTGGGATTCTTTTTTGGCAATATTGTTGGTGGAAAACTGGCAGATAAGGCCATGATGCCATTGCTATATTGGACTCTAGGGTTACACGCTTTAGTTTTGTTTATGTTCTGGCTCTCCGGTGACAATCCATTTATTGCCTGTTTGAGTGTCTTCCTTATGGCTGCACTTGGTTTTGCCACAGTATCACCCATTCAGCGTCTGGTGATGGATAAAGCCCAGGAAGCCGGTGCCCCTAATCTCGTTTCTTCTGTCAATATTGGATTTTTCAATTTGGGTAATGCCGTAGGAGCATGGTTAGGCGGGGTCATTATCGCAGCTAATTATAGTTATTCTACTCTCAATCTGGCTGGGGGTTTACTGGCTTCTATGGGATTATTACTGGCTGTCATTTCAGGTTTCCTCGCCCACAAGAAACGTCTACAAGGATATTAAGAAAATAGTTTCACTATATGTGATAAAAAATGTTTAAACTAAAATAAATATCATAAATAAAAAATTTGGAATATCACTCGTGTATTATTTTTGCTCCGGCATAGTTAACTCCAATATTGAATATGAGTTATTCCATAATAGTATAGAAAAGCTTTTGTATAAATATATTTTATGAACCATAAATAAAATATATAGGTTATGACAATTGGTTCAATTTCCCAAAAAACAGAGAAACCACCGCAATAAACTGCTCAGAAAATCACGACCAGTTTATTCCGGTGCTCTTTCTCTTATCATTAAAGTATCAATTAATTAATATATTAATACCCTTCTATCTTTACTGTTCTTCATTTTCATCGATATCGTCCTGAGAACGATTTCCGATAGAAATAAGCTCATCCAATAACCCTAAAAGTTGAGCTAATTTTTCTGGAGAGAAGGCAGCTTCAATTGCCTCATAACCTTCATCAACTTTTCCTTTTGCTTCTTCATACAATTCTTGACCCGCCGGAGTCAAAGAAACATATAATTTTCGTTGATCATTCATAGGCTTTAAACGAAAGATCAGACCATCACGCTCCATGCGAGTCAGAATACCCGTCAAGCTAGGACGTAAGATACAGGTAAGATTGGCCAAATCATGAAAATCAATCGAACGACTACTCGCCAGTACGCGAATAATGCGCCATTGCTGCTCAGTTAAATTATAACTCTTCAATATCGGACGGAAAAAACTCATCGCGGTTTCCCGAGCTTGAAGCAATGCTATTGTCAAGGATTCATGCATAATTAAAGGTGACTCTTAAAGTTAACCACGGGTAATTCTCTATAAGTTGAACGCGCACGCTACCGATTATAGACAACATTAACGGCAAAAAGACTAACATGCTCATAACTATCTACAAAGGGAAAAGAATTCAATATTAACAAATAAATAAAATTATTTTGCCATAGAAAGTTAACAAAAAGTTAAATGAAATACCAAATGACCTTGATAGATAATATAACGGCTTGATCTTTATGTGTTAAAAATAATCACCGACAGAATGTTGTTACACAGATCACAATTAAAATTAACAATTAACTTAACATATTGAACGTTATCAGAACTTGGTTTATTAATATATTAATAATTGTTCTTGCGATACGTATCTACGTCGCACAGCTTTCAAGGAGTTGTTAATGAAAGGCACCGTTTTTGCCGTCGCTCTCAACCACAATAGTCAGCTTGATTTTTGGCGCAAGGCATTTCACAAAGCCCCTTATAACACACCACCTCAAACTCCAATCTGGTTTATCAAACCTCACAACACGATTATCGCTTCCGGTGATATTATTCCTCATCCTATTGGAGAAACTGTACAAAGTGGCGCAACGCTGGCGCTATTTATCGGTACAGACAAGGCTGGCAAACCCGCCCGCAAAGTTTCCGTTAAAGACGCAGAGCAATACATTGCCGGTTATGCATTGGCAAATGAAGTCAGCTTGCCAGAAACATCATTTTATCGCCCTGCTATAAAAGCAAAATGCCGGGATGGCTTTTGCCCAATCGGCCTGATGATCAGTACAAGAAACGTGGATTCACTTGAGATCACAACCGAAATCAATGGTCAGGAAGTTGACCGTTGGTCAACAAAAGATCTGGTACGTTCGTCGTCAGAACTTTTGTCCGCATTAAGTGATTTTGCCACCTTGGAAGAAGGTGATGTCATTCTGCTGGGAACCCCACATCAGCGTGTTACTCTCCATCCCAATGATACCGTCACTATCAACGCTGATGGCTTCCCAACTTTACAAAACACCGTTGTATTGGCTGGAGGTCAAGCATGAGACACGCCAGAGTTCATTATCAAGGCCAGGTTCTTCATGTCACTGTTGATGAACAGGAAAATGTGTTGCTCCCTGATGGTAGCAAAGTCAACGAATTTGATGTCTTGTGGCTTCCCCCTGCCAATGGAACACTATTCGCATTGGGTCTTAATTACGCCGATCATGCAACCGAACTGGAATTTAAACCACCAGAAGAGCCTCTGGTATTTATCAAGGCAGCCAATAGTTTCACAGGCCATCGTCAAGTTTCTGTCCGCCCTGACAATGTGGAATATATGCATTATGAGGCAGAGTTAGTTGTCGTGATTGGTAAACCTGCTCACAAGGTTTCCAGAGCAGAGGCGATGAACTACGTTGCAGGCTATACCCTCTGTAACGATTACGCTATCCGGGATTATCTGGAAAATTATTATCGCCCTAATCTGCGCGTAAAAAGCCGCGATACATTAACTCCAATCGGCCCGTGGATTGTTGATAAAAATGAGATCGCCGATCCTCATAACCTCACCTTGAGTACTTGGGTCAATAGTGAGCTACGCCAGCGTGGTACAACCGCAGATTTGATCTTCGATATTCCCTTCCTGATCGCCTACTTAAGTGATTTTATGACATTGCAGCCGGGGGACATGATTGCGACAGGCACCCCTAAAGGGCTATCCGATGTCGTTCCCGGTGATGAAGTCATTGTGGAAATCGAAGGCATTGGACGTTTGGTAAATCAGATTGTCAGCCAGCAAGAATATGAGGAAAGTTTGTCATGACCATCATTAACCACTGGATTAACGGTAAGAACGTTAGCAGTAAAAGTTATTTTGAAACGACAAATCCTGCAACCGGAGAGGTATTGGCAGAAGTTGCTTCAGGAGGTAAAGAAGAGATTGATCAGGCAGTTGCCACCGCCAAAGAAGCTTTTCCTAAATGGGCTAATACTCCAATGAAAGAACGTGCACGCCTGATGCGCCGTTTAGGGGAGTTAATTGACCAGAATGTTCCTGATATTGCCGCAATGGAAACCAAGGATACCGGTCTGCCAATCCACCAGACACAAAATGTACTTATTCCACGCGCTTCCCACAATTTCGATTTCTTTGCTGAAATCTGTCAGCAGATGAACGGGCGAACTTATCCCGTTGATGACAAGATGCTCAATTATACATTGCTCCAACCTGTGGGCGTTTGTGCACTGATTTCCCCGTGGAATGTGCCTTTTATGACCGCTACATGGAAAGTCGCTCCTTGTCTGGCGCTGGGAAACACCGCAGTTTTGAAAATGTCCGAACTTTCGCCACTCACCGCCGACCGATTAGGTGAACTGGCGCTGGAAGCGGGTATTCCAGCAGGGGTGCTGAATGTGGTGCAGGGCTACGGCAATACGGCAGGGGATGCTCTGGTAAAACATCAGGGCGTTCGTGCTGTTTCTTTTACTGGTGGAACAGTAACTGGTCGCCTGATTATGCAGAATGCAGGGCTGAAAAAATATTCGATGGAGCTGGGCGGAAAATCTCCAGTGCTGATCTTTGAAGATGCCGATATTGAACGTGCATTAGATGCTGCTCTATTCACTATTTTTTCGCTTAATGGTGAACGTTGCACAGCAGGTTCCCGTATTTTTATTCAAGAAAGTATCTATCCTGAATTTGTTAAACGCTTTGCTGAACGTGCCAATCGGCTGCGTATCGGTGATCCGCAGGATCTAAATACACAAGTCGGCAGCCTGATTAGTCAACAACATTGGGAAAAGGTTTCCGGTTATATCCGCCTTGGCATTGAAGAAGGGGCAACCTTGCTGGCAGGAGGCCCGGATAAACCCACCGATCTGCCTGAGCACCTGAAAGACGGTCATTTCCTGCGTCCGACCGTATTAGCAGACGTAGATAACCGGATGCGTGTAGCGCAAGAAGAGATCTTCGGCCCTGTTGCTTGTCTGTTGCCATTCAAGAGTGAAGAAGATGGGCTGCGCATGGCCAATGACGTGGAATACGGTTTGGCATCTTATATCTGGACACAGGATGTGAGCAAAGTCCTGCGATTGGCCCATGGGATTGAAGCTGGCATGGTATTCGTCAATTCTCAGAATGTACGCGATCTGCGCCAGCCATTTGGTGGCGTGAAAGCCTCAGGTGTAGGACGTGAAGGTGGCGAATACAGTTTTGAAGTTTTTGCTGAAGTGAAAAATGTTTGTATTTCAATGGGAAATCATTCGATTCCTCGCTGGGGGCTTTGATTCAGAATTGGAAGCTTTAACCCGGACTGAGGTTTTTGACACGGGAAAAGTGTCATCAATTCCAGCGTTAACCGCGTTTCACCATCCTGATATTAAGTGAGGATTTATGGGCAAGTTAGCGTTAGCAGCAAAAATTACACATGTACCTTCTATGTACTTGTCCGAATTGCCGGGCAAACATCACGGTTGCAGACAGAGTGCAATTGACGGGCATAAAGAAATCAGCCGACGTTGCCGAGAGTTGGGTGTTGATACCATCATTGTGTTCGATACCCATTGGTTGGTAAACAGTGCCTATCATATTAACTGCGCAGAGCATTTCTCCGGTATCTATACCAGTAACGAATTGCCGCACTTTATTCGTGATATGAGTTACGAGTATGACGGTAACCCCGAACTGGGTCGAATTATCGCAGAAGAAGCCCGTAGAATGGGCGTTCGCGCGCAATCACATGAAATCCCAAGTTTGAAACTGGAATATGGCACATTGGTTCCAATGCGCTATATGAACAGTGACCGCCATTTCAAAGTGATTTCGATTTCTGCTTTTTGTACCGTTCATGCTTTTGAAGACAGCCGTAAATTAGGTGTGGCTATTTTACGAGCGATTGAAAAATATGATGGTACAGTCGCAGTTCTGGCAAGTGGCTCGTTGTCTCACAGCTTCATTGACGATCAACGTGCTGAAGAAGGAATGAACAGTTATACCCGTGAGTTTGATGAGCAAATGGATCGCCGGGTTGTGGAACTCTGGAAGGAAGGCAAGTTCAAGGAATTCTGCAAAATGCTGCCTGAATATGCCCACTATTGCCGTGGTGAAGGCAATATGCACGATACCGTCATGTTACTTGGGTTGCTTGGCTGGGATAAATACGATGGTAAGGTCGAGTTTCTTACTGAATTATTTGCCAGCTCAGGGACAGGACAGGTGAATGCCGTTTTCCCGTTACCCGATTTTGTTCATCGGACAACTATCGTCTGACAGGAGTTAACTATGCCACATTTTTACGCTGAATGTACCGAGAATATTCGCAAAGAAGCCAACTTACCGGAACTGTTTGCCAAAGTAAATCAGTCGCTTGCAGATTCGGGCATTTTCCCTCTGGGGGGTATCCGCAGCCGGGCAATTTGGTTGGATACATGGCAAATGGCGGATGGCAAACAGGATTATGCCTTTGTTCACATGACACTAAAAATTGGTGCAGGACGCAGCCTTGAAGATCGCCAGAAAGTCGGGGAGAGGCTTTTTTCGCTCATCAAAACCCATTTTGCTGATTTAATGGCACAGCGTTATCTTGGTCTCTCTTTCACGATAGAAGAACTTGATCCGATACTGAATTATAAATCCAATAACGTTCATAAGCTGTTTAAGGCAAACGATCAGACATTATGAACAGCATGACTTAAGATTAATTCATTCAGAAAATCCAGTTCATCTTTTTGTTAAATAGTTTGTTAAATAGAGAGAAAGGAGAGAAAACCATGCCAAACTATTTCGATACTTTAATATCTAATACCTTATTATTGCGTCAACAAGCTTATATTAATGGGCAGTGGGTTGATGCGGATAATCAAACAACCTTTGCGGTTACCAACCCTGCTAATGGTGACATCATCGCCAATGTTAGTGATATGGGAGTAGCAGAGACTCATCGCGCTATTGAAGCAGCTCAAAACGCACTTCCTGCATGGCGGGCTTTAACAGCTAAACAGCGTAGTCAAATACTCAAGCAGTGGTTCAATCTGATTATGGATAACCAGAAGACTCTGGCCGAGTTGTTGAGTATGGAGCAAGGAAAAACTCATGCTGAAGCGATGGGAGAAATAGCTTATGGTGCCAGTTTTATCGAATGGTTTGCAGAAGAAGGTAAGCGGATTTATGGGGAGACTATCCCCTCCCCGATGCCAGGACGTCGTCTTTCTACCATCAAGCAACCTATCGGAGTCGTCGCGGCTATTACACCGTGGAATTTCCCCAATGCTATGATCACCCGTAAAGCCGGTCCGGCACTGGCAGCAGGTTGTACTATTGTATTGAAACCTGCCGCAGAAACTCCACTTTCTGCACTGGCACTGGCTGCACTGGCAGAGGAAGCGGGTGTTCCGGCTGGTGTTTTTAACATTGTCACGGGGATGGATGCCAAAGCCATTGGCGAAGTTCTGACGTCGAGTCCTATCGTGCGCAAACTCTCTTTCACGGGTTCCACTCGTGTAGGTAAATTACTGATGGCACAAAGTGCCGATACGGTGAAAAAACTCTCTCTTGAATTAGGTGGTAATGCACCTTTCATTGTCTTTGATGATGCCGATTTGGATGCTGCAGTAGAAGGTGCCATGATTACAAAATTCCGTAATAGCGGGCAGACCTGTATCTGTGCCAACCGGATTTTAGTGCAGGAAAGTATTTATGAGGCATTTGCTGAACGTCTGACTCAGGCAGTTAAACAACTACGGGTCGGGCCGGCTAATGACAGCACATCACAACAAGGGCCTCTGATTAATCAGGCAGCGGTCGATAAAGTACAAGCTCATGTTAATGATGCTGTTTCCCGTGGTGCACGACTCCTTACTGGTGGTCAATCACACAAACTGGGTGGACTGTTCTTCGAGCCAACTGTGCTGGCTGATGTTGACGAAACAATGCTAATCACCCATGAAGAAACATTCGGCCCTTTGGCTGCCCTATTCAAATTCCGTAATGAAGAAGAAGCAATCCGCCTTGCCAACAATACGGAATTTGGCCTGGCCGCTTACTTTTACTCCCGCGATCTTGGCAGGATCTACCGAGTGGCTGAAGCTCTGGAGAGCGGTATGGTGGGTATTAATGAAGGTTTGATTTCTAACGAAGTGGTGCCATTCGGAGGCATAAAACAGTCTGGTTTGGGACGTGAAGGTTCACGTTACGGTATAGAAGACTATCTGGAAGTGAAATACCTCTGTTTCGGAGGGTTATAAACCCAAGGAGTTTAACATACTATGCTACAACAAGAAGTCGTATCACAGGTTGCGCGCCGTTTATACCAGGCAGAAAAAGACCGTAAGCAGATCCGACAAATTTCATTGGATTATCCAGAAATAACCATTGAGGATGCGTATGCCATTCAACGTGAATGGGTCGGTATGAAAATTGCGGAAGGCCGGGTGTTGAAGGGGCATAAAATCGGTCTGACTTCCAAAGCCATGCAGGCCAGTTCGCAAATTGATGAACCGGATTATGGCGCACTGCTGGATGATATGTTTTTTCAGGTAGGCAGTGATATTCCCTGCGACCGTTTTATTGTGCCGCGTATTGAGGTCGAGCTGGCATTTGTGCTGGCAAAACCACTGCTCGGCCCAAACTGTACGTTGTTTGATGTTTACAATGCGACAGATTACGTTATTCCGACGTTAGAATTGATCGATGCCCGCTGTCACAACATTGATCCCGAAACCCAGCGTCCGCGCAAAGTGCTGGATACGATTTCTGATAATGCAGCCAATGGTGGCGTCATTATGGGTGGGCGTCCTATCAAACCCGATGAACTGGATTTGCGATGGGTCAGCGCCCTACTCTATCGCAATGGTATCGTTGAGGAATCCGGTGTTGCTGCGGCGGTTCTTGATCATCCTGCCAATGGAGTCGCATGGCTGGCTAATAAACTGGCTTCGCATGGTGCTCAACTTGAAGCTGGTCAAATCATTCTTAGTGGCTCTTTCACCCGTCCCGTCCCTGCTCGTAAGGGTGATACATTTCATGTGGATTATGGCGTACTAGGTTCTGTCAGTTGCCACTTTGTTTAAGAATTTAAGGTGCACATATGGATCAGCTAACAAATAGATTTAAGCAAGCCCTGAAATCAGGGCAGCCACAAATTGGTTTATGGCTTGGGCTTTGCAGTTCATACAGCGCCGAAATTCTGGCAAGTGCAGGTTTTGATTGGTTATTGATTGATGGAGAACACGCCCCTAATGATATTCCTTCAATTCTGAGTCAGCTACAAGCAATAGCTCCTTATCCAAGCCAGCCTATTGTCCGTCCACCGTGGAACGATCCCGTCATTATTAAACAGCTACTGGATATCGGTACTCAAACATTGCTGGTGCCAATGGTTCAGAATGCTGAACAAGCACGCGAAGCAGTACGGGCAACCCGCTATCCTCCTGAAGGCATTCGTGGTGTAGGCAGTGCGCTGGCAAGAGCTTCACGCTGGAACCTCATTTCCAATTATTTGGCTCGCGCCAATGAAGAAATGTGTGTCTTGGTTCAGGTGGAAACGCGTGAGGCTTTGAATAATTTAGCTGAGATCCTGGCAGTCGATGGTGTCGATGGCGTATTTATCGGCCCGGCCGATCTCAGTGCAGATATGGGATATCCTGGCAATCTCCAACATCCTGACGTTAAGGCAGCGATTGAACAAACTATTACCCAAATCACCGCCGCAGGCAAAGCAGCGGGGATTCTGATGACCAATATTGAAACTGCGGAACATTATCTGAAGCTTGGGGTGCAGTTTATTGCTGTCGGTGTTGATATCACACTGCTGACAGGAGCAGTCAGCTCATTAGCGGCCCACTTTGGCAAGGAACAGCAAAATTTCACATCACCTGCAAACAGTATTTATTAAATTCTGGGTCTTTCTGCCAAGCCAGAATTGTGTTTTCTATATTCAATAAATTCAACATGCAGGGTATACCCGGCAGATGCTAATCGCAGCATCTGCCATCACGGTTATCGTTCCTTCTATATCTATAAAAATAACTAATTATAAAAAAGGTAACAACCATGAGCAGTTCACCTGAAGCCATAGCAAAATCCGATAATCCGGCTTACCCACATAAACAACTTACCGCCCAACAACAAAACGTTATCAATAAATTATTTCGCCGTCTGATCTTGTTTTTATTTATCCTGTTTATATTTTCTTTTCTGGATCGTATTAATATTGGCTTTGCCGGTTTAACGATGGGAAAAGATCTTGGCCTTACATCTACCATGTTCGGGCTGGCTGCTACACTGTTTTACGTTACTTACGTGGCCTTTGGAATTCCTAGCAATATCATGCTGAGCATCGTAGGTGCCAGGCGCTGGATTGCCACAATTATGGTTCTGTGGGGTATTGCCTCTACTGCCACAATGTTTGCCACCGGCCCTACCAGTTTGTATATCCTGCGTATGCTGGTAGGTATTGCGGAAGCTGGCTTTCTGCCGGGTATTCTGGTCTATCTGACCTATTGGTTCCCCGCCTATTATCGCGCCCGCGCTAATGCCCTGTTTATGATCGCAATGCCCGTTACGATGGCATTTGGTTCACTGGCATCCGGTTATATTCTGGGAATGGATGGAATTTGGGATCTGCGTGGCTGGCAGTGGCTATTTTTTCTGGAAGGATTTCCCTCTGTTTTACTCGGCATTGTTGTCTGGTTTTATCTGGATGATTCACCGGAAAAAGCCAACTGGCTGACAAACGAGGATAAAAAATGCCTTCAGGAAATGATAGAGAACGATGGAATTTCTTTGGCCCAGGTTGAGAATTCACAAACAAAAACCAGCCTGTGGCGTGAAGTTTTTACCCCGATTGTCCTGATGTACACCTTCGCTT
Source organism: Xenorhabdus siamensis (assembly GCF_037996745.1). Taxonomy (NCBI): domain Bacteria; kingdom Pseudomonadati; phylum Pseudomonadota; class Gammaproteobacteria; order Enterobacterales; family Morganellaceae; genus Xenorhabdus; species Xenorhabdus siamensis. The sequence continues at coordinate 98,051 of NZ_JBBMXE010000012.1, forward strand.
ATTTTTGTCTGACCAATACCCTGAGCGCCATTAATATCTGGACGCCACAAATTATGCAGAGTTTCAATCAGGAAAGCAGTCATATAGTTATTGGCCTGCTAACGGCTATTCCGCAATTCTGTACCATTTTGGGTATGATTTATTGGAGTCGCCGTTCCGATCGCCTGCAAGAACGTAAAATGCACACGGTACTTCCCTATCTGTTTGCCGCCTTAGGTTGGATCCTGGCTTCACTGACAAACAACAGCCTGGTGCAGCTTTTGGGTATCATCATGGCATCAACCGGCTCTTTTACTGCCATAGCGGTATTTTGGACAACCCCCGATCAATCCATCAGCCTGCGTGCGCGTGCTATCGGGATCGCCGTGATCAATGCCACCGGAAATGTGGGTTCTGCTGTTAGTCCATTGTTGATCGGATGGCTGAAAGATCAGACCGGCAGTTTTGGTTCTGGACTCTATTTTGTTGCTGTGTTACTCATTATCGGAGCTCTAATGATCTTGTTGATCCCAATGAAAAAGTCGAAACCACAGGCAATATCATCGCCCTATCAACCACGTTCCTGATGACAATCTCAATAAGGGAAGAAATTCATGTCAGACACTCATATGAGCAAAGCCGCTATTGCTAATACCACCATTGCTAATATTGATATCAGCAAGGATTATGATGAAACACAGGGATCAGATGACGTGCACTATCAGACTTTTGGGCGCATGGCCGCTTTTTTTGGTCGTGATATGCAGGCGCATCGCCATGATGGTTTTTTTCAACTTCATTATCTGGTAACAGGCCGGATAGAATTACAATTAGATGATCTTCGCTACTCCGTACAGGCTCCGCTGTTTATCCTGACTCCTCCTTCCGTTCCTCACGCATTCTTTACGCAAGAAGATACCGACGGTTATGTCCTGACAGTACGCCAGGAGTTGATTACACCATTGCTTAATTCTCTCTACCCTCTCCATCGGGAGTTTATCGATATTCCTGCTATTTGCCTTTCCATCGTGGATAAACCTGATGAATTGGAGACATTCAACCACTATTGGGCACTGATCGGGCGTGAATCTGCCAACCAGTTTGCTGGCCGCGAGCAATCATTGGCCTTTTTAGCGCAATCACTGTTTACCTTCCTATTACGCAGCATCCCCCTTGATGATCACCATTCCGGTGGAGTCAGAGGAGAATTAAAATTATTCCAGCGTTTTAACCAATTGATTGATCAACATTACCGTCAACATCTTACTGTACCGGAATACGCCCAAAAACTGGGCGTCACTGAGTCACGTCTGAAAGATATGTGTCGTCGGTTTGCTAACCGACCACCCAAAAGATTAATCTTTGACCGGCTATTACGGGAAGCGAAACGGTTATTGTTGTTCAGTGACAGTCCTGTATTTGACGTGGCATATCAACTCGGTTTTAAAGATCCCGCTTATTTTACCCGATTTTTTAATCGGTTGGTGGGATGTTCTCCGAGCGTTTGGCGGGAAAAGGGTACACTGGGCACCCCCGCTATCACTGCTATGCCTGCCGTAAAACCTTCCAACTGAACTATACCTATCAAGCTTGCAAACCCGGCATGAAAGAGCAGTTTGTTGATATGGCAATGAATAACTCCGGGCACATGTGTTTGGGGATCGCAGCAGGAAAACGTTGAAAAAACTGCTGGCACTCCTGCCCCCTTTCAGTATCCGATCCTACTGTACAGATGATTATGCCGTTTACGATTGTCTGCCTGAGGAAAAACACCTCACAGGAAAGAAATTTACCCAACGTATTGAGAGAACTCATCTCACCCTCCGTATCCGGATAAAGAGGCTGAATCGAAAAACCATCGGTTATTCTAAATCCGAAGCAATACACGATAAGGTGATAGGAACGTTCATTGAGCGTAACTACTATGTTTCACAAGCAATCTAACTATTGGGTTCATGACCGGGAAAAGGATATACTGCCACTCAGTAATTAATTGCCTTACCAATTTTGAAATGGTAGGCTGAAAATCTCATGCAGCATAATCAAAATATTGATAAAAACAAAACCCCCTCTGAAACCCAATCACTGATAAGAAATTGTTAATTATACCTTTTACAATTTTTTATTCTGGAGAAATATTGCTATGTCATTATCCAGAAATATTTTTTTAGCAAGAAAAGCTATCAATTATGTGAATATTAAAATTGGTATTACTTCTCCAAATCAACTACCAACTCAAACAGTTGAGCAGAAAAAACTGAGCAATGAATTAAATAAGCAATTGTACTCTATAAGAATGTCAACCCACGCAAGGCTCAATGAAGTTTCTAACAACAGGCAAACTTATGACCATAACAGAAAACACATTTTTCTCACCAGTGCTGCCGCCATAGAATACCGACTGGGCAATTGTGGAGAAAAAGCCATCGTCGCATTCTCTTATCTAAAAATGCAAGGAGTAGAACCTCTCGATCTGTTCGATGTCGATATTGATGATCTAGGAAAAGACGGGCATACAATTGTTGTGATTGGCAGGCTCCAGGGAAACACAAAAGAGCCTGATACATGGAACCGAGAAGCTGTAATTTGTGATCCATGGAGTAATTGTGCGTATCCAAGCTATTGCTACGACCAAAATATCCCATTCGACGGTGAATTAATCTTACGTTATCGTCATGGACGCGATATTCCACAATATCGCTTCTGTAATTTATTATAACAACAAAAAACTCATGACTTCCAAAATACAAGCTCGATCACATTTACGCAGTAAACAGCCCAATCTTACCGAAAAGTACCAGCGTATCTCCTGAAAGTCTCTTCAAGTCTTCTCTCTCAATCGCTTCAATCAACCTTATAAAGAAACATAAATTTAACACTTAACCTCCCATTAGGATAACAAATCAGAATAGGAGGTTTTGGAATGATGAGGTAGCCATGAGACCAGAAGATTTGCGGGCCGATCATAAACGCCCATTAACCAGCAAAGAGTACTTGAATTCCCTTCAGGATGGACGGGAAATTTATATCTATGGCGAACGCGTTAAGGATGTCACTACACATCCCGCTTTTCGCAATGCGGCAACCTCTATCGGTCAACTGTATGATGCCCTACATGCCCCAGAAACCCATGATGTACTCTGTTGGGATACGGATACGGGCAGTGGCGGTTATACCCATAAGTTCTTCCGTTTCGCAACCAGCCCCGATGATATCCGCCAACAACGTGATGCTATTGCTGAATGGTCACGCCAGAGTTATGGCTGGATGGGCCGTACTCCTGACTATAAAGCGGCATTTTGCTGTGCGTTAGGTGCTTATCCTGAATTTTACGGACAGTTCGCTGATAACGCTCGTACATGGTATAAGCGTATTCAGGAAAACGCGCTCTATTTCAACCATGCGATAGTTAATCCCCCGATTGATCGTCACAAACCTGCTGATCAGGTTAAAGATGTTTTTATCCAAATAGAAAAAGAGACAGATGCAGGCATTATTGTCAGTGGTGCCAAAGTAGTCGCAACTAACTCGGCATTGACTCACTTTAATTTTATTGGTTTTGGCTCAGCACAAGTCATCGGCGATAACCCTGATTTTGCCCTGATGTTTGTTGCTCCGATGGATTCTGAAGGTGTTAAATTAATTTCCCGTGCTTCCTATGAACTAGTGGCAGGAGCCACAGGTTCACCTTTCGATTACCCCCTTTCCAGCCGATTTGATGAAAATGACGCCATTCTCATAATGGATAAGGTGTTAATCCCATGGGAAAATGTGTTAATCTACCGCGATTTTGATCGTGCTCGTAATTGGGCTGTCCAGAGTGGATTTGCCCGTCTGTTTCCAGTACAAGCCTGTGTACGTCTGGCGGTAAAACTGGACTTTATCACCGGATTACTGCAAAAGAGCCTCGAATGTACTGGAGTGGTGGATTTTCGCGGTGTTCAGGCAGATCTCGGTGAAGTCGTGGCATGGCGCAATCTATTCTGGGCTCTGACCGATGCAATGTGGGCAGAAGCTAAGCCATGGGAAGGTAATGCCTACCTGCCGGATACACAGGCAATACAAACTTACCGCGTTATGGCACCGATGGCTTATACGAAAATTAAGAACATCATTGAAAGTAATGTCACTAGCGGATTAATTTATTTGCCATCCAGCGTGCGGGATATGAACAATCCTGAAATCAATAAATACCTGGAAAAATATGTACGTGGCTCCAATGGTATTGATCATGTGGAACGAATTAAAATTTTGAAATTAATGTGGGATGCCATCGGTAGTGAATTCGGTGGACGTCATGAATTGTACGAAATTAATTATGCCGGCAGTCAGGATGAAATTCGCCTGCAATGTCTGCGTCATGCGTATGGTTCCGGCAATATGAAGAAAATGACGGAGTTAGTGGATCGCTGTCTTTCTGACTATGATGTGAATGGCTGGACAAAACCCCATTTGTACAATAACCACGATATTAATCTATTAGATAAGCTGCTGAAATAAATCAGTAACAGGAGGCTTATTATGTCTTTGAAAAATGAACATCGCTTGCGTTTCAGGGATGCGATGGCAAGCCTTTCCGCTGCGGTGAATATCATTACTACGGATGGCCCGGCAGGGCGCTGCGGTATGACAGCAACAGCAGTCTGCTCTGTGACAGATACGCCTCCAACTCTGATGGTGTGCATTAATCGCAACAGCGCCATGAATCCGGTATTTCAGGGAAACGGTCGGCTGTGTGTCAATATCCTGAATCATGAGCAAGAATTAATGGCCCGCCATTTCGCTGGCATGACCGAAGCCGGTATGGAAGAGCGCTTTAGTTGGGATATCTGGCAAACAGGGATACTGGAGCAACCCATGTTGAAAGGAACACTGGCCAATCTGGAAGGAAGTATTGAACAAGTACAGGAAATTGGTACTCATAATGTTTATCTGGTGGAAATAAAACAGATTATTGTTCGTGAAGAGGGTCATGGGTTAATTTATTTTAAGCGTAGTTTTCACCAGGTTATGAGCAAGACTTTGGCTACCGCGGTTTAAATATCTGTTTGAAATATTATTCTACTGAACATATCTCCTTCGTCTTCTAAAACGCAATTTACAAGACGAAGGGCATACCTTTGTGATGTAAATTGAAACCAATTCAAAGACCTGGACAACACAGAACAATATATTACATTGTCGCAAAAATATGGACTATCAATCACTGGCGGACCGACGCCCACACCTATCAGCAGATACTCTTTCCCGGCGACGATAGTGACATTGTTGCGCATAATATTGATACCGTCCTCACCAGTATGACCAACGTAAAATTTGCTCAGCTATTTCCTCCGTCTTTTTCATCAGCTTGTGCAGTTCCAATACAGAAAGGGCTTCACCACTTTTTTGCCACCATTTCCTTAAGCCGGGCCATAAGGGAAGCATCCATGCTGCCATATTTAGCACGTCATTTATAGAAAAAGGTGTAATTTTTCATAAGAATTGAATCTTCTTTGATACATTAAAATGACAAGAAAATTCTACCTAATGCGTACTCCGATTTTTGGGGAAATTTAGCATTTCCTCTCAAAACAATGTAAATTTTATCCCTGCGCAAATAAACAAAATTATTAATTACATAATAAAAAATCAATATATTGATATTCGTAATGTCATCTTCTTAATACTAATTAATAGGTAGTCATTTTTCGATAAAAAACAACAACAAAGATCAAATAAACAGCAAATTGATTCATTTGCGAACACTCAAACCATTCATGTATTATTTTCGCCATTAATTTAGTGAATATTTCGTCAAATCTGGTATTAATTTTTACATTAGTGTGATCAAACACTGAGAAGATATTGTACTAGTATATTAACCTCCCGCGCTTTCGATCACTCTGAATAAATAAACAAAATCACAACCCGTACAATACATTATGTTATCCATATATTAACAACAGTATGAGCTCTGAATGTATTGTCCACCGGTATGACAACTAACAGAGGCAGTTACTATGAATAAAACCGTTCCAATCGGTTTATGGGATCAACCGAAACCCTTTTTCATGATCTTTTTTGTGGAATTATGGGAAAGATTTGGCTACTACGGCGTTCAAAGCATTCTTGCTGTTTATTTCGTTAAACAACTTGGTTTTTCAGAAGCACAATCATTTATCACCTTCGGTGCGTTTACTGCACTGGTTTACGGCCTGATTTCCATCGGCGGTTATGTTGGCGACCACTTATTAGGAACAAAGCGAACTATCGTTCTGGGTGCCATTGTACTGACGATAGGCTATTTCATGATTGGTCTTTCCATCATGGAACCTGAGCTGATTTTTTATGCACTGGGAGCCGTGGCTGTCGGTAATGGCCTTTTCAAAGCCAACCCCGCCAGCCTACTGGCAAAATGTTACCAGCCCCAAGATCCACGCCTGGATGGTGCATTTACGTTATTCTATATGTCTATTAATCTTGGCTCTCTGGTTTCTCTTTCTCTTGCCCCTGTCATTGCTGATAAATACGGCTACGCCGTCACTTATAATATCTGTGGTATCGGCCTGATTATCGCCTTGTTGGTTTATATCGCTTGCCGCCGTATGGTACATAACATTGGCTCTGAACCAGATCATGCCCCTCTGAACTATGTAACCCTGTTTTTAGTTTTGCTTGGTACAGTGGCTATGATTGGTGTTTGTGCATGGTTATTGCACAATATCAACATTGCCAATATTGTCCTCATAGCGATTTCAGCCGTTGTTGTAATCATTTTCTTCTGGCAGGCATTTAAACAGGACAGGATCGGCCGCAATAAGATGTTTGTGGCATTTATTTTGATGCTTCAAGCTATTGTGTTCTACATCCTGTATAACCAAATGCCGACTTCCCTCAATTTCTTCGCCATCAACAACGTCCATACCCAGATCTTCGGCTTTAATGTTAATCCCATCAGTTTCCAAGCACTGAATCCATTCTGGATCATTGTGGTCAGTCCTATCCTGGCGGTGGTTTACACCCGCTTGGGAGCAAAGGGAAAAGATTTTTCCATGCCAACAAAGTTTACCTTCGGCATGTTCCTGTGCTCTCTCGGTTTCATGACAGCCGCCGCTTCGGGTTTATTTGCCGATGAACAAGGCATGACTTCCCCATGGTTTATTGTATTGGTTTATCTGTTCCAAAGTGTCGGGGAATTGATGATCAGTGCACTGGGACTGGCAATGGTAGCAACATTTGTTCCTAGCTACCTGACAGGATTTATTCTGGGCATGTGGTTCTTATCTCAAGCAGCAGCATCAGTATTAGGAAGTTATGTTGCCACATTCACCGCCGCACCAAAAGGCGTGACCGATCCTCTGCAAACCCTGCCACTTTATATGAGCGTATTTGGAAAAATAGGGATTGCCACTCTTATTGTTGCTGTGATTATGGCTTTCATGGTGCCGTGGCTGAACCGCATTATGAAGGATGGAGCGAAAGCATAACCAATCAATCTGATCCGGGTTAATTAAACAAAATTCCCGCTCGTTGATAATCTAAATAACGAGCGGAAACTAAAAAACTACTTGAATCCATGCCAATCAGTATGGAAATTACAGCACATCAACCGCGTTCAATTCTTTGAAAGCCTGCTCCAGACGAACAGCCATAGAAACCTGGCCAGCACGCAACCAGACGCGTGGATCATAGAATTTCTTATTCGGTTTATCCGCACCTTCCGGGTTACCTAGCTGGCCTTGCAGATAGCCTTCATTTTTCTTGTAGTAGTTCAGAATACCTTCCCAGGTAGCCCATTGAGTATCGGTATCAATATTCATTTTCACTACGCCATAGCTGACAGCTTCCTGAATCTCTTCTGCGGTAGAGCCGGAACCACCGTGGAAGACAAAATCCAGACTGTTGTGTGGCAGGTTGAATTTCTCAGAAACGTAGTCTTGAGAATTGCGCAGGATTTTTGGTGTCAGTTTAACGTTACCTGGTTTATATACGCCGTGGACGTTACCAAAAGATGCCGCGATGGTAAAACGTGGACTGATAGCACTCAGTTTCTCATAAGCATAAGCCACATCTTCCGGTTGAGTATACAGGGAAGAGCTGTCGAGATGGCTGTTGTCAACACCATCCTCTTCACCACCAGTACAACCCAGTTCAATTTCCAGCGTCATGTCGATTTTTGCCATACGTGCCAGATATTGGCTACAAATTTCGATATTTTCTTCCAGAGATTCCTCTGACAGATCAATCATGTGGGAAGAGAACAATGGTTTACCAGTCTGAGCATAATGCTTTTCACCAGCATCCAACAGACCATCAATCCACGGCAGTAATTTACGTGCACAATGGTCAGTATGCAGGATCACTGGCACACCATAATGTTCTGCCATCTGATGTACATGGTAAGCACCAGAAATTGCCCCCAGAATTGCGGCTTGCTGCCCTTCAAGTTTTAAACCCTTACCTGCTAAAAATGATGCACCACCGTTGGAAAACTGGATGATTACCGGAGCACGTACTTTTGCCGCTGTTTCCAGCACTGCGTTGATAGAGTCAGTACCGACACAGTTCACTGCCGGCAGAGCAAAGTTATGTTCTTTTGCGATAGCAAAGACTTTTTGAACATCATCACCCGTGATGACACCCGGTTTTACGAAATCAAAAATTTTAGACATGTTACGTGGTCCTGTATTGATATTGAACAGGCAGTATTCACTGCCTGTTATCACAACTTATTTACTGTTAGCACGTTCTTCCAGCATCACAACGGCTGGTAGTTTTTTGCCTTCAACAAACTCAAGGAAAGCACCACCACCGGTAGAGATGTAAGATATTTTGTCAGCAATTTCAAACAGATCAATTGCTGCTAAAGTATCGCCACCACCTGCAATCGAGAAAGCATCGCTCTTTGCAATCGCATGGGCAACAATTTCGGTTCCTTTACGGAAATTAGGGAATTCAAAAACACCAACCGGGCCATTCCACAGAATAGTTTTAGCGCTTTTCAGGATTTCAGCCAGACGTTCTGCAGATGCATCGCCCAAATCAAGGATTTGCTCGTCGTCTTTAATTTCACTGGTGGATTTCAATATAGCTTCGGCAGTTTCAGAGAATTCTGTCGCAACACGAACATCAGTAGGTACTGGAATATCACAGCTTTCCAGCAGTTTTTTCGCTTCAGGGATCAAGTCATCTTCGTACAAGGAGCGACCTACATTGTGGCCTTCTGCGGCAACAAAGGTATTGGCAATTCCGCCACCGACGATAAGCTGATCAGCAATTTTGGACAGTGAATCAAGAACAGTCAGTTTAGTTGAAACTTTGGAACCTCCGACAATCGCCACCATTGGACGAGCCGGGTTGTGCAGTGCTTTACCCAAAGCTTCCAGTTCGCCAGATAATAATGGGCCAGCACAGGCAATCGGTGCAAATTTAGCAACACCGTGAGTTGACGCCTGAGCACGATGTGCTGTACCAAAGGCATCCATTACATATACATCACACAATGCTGCATACTGTTTCGATAACGTTTCGTCGTCTTTTTTCTCACCTTTGTTGAAGCGAACGTTTTCCAGAACAACCAATTCGCCTTCTGCCACTTCAACACCATTCAGATAATCTTTTTCCAGACGAACAGGAGAAGAAAGTGCACCTTTCAGGTAATCAACGACGGGTTGCAGTGAGAACTCTTCGTTGTATTCTCCCTCAGTCGGGCGTCCCAGGTGAGAAGTAACCATGACTTTGGCTCCCTGATTCAACGCAGCCTCAATCGTCGGCAAAGACGCACGGATACGTGCATCAGAAGTCACTTTGCCATCTTTTACAGGCACATTCAGATCAGCACGGATCAGAACACGTTTACCCGTCAGATCTAAATCAGTCATCTTAATTACAGACATGGTGAATCCTCTCATTGATTCTCTATAAAATTACTCAATCTTCTGTTGTGATTACATGAAACCTTTAGAGGCCATTACCAGGGTTGTATCAAGCATACGATTGGCAAAGCCCCACTCATTATCACACCATACAAGCGTTTTGATCAGATGATTTCCACTCACTCTGGTTTGTGTACCATCCACAATAGCACTGTGAGGATCGTGGTTAAAATCCGTTGAGACCAACGGTAAATCAGTGAAATCCACTATACCACGAAACGAACTCATCGCTGATTCTTGCAGTAGTTGGTTTACTTCACTGACATTAACGGCAGCATTGACTGTCACACTTAAATCAATCGCTGTTACATTGATGGTAGGTACTCGTACAGAAATAGCTTCAAACCGATCACTGAATTTGGGAAAGATACGTGTGATCCCCGCAGCGAGTTTTGTATCGACTGGAATAATCGACTGGCTGGACGCACGGGTTCGACGTAAATCACAGTGATAAGCATCAATGACTGGTTGATCATTCATGGATGCGTGAATTGTTGTCACCGTGCCCGATTCAATGTTAAACGCATCATCCAGCACCTTAATGATCGGGATAATACAATTTGTTGTACAAGATGCATTAGAAACAATACGATCTTCGGCAACCAATGAATCATGATTTACACCATATACCACCGTTGCATCCAGATCATTGCCTCCCGGATGGGAAAACAGAACTTTTTTGGCACCACTAGTGAGATGAGCTTCTCCATCCACTCGTTCACCATACTTTCCCGTACAATCGAGTACAATATCAATACCCAGTTCTTTCCACGGCAAATCCGAGATATCTGGTTGATGAAACAGCCGTATACTGTCATCTCCTACGTACAATACTTCATTGTTCAGGCGCACATCCCATGCAAAACGCCCATGACTGGAATCGTATTTTAACAAGTGGGCGATACCTTTTGCATCAGCCAGCTCATTGATAGCGATAACCGCAATTTCAGCCCGACGCCCGGTTTCGTAGAGAGCACGCAGAACACTGCGCCCTATTCTCCCAAAACCGTTAATCGCTACCCTGATGGTCATGTTACCCCCTGAATTTCTCTATGGTCACGCAACGGCTTAGAATAACTGAGCAACTGCAAATTGTACGGATGATTCATCATAAAATTAATCAGATTGTGACAGACAAGACATTTTACCTGCGATAACTGAAACGGTTCAGCTAATTATAAGGGAAGACTACGAGAAATAGAGAATAATGGCAAGGGTCATGAATAGCATAATGAAAAAATTTTGATGAAAAAAGAGCGCATTAGCTCAAGATTTGATGCTAATGCGCTTCTTCCCCTTTCATCTTTCAGCAAGCAGGTTTTATTAGCCGCTTTCTAAAATCTATTCTGTTAAAACCTATCCAGTTTCTAAAACCTATCCAGGGTAGGGTTTGCTTGTTATTTCAGTAATGCGGTTGCTTTGGCAACGACATTCTCAACAGTGAAACCAAATTCTTTGAACAGAGCATCAGCAGGAGCAGATTCACCAAAGGTATCCATTCCCACGATAGCACCATTAATACCAACGTATTTAAACCAGTAATCAGAAATACCCGCTTCAATCGCAACACGGGCAGAAACCGCAGCAGGGAGCACCGCTTCACGATATGCCGCATCCTGTTTGTCAAATACATCAGTAGATGGCATAGAAACTACGCGAACTTTACGACCTTCTGCACTCAATTGTTCAGCGGCTTTTACTGCCAGCTCAACTTCAGAACCCGTCGCAATCAGGATTAATTCAGGCTGACCTGCGCAATCTTTCAGGATATAAGCACCTTTTTCGATATCCGCCAGTTGCTCAGTAGTACGTTCTTGTTGTGCCAGATTCTGACGGGAGAAAATCAGAGAAGTTGGGCCATTTTTACGTTCAATCGCATATTTCCACGCTACCGCAGATTCTACCTGGTCACATGGACGCCATGTACTCATATTTGGCGTTACACGCAGGCTGGCAATTTGCTCAACGGGCTGATGAGTCGGGCCATCTTCACCCAAGCCAATAGAATCGTGGGTATAAACGAAGATGCTACGGATCTTCATCAGTGCAGCCATACGTACTGCGTTACGGGCATATTCAACAAACATCAGGAACGTCGCACCATAAGGCACAAAACCACCATGCAGAGCAATACCGTTCATGATGGCAGACATACCAAACTCACGAACACCATAGTGAATGTAGTTACCATCCTGAACTTCGTTCAGAGGCTTGGAGCCAGACCACATAGTCAAGTTACTTGGCGCCAGATCAGCAGAGCCGCCCATGAATTCAGGCAGAACTTTACCAAATGCTTCCAGAGCATTTTGTGATGCTTTACGGCTGGCAATAGAAGCTGGATTCTGTTGCAGATTTTCAATAAATGCTTTGGATTCAGCTTCCCAATTTGCAGGCAATTCACCACGGGTACGACGGCGGAATTCTGTGGCTAGTTCCGGGTAGGCTTCAGCATAAGCGGCAAATTTTACATCCCAATCGCTTTCTTTAGCTTCACCGGCTTCTTTTGCATCCCATTCTGCATAAATATCCTGAGGAATTTCAAAAGCAGGATACTCCCAAGCCAGAGCCTTACGGGTCGCTTCAATTTCAGCGTCACCCAGTGGAGCACCGTGACACTCTTCTTTGCCTGCTTTGTTTGGTGAGCCAAAACCGATAATAGTTTTGCACATTAACAGAGATGGTTTGCCAGTTTCTTTACGGGCTTCTTCGATAGCAGACTGAATTACAACAGAATCATGACCATCTACGCCACGAATAACATGCCAGCCATAGGATTCAAAACGTGCAGCGGTGTCATCAGTGAACCAACCTTCAACTTCACCATCAATGGAGATGCCGTTGTCATCATAGAAAGCGATCAATTTGCCTAGCTTCAATGTACCCGCCAGAGAACAAACTTCATGGGAGATCCCTTCCATCATACAACCATCACCCATGAATACATAAGTGTAGTGATCGACAATATCATGGCCCGGACGGTTAAACTGCGCTGCCAATGTGCGTTCCGCAATCGCAAAACCAACTGCGTTGGCAATACCTTGTCCCAGTGGACCAGTTGTCGTTTCTACGCCCGGAGTATAACCATATTCTGGATGACCAGGGGTTTTAGAATGCAGTTGACGGAAATTTTTCAGATCGTCGATAGAAACATCGTAACCAGTCAGATGCAGCAAGCTGTAAATCAGCATAGAACCATGACCATTGGATAATACGAAGCGGTCACGATCAGCCCAGTCAGGATTGGCAGGGTTATGGTTCAAATAGTCGCGCCATAGCACTTCAGCAATGTCAGCCATTCCCATCGGTGCACCAGGATGCCCTGATTTTGCTTTCTGCACAGCATCCATGCTCAAGAAGCGGATAGCATTAGCAAGGGTTTTACGAGTGGTCATTCTTTACTCCAAGTCGGATAAAAGCGTTAGTGAACTAGAACTAATTTTCGCAGCGCAGCATACAAACCGCAATCATTAATACCAATAAACGAAAACTATCTTAATTTCCACTCGACATCCATTCTTTGATTTACCCCGCTGTTTTGACGTATTTTCAAGCGAATTTGCATAATCAGAGGTGAGTTTGCGCAAATAAGAGAACGTTTCATATCGTGATTTGCGCAATAAAAAATGTTTTAGATGCGATGCTCAATAGGTTAATTAAGGCCGAAAGCATGTGTTTATTGATTTAGATAATAACTTGATTTAGATAACAACTTGATTCAAAGAAGAGGTTGAGTTAAAGAACGATAAATGTCGTAATTTTCATCATCAAAACAAACAAGATTCACTTGTAATATATTTTGATTGATAGAAAGATTTGAATGAATTGTTTCCAAAGCGATTTTTGCCGCCATTTTCTTTGGGAAACGGTAAATGCCTGTACTGATATTGGGAAAAGAGATGGTTGCAATATTGTATTGTTTAATAATCTCAAAACAGCTCAAATAAGCCTTTCTCAGTAGTTCCGGCTCATCATGCATTCCTCCATTCCAGCGAGGGCCTACAGTGTGGATCACATAGTTAGCAGGTAAATTCCCGGCTCCGGTGATCACCGCATCACCAACTTCACAACCACCTTGCCTTGCCCTGATCTGCATACACTCTTCCAGAATAGATTTTCCACCAGCACGGTGAATGGCTCCATCAACACCGCCACCACCTAGCAAAGAACTGTTAGCGGCATTAACAATCGCCTGAACTGCAATTGTGGTGATATCACCCTGAATTATATTGATTCTGTTACTGTTCATTTTGTCATCTCCTCCCATCATTTTCTTATATCCAGAATAAATTGACTTGTATAGTATTTAATCATTACTTATCCCAGAGTTAATAATAAATGACAAAATCCAACCTTACACTAAGTTCAATATCAGTCCAAAACATCATGCTATTGCATTCCATCAATGCCAAACGTGATGAACTTATTAACTTACTGCATAACTGCGTCGAAAATGATGCTTCCATCGGTTTTATTAATAGCCTGTTAAAACCGCTGGCCGCCAAAGCCGCCACCATTGAGGGCACTAATCCCTCTCTGGCTATCGTCGATGAGTACCATTTGCACCCCGATAACGCGGTTTACTCTGCCCTTGAGCTGGGGATGGGTGCCCGTCCCGAAGGTATCCTGTTTGCCATTACCACAGCAGGCAGTAACGTGATATCCGCCTGTAAGCAGCACTATGATTATTGCTGTCAGATATTGGATGGTGAAGAACAAAATGAATCACTGTTTGCCCTGATCTACGAACTGGACGACGAGAACGAGATTGATGATGAGGCACTCTGGATAAAGGCTAACCCTAATCTAGATGTTTCCGTAGACAGTGCCGCACTGCATGACACTATCCAAAAAGCGCGGGGCATTCCCTCACAATGGACAGAAATGTTAACCAAACGCTTTAATATCTGGTGTCAGGGAGAAACACCGTGGATGGGTGACGGGGCTTGGAAAGCCTGCCAGACAGACTATGATGAAAACGACCTCAAAGGCTTGGAATGTTACGCCGGGCTGGATTTATCTTCAACAGGGGATATCACCAGCCTCTGTTACACGTTTCCCGTGGACAATGAGTTATTATTGCTGACCCGCCATTACTTACCGGAAGCCCAGCTACAGAATCCGGCCAACAAGAATCGGGCAATCTATCGCCAATGGGTACAGGCAGGCTGGATACGTACCACCACAGGCGATTGTATTGATTATGATCGTATCCGTGATGATATTCTCAAAGACAGCCAGCGCTTTGATATCAAGCTGGTGGGCTTCGATACATGGAACGCACACACTTACGTACCCAATTACAGGGCGCAGGGCTGGATGTTGAGCCGTTCCCGCAAACCTATATGCGTTTTAGCCCCGTGGCGAAATCTGCTGAGGTGTTCGTTAACCGTAAAATCATTCGTCACAACGGCGATCCGGTACTCGCGTGGGCGATGTCTAACGTGGTGATGGAAACAGACGCGAACGCTAATATCGAGCCGAATAAGAAGAAATCCGCCAACAAGATAGATCCCGCAATTGCATTTCTGGTTACATTTTTTGCTCAAAGTAGAGATCCAAACATCCTATTCCCTGACACTGTCTGGAAATATATTGGCGAAAATAAAACTATTAGGCTAGGAGCTTTAGATGGTTCCGACATTTTATCAATAGGAGGAAATGACACTATCACATTGAAAGCTTCACAACTCCCTCCTCATAATCACTCATTTTCAGCTATAACAGATTCATTTGATTACGGGATAAAATCAACCAGTGTCGCAGGTGATCATAAGCATGCTACGGCATTATCATATGATCAAAGTCAAGAACCTGTATGGGGAGGATATATTCAAAAAGGAGTGGTAATTCGTGGCGCTACCTACAAATACAATGAAAAAGTTGCATATACAGATAATCAAGGTAAACACACTCATTCTGTAAATATTGGTAGCCATCACCATACTGTTTCAGGAACAACATCAAGTTCTGGTAACAGAGAAATAATAGATATCACCAATGGTTATATCATGTTGATGGGGTGGTATAGATTAGAATAAAGAACTTTTGCATTAGCTGGAGCTGGATAGCTAATTTTTTGAAGCATTTCATTGGGGCGATTTTTCATGCCCCTTCTGTTATTTTCTCCCCCAAAATAACTCTTCCGCCTTCTGTATCGGTATTAGGGATAATTCGCTCTGTCCTTACTTCATCTGTAGTTGTGGTGTTAAACGAAGATCAACAGTAACACAGTTAATGGAATATAACGCAAAAAGTTAAGCGTTCATACTGATTCGCTTATTGAACCAGATAAACCAATCAGTTAAAGTAGTTCCGCCACTAGCAAAATCTAGAGGCCAAGGATTATCACCCTTGTAAGAACGATCCACTGGTAGGAAGTTTCTGCCAGTGTGTCTGCTATCGCCCTTTCAATGGCGGTTCAGGCAGGGGAGGCTTACGCCTCGCCGGACGATCGTTCCCGGTTGTGATAACCCTGTCTGAATCGCCACCATCAATTATTAATTAATGGAAAGGGGTAGCAGGAATGAATAACGTTAGAAATGACTGGCATCAAGCTGATATCATCGCTGCATTACGTAAACGCGGTACAACCTTAGCGGCTGTTTCTCGTGAAGCGGGTCTCAGTTCATCTACACTGGCAAATACTCTCAGCCGTCCGTGGCCTAAAGGCGAATGGATAATTGCTAACTATCTCGAAATACATCCCTCTAAAATCTGGCCGAGTCGCTATTTTGATTCGTATGGTCGATTGATTGAGCGCAAGGTGCGGGATAAATCATAAAAACAGCCAATCCTTTGCCTAAAAATCCCGGGAAGATAGCCACAGCAGGGTATCTTCTCACTGACAGGGCATTGTATCCTGTGACCTTAATAGTTCCCGACGAAGTGCAGCACAACCTTTCACAAGGTCAGAACGCTTAGTTTACTGACCTGGCTTTATTGATCACAAATTCACTTTCATTCTTTCTTTCCTTTCACATTGTTTTTATCTTATGCTTTGTTTATAGGTTTATTCAGTGTTCTATGTATAAACAATTATATAAACAAACAAGAGAAAACTCGTTAAAAAATGAGGATTATTTATTCAATATCAATCGGTTGTGTTTAAATTTCGAGTATAGACTATATATAATTACTCAAGGTTGTTTTCATGGCGTATACTGGTGCGCTATTTCGTTCTTGTTTAGTGGATTGATGTGGTACATGGCTGGAAGAAAACCAACTAACAACAGTATGGCTGAACCAAAAGATCGCCAAGTGGAAGGGCTGAAACTTCCACCACACTCTTTGGAAGCAGAACAATCCGTGTTGGGCGGTTTGATGCTGGATAATGAACGTTGGGATAACGTATCCGAACGTGTCACCAGTAATGATTTTTTCAGTCGCCCACACCGGCGTATTTTTGCTGAAATGCAGCGTTTGCTTGAAACAGGCAAACCTATCGACTTGATTACATTATCAGAATCCTTGGAGCAAAATGGGGAGCTGGATAATGTCGGTGGTTTTGCTTATCTGGCAGAATTGTCAAAAAATACCCCAAGTGCAGCGAACATTAACGCTTATGCGGATATTGTCCGTGAACGTGCAGTTGTTCGTGATATGATCGCCGTTGCTAATGAAATTGCAGATGCGGGATATGATCCACAAGGGCGTACCAGTGAAGAATTATTAGATCTGGCGGAATCAAAGGTCTTCCAGATCGCAGAAAATAGAGCGAATAAAGACGAAGGCCCGAAAGGAATTGAGCAGATCCTGGAAGAAACGGTTGAACGAATTGAACAATTGTATCAACGTCCGCATGATGGTGTGACAGGAGTTTCTACCGGTTATCAAGATTTGGATAAGAAAACTGCTGGCTTGCAAAAATCTGACTTAATCATTGTCGCCGCACGTCCTTCAATGGGTAAAACCACTTTTGCGATGAACTTGTGTGAAAATGCGGCGATGATGCAGGATAAACCTGTTTTGATTTTTAGTCTGGAGATGCCCGGCAATCAGATCATGATGCGTATGTTGGCGTCTCTTTCCCGTGTAGATCAAACACGTATTCGTACTGGTCAGCTTGATGATGAGGACTGGGCGCGTATTTCCAGCACCATGGGGATTTTGCTGGAAAAACGCAATATGTATATTGATGATTCATCCGGTTTGACCCCTACTGAAGTGCGCTCCCGGGCAAGAAGAGTTTTCCGCGAAAATGGTGGACTCAGCCTGATTATGATCGACTACCTGCAATTGATGCGGGTGCCTTCCCTATCTGACAACCGTACCTTGGAAATTGCTGAAATATCTCGATCACTCAAAGCATTGGCGAAAGAACTCCAAGTACCCGTTGTTGCATTATCCCAGCTTAACCGTAGTCTGGAGCAGCGAGCTGATAAAAAACCCGTTAACTCAGACCTGCGTGAATCAGGCTCTATTGAACAGGATGCTGACTTAATCATGTTCATTTATCGTGATGAGGTATATCACGATAATAGTGAACTGAAAGGTGTAGCAGAAATTATCATTGGTAAACAGCGTAATGGCCCTATTGGTACAGTGAGGCTAACGTTTAATGGTCAATGGTCACGGTTTGATAATTATGCAGGGCCAAGCTACAGCGATGAATAAGTAGTAATGAATAGCGTCTTATTGAAAACTTACTGACTGGAAGAGAATAAAAAGGGGATAAAATGAAAGCGGCAACTGCTGTTATCGACCGCCGCGCTCTGCGACATAACCTGCAACAGGTCAGGGCGAAAGCCCCGAACAGTAAATTGATTGCAGTTGTGAAAGCAAACGCCTATGGACATGGTTTATTGGAAACTGCGTATACAATGGAAGATGCTGATTGTTTTGGCGTTGCACGAATAGGGGAAGCATTAGCACTGCGCAGTAACGGGATTATCAAACCAATCCTGCTTCTGGAGGGTTTTTTAGGGGCGTCAGACCTCCCTGTTTTAGTTGTCAATCATATTGAAACCGTGGTGCACAACATCGAACAACTTGAAGCTCTGGAACAGGCTGATTTATCTCATCCAATTAAGGTGTGGATGAAGTTGGATACAGGGATGCATCGTCTTGGCGTTCGTTTAGATGAAGCAGAATATTTTTATCAACGCTTGAGTCGCTGTCATAACGTCGCACAGCCCGTTAATATGATCACCCACTTTAGTCGTGCTGATGAACCACTGGTGGATACAACTCCCCTGCAAATTGAACATTTTATGTCATTTATTGCGGGCAAAGCTGGTGAAAAATCGATTTCAGCTTCGGGAGGAATTTTGTTGTGGCCACAGGTACATCTGGATTGGGTTCGCCCTGGTATCATGATGTATGGTGTATCACCGATGGCAGATAAGACTGCGGCTGATTTCAACTTAATGCCAGCGATGACATTGAAATCTAGCTTAATTGCTGTACGCAAACACAATTCAGGTGAAGCGGTGGGTTACGGCGGTACTTGGGTTAGTGAACGCGATACATATTTAGGCGTTGTAGCAATCGGATATGGTGATGGCTATCCCCGCAGTGCCCCATCAGGCACCCCCATCTTTGTTAATGGACGTGAAGTTCCTCTTGTTGGCCGGGTTTCCATGGATATGATTACGGTGGATTTGGGGCCTGATTGTCAGGATAAAGTGGGAGATGAAGTTATCCTCTGGGGTACAGTCCTACCTGCTGAAAGAATTGCAGAATATACAGGGATTAGTGCTTATGAACTGATCACAAAACTAACCTCACGTGTTGCGATGGAATATCTGGACGAATAATCGGGTTAATTTATATTGTCTGTTATTGCGTTTTTATGTCACTGTTTTTATATCATTGTTTTTATACAACAGTTTTTATGCTAACTAAGTAGCAGGGGGTATAACATCGTGTTCCAGAATGTTGATGCTTACGCAGGTGATCCTATACTTTCGTTATTGGAAATGTTTAAGAAAGACACCCGCTTAGAAAAAATTAATCTGAGCGTTGGGTTGTATTACGACAAGCAGGGTATCACACCTCAATTGCAGGCTGTTGCAACCGCAGAAGAACAAATGAAAGCTTTACCACAGTCTGCGTCTCTTTATCTCCCCATGGAAGGTTTGCTTGGTTATCGACTGGCAATTCAAGAATTACTGTTCGGTAAAGATCATCCGTTATTGCAGCAAAATCGTATTGCAACGATTCAAGCCGTTGGAGGCTCAGGTGCACTAAAAGTTGGTGCTGACTTTTTGCATCGTTATTTCCCTGATTCTGAAGTATGGTGTAGTGATCCGACATGGGAAAACCATGCTTCAATTTTCTCTGGAGCAGGGCTCAAAGTAAATTATTACCCTTACTTTGATGATAAAACCAAAGGGGTAAGATTTGATGAAATGCTGGCAACTTTTCGGCAATTGCCAGCAAAAAGCATTATTCTGATGCACCCTTGTTGTCATAACCCAACTGGCTCTGATCTTACTAATGAACAATGGGATCAGGTAGTTCAGATTGCCAAAGAGCAGGCATTGATCCCATTCCTTGATATCGCTTATCAGGGACTTGCTGATGGAATGGAAGAGGATGCTTACGCGATTCGGGCAATGGCAAATGCAGAATTACCTTGTTTGATTAGTAATTCGTTTTCAAAAATCTTCTCCCTGTATGGTGAGCGTGTTGGTGGATTGTCTGTTATTTGCGATGATGCCAAAACAAGTGAATGTGTTTTGGGGCAATTGAAAGCCAGTGTACGTAGGATTTATTCCAGCCCACCGAATTTTGGTGCTCAGGTTGTAACAAGAGTCTTAGTTGAGCCGTTACTAAAAGCGCAATGGTTGAAAGAAGTTGAGCAGATGCGATTACGCATTCTGGAAATGCGTACGGTATTGGTTAGCGCATTGAAAAATGTGTTGCCAGAGAAAAACTTTGATCACTTGCTGAAACAACGCGGTATGTTTAGCTATACTGGCTTTAGCCCTGAACAGGTTAATCACCTGCGTAGAGAATTTGGAGTCTATTTGATTGGTTCTGGCCGGGTTTGTATGGCCGGCGTGAACCATCATAACGTACAGCGTGTTGCAGAAGCATTTGCGGCAGTGAGTCAGTAATTTTTATTCCCTGAATATTTGGGGAATTGATGAAGATAATCACTACAGCCCTTTGTTCTGGTATTAGGCAAAGGGTTTCTTTTCTTCTACAGATATCTCTATTTAAGATAAAAATAAAAGATTTTTATCGGTTATTTCATGATAGTAATTTACTCGCTATGTTAATTTACAACCGTTTTCTATATAGTAAGCACAGATACATCAAGTGATTATATGTGAAATCTTGCTTCTCCCACCTTTATATTAAATAGCAAAAATGCTTAAACTAATTTTTTAATTTCAAAATATAAATTAAATAGGAATAAAGAAAATGTAATACCAACTTCTTGAACTCTTTCATCAATTATTGAGGTAAATATTAATTTGTAAAGGTGTAACACACTTTTATTGGGATGATTTTAAAAGAGCTAAAGCATGATGGGTATGCAATCAAGAAAGTATGGTAGAACTTTTCATTATCCGTTCTCACCAGGAACAACCAGTGATGATCGTATTAATCATGATTGGTGGCAGAATATACAGAACATTAATCAATTTATTCACACAGAAAAATTAGATGGTGAAAATAACTGTCTGAACCAATATGGTGTATTTGCCCGTTCTCATGCTGCACCGACACAATCAGCATGGACGCAGCAGATCCGCCAACGTTGGCAATTAATTAAAGGTGATTTGGGTGATATCGAGATTTTTGGTGAGAATCTGTATGCCATTCACTCCATCGAATATCGTCATCTTGAAGAATATTTCTTTGTCTTTGCTGTGCGTATTAAAGATATGTGGCTCAGTTGGGAAGAGGTGAAATTTTATGCTACCTTATTTGATTTTCCTACTACGCCAGAAATTGCCATTCCTGAAACACGAGCTGAATCAGCGTTCATTAAAAATATTATTCAAACCGCAAAGCAGGAAAGTCGCTTTTCTTCATGGGATACACAAACAAAACAACGTTGTTCAATGGAAGGCATTGTCAGCCGTGATGCAGGTGAGTACTCAGTTATTGATTTCCCACATCATGTTTTTAAGTTTGTGCGCAAAAACCATGTTAAAACGGATATTCATTGGAAACATCATTGGCAACGAGCACCTCTTTACTTTGAATACCATTCGGCTGGAGAGAGAAAATGAGTTGGATATTCAGTAAAAATAAGTCATGGGATTATCTATCTAAAACGTTTTCTTTCATTGCTGATATGGAGGGAGTTCAGCAAGATCCCATTCACCACGCTGAAGGTGATGTTGCCATTCATACTCAAATGGTACTGGCAGCATTGGAACAGTTGTCTGAGTATCAAACATTGGAGAAAGAAGAACAGGAAATACTCTGGACGTCTGCTTTATTACATGACGTGGAAAAGCGAAGTACTACGCGGATGGATTTAGATAAACGAATCGTTTCTCCCGGTCATGCCCGTAAAGGTGAGCTGACTGTCAGACAGATTTTTTTTCAGCAAATTCCTGCACCATTTGCGATACGTGAACAAATTGCTGCTCTGGTGCGTTTTCACGGATTACCACTATGGCTGATGGAAAAATCTGAACCACAGAAAATCCTGTTGGCGGCGTCATTACGTGTTGATACCTATTTATTGGCTTTATTGGCGAGAGCCGATGTCTTAGGGCGCAAATGTCATGATGCACAGGAATTACTGGAACGCATCGAATTGTTCGAACTTTATTGCCGTGAACAAAACTGTTGGCGCAATGCTCGAAAATTTTCTTCACCAGAAGCTCGTTTTTATTATTTTTCCACGGAAAGTAAACAGCCGGATTATCAACCTTATGATGATTATGATAGTCAGGTAATTTTATTATGTGGATTACCTGGCATGGGAAAAGATCATTTTATCCAGCAGTATTACCCAGATTGGTTTGTCATTAGCTTGGATGCAATTCGCCGTCATTACCAAATAAGCCCGGAAGACAAAAATGCCAATGGCTGGGTTGTACAACGGGCAAAACAGCAGGCCAGAGAGCAATTGCGTAATCGGCAGGATTTTGTCTGGAATGCTACCAATCTTACCGCTCAAATGCGCCAGCAACTTATTAAGCTATTTGTCAGTTATAACGCTAAAGTTAAGATTGTTTATATTGAACAGGACCATAAACGATGGCAACAACAAAACAATAATCGCGAATATGTTGTACCGGATAAAGTGATGGATCGGATGCTATCTAAGCTAGAAGTTCCGACGCTTGAAGAAGCACATGAGGTGTATTATTTCATAAATGATTCAATGAATTATGAACATTGAATTTCCTTCCGAATGGTTTTGCAGGGGAAAGAGAAGGCTGTAGAGTGTATCAGCCTTCTTTCTTCTACCAAGATAACTAAATGTTATTATTGTAATAGCTTATAAAACGTTGGGTTATCGTCACACTGTCCACTGCCACATTCCAGCACAGTAGAGACCAGATTAGCGGTGATTAAGATCGCGAACAATCCCATAACAAGTTTGCCGAGTATGTGTGGTGAATATTTTGCCGGATCATGATTACCTGCTTTCAGGGGCATGATGGCAGCAATAGCAATAATGGTAAGAATAGATAAGATTGCAGCCCACGTATAGAAGTGCAAGCCAAAGAAAGTGGAGCCATACCCTGCATCTCCCGGCAGGATATGCAAAGAAACCTGACGCATAGCAATAAAGCCAGTTACGATACAGCCCAGTAAGGAAAAGCTGTAGTGAGCATTTTTAACACCAAAATAGATATTAAACAGAAAACCAAAGCCGATCATAATGATGCCTGCACGTTGCAACAGACATAGCGGGCAGGGAAGTTCAAAACGTGCTAGTTGATAATAAAATGCCACGATTAGAATGACACAAATGCCGAATAAACCGAGTATATTCAATGTAATGGCAGGACTAAGGTTGCGAGATGCTGACATAGTATTATTCATTACGGCCTCCGGTTAGAAAGAAAGATTCAGTGCATCAGTGGCATGATATTTAAACCAAAATACCGTGATGATTAATAAGACAACCCAAAGAGTATAGGTCAGTTTTTTCTTGCCAGTAATAACAGTGGCAACCATAACTAACGCAATTAAAAATGGTAAAAACATATACATATTTGATCTCCATTATAAATTAACAAAATATATAATATCATTATGAAATTAACTTGCCTATAATATGAACATAGCATCTTTAAAGGCTCAGCAATAATATTAGAACAACAATATCAGACTGATCTAAATAGGATCATTTCGTTGATTATTACAGTCGGAAAGGTGTTTGTTGCATTAAAAAATATTAGAATAATTTAATAAAAAAAAGCCTCTCCAATCGGAAAGGCTTATTGCTGATTATGATTGATGAAATAGCATTAATTTTTATTGAGTATCTGCTTAAGAAAACGTGCTGTATGGGATTTTTCACATTTCACCACATCTTCTGGCGTTCCTGCCACTAATATCTCTCCACCACCACTACCACCTTCTGGGCCAAGATCAACAATCCAGTCCGCTGTCTTGATAACATCCAGATTGTGTTCAATCACTACAATGGTATTTCCCTGATCCCGCAATTGATGTAGAACTGACAACAGTTGTTGGATATCAGCAAAATGTAATCCAGTGGTTGGTTCATCAAGAATATAAAGTGTTTGACCTGTACCACGTTTCGATAACTCGCGTGCCAGTTTGACTCGTTGTGCTTCTCCACCGGAGAGTGTAGTGGCAGACTGTCCAAGACGAATGTAAGAAAGGCCAACATCCATTAACGTTTGCAATTTACGGGCAAGGGCAGGTACTGCATCAAAAAAGCTACGGGCTTCTTCAATGTTCATATTCAGCACTTCATTGATATTCTTGCCTTTATATTTGATTTCCAACGTTTCGCGGTTATAGCGCTTTCCTTTACACTGATCACAGGGAACATAAATATCAGGCAGGAAGTGCATTTCCACCTTAATTACCCCGTCCCCCTGACAGGCTTCACAGCGTCCACCCTTAACATTGAAACTAAAACGACCCGGTGTATAACCACGCGTACGGGATTCAGGGACGCCAGCAAACAGTTCTCTCACTGGTGTAAAGACGCCGGTATAAGTGGCGGGATTCGAGCGAGGAGTTCTGCCGATCGGGCTTTGGTCAATATCAATGACCTTATCAAAATGCTCCAGACCTTGAATATCTACATAAGAGGCAGGATTAATATTGGTTGCGCCATTTAACTGGCGTTGTGCGATTGGGAATAACGTATCGTTGATTAATGTCGATTTACCGGAGCCTGAAACTCCCGTGATACATGTGAACAAGCCGACAGGTAGTTTTAATGTCACTTTTTTCAGGTTATTGCCCTTCGCACCAATTAACTTCAACATCTTGCTAGGATCAACAGCGATTCGTTGTTCCGGGATAGCGATCTCACGCTCACCACTTAGGAACTTCCCTGTGAGAGATGTTTGGCTTGCCATGATGTCATCAATAGTTCCTTCGGCAACAACTTTACCGCCATGAACACCCGCTCCGGGTCCAATATCAATAATATGATCAGCGGCGCGAATAGCATCTTCATCATGTTCAACAACAATAACGGTATTACCTAAATTACGCAGATGCAGTAAGGTTTCCAGCAAACGTTCATTATCACGCTGATGGAGACCAATGGAAGGCTCATCCAGAACATACATCACGCCAACCAAACCTGCACCAATTTGGCTTGCTAACCGGATACGTTGGGCTTCACCACCGGAAAGGGTTTCTGCTGAACGGGAAAGTGTCAGGTAATTTAAACCAACATTAACCAGAAATTTTAGACGATCACGGATCTCTTTCAGAACTTTTTCAGCAATTTTAGCTCGTTGTCCGCTCAATTTGATGTTTTGGAAAAACTCCATCGCATGACCGATGCTGAAATCAGAAATCTGTGGCAGTGTGGTATTTTCGATAAAAACAAAACGCGCTTCTTTGCGCAGGCGGGTTCCTTCACACGAAATACAGGAACGATTACTAATATATTTGGCTAATTCTTCCCGTACAGCGGAAGATTCTGTTTCTTTATAGCGGCGTTCCATATTATGCAGAACACCTTCGAATGGGTGATTACGGACAGTTGCATCCCCACGATCATTGGTATATTTGAATTCGATAGATTCCTTACCTGAGCCATACAGAATTACTTTTTTAATGGCAGGACTTAATTCATCAAATGGTGTTTCTATATCGAATTTATAATGGACTGCCAGAGATTTTAGCATCTGGAAGTAATAGAAATTACGGCGATCCCATCCACGAATAGCACCACCTGCGAGTGAAATATTGCTATTTTGCACTACCCGGTCAGGATCGAAAAACTGCTGGACACCCAAACCATCACAAGTAGAACAGGCACCTGCCGGGTTGTTGAAGGAAAATAAGCGTGGTTCCAACTCGCTCATGCTGTAACCACACATTGGGCAGGCAAAATTGGCCGAGAAGATCAACTCTTCAGCCTGATCATCATCCATATTGGCAACGACAGCCGTACCACCTGAAAGCTCTAAAGCGGTTTCGAAAGATTCGGCCAGACGCTGAGCCAGATCCGGGCGTACTTTGAAACGGTCGATGACAACTTCAATCGTATGTTTTTTCTGCAACTCTAATTTAGGTGGATCGGAGAGGTCACACACTTCACCATCAATACGGGCGCGGATATAACCTTGTGTCGCCAGATTCTCCAACAGTTTGGAATGCTCTCCTTTACGCTCTTTGACTACCGGGGCCAATAACATCAGACGTTGCCCTTCCGGTAATGTAAGAACGTTATCTACCATCTGACTAATAGTTTGTGCAGCCAGTGGAATATCGTGTTCGGGACAGCGAGGTTCGCCGACACGGGCAAACAGCAGACGGAGATAATCGTGAATTTCTGTGATTGTTCCGACGGTTGAACGCGGGTTATGAGAAGTTGATTTCTGTTCAATGGAAATGGCGGGAGACAGGCCTTCAATGTGGTCGACATCCGGTTTTTCCATCAGTGATAAAAACTGGCGGGCATATGCAGAGAGTGATTCTACATAGCGACGCTGGCCTTCTGCATACAGTGTATCGAAAGCCAGAGAAGACTTACCGGAGCCAGACAACCCCGTAATGACTATCAGTTTGTCACGGGGAATTATCAGATTGATATTTTTGAGATTATGGGTGCGGGCACCCCGAACTTCGATGTTATCCATTTACCATTACCCAGATTATTTATCGTGTTCAACTAAAAAACGCATTATTATTGCACAAATTTTGCTGAATGAATATACAGTATTAACAGAGATTCATGCTGTAATAATTACTGTGTATATCAAGCGTTTTCAGTTGTTGTATAGCCAGTAAGGGGTAGCTAAAGAGTACAACATGAAAGATAAGGGATATAAAGTACGATGCGCTTCGCAAAGTATAATATGACGGCTTTTAGTTTAAACTTAGTCCTCGCATGGTAAACTACTTTGCTTATAATTATAGAAGTCCGTTTTTAGCAAAAATCATTTCATCAGGAGTATTCCAATGGCCAGCAGAGGCGTAAACAAAGTTATTTTAGTGGGTAATTTGGGGCAGGATCCGGAAATTCGCTATATGCCGAATGGCGGTGCAGTTGCCAATATTACTCTGGCAACGTCCGATAGCTGGCGTGATAAGCAAACCGGTGAGATGAGAGAGAAAACCGAGTGGCACCGTGTGGTGATTTTCGGCAAATTGGCAGAAGTCGCAGGTGAATATTTGCGCAAAGGCTCTCAAGTTTATCTCGAAGGCGCTTTGCAGACCCGTAAGTGGCAAGATCAGAATGGGCAAGACCGTTACACCACTGAAGTAGTAGTCAATCCTATCGGTGGAGTAATGCAGATGTTGGGCAGCCGTGGTGCAGCGCAGGATGCACCAGCACAAGGTGGCTGGGGACAACCACAACAGCCACAAGCTTCCCAACAATTTAGTGGTGGCGGTATGCCATCGTCTCGTCCGACACAATCTCCTGCTCAGCAGAACAATGAGCCACCAATGGATTTTGATGATGATATTCCGTTCTGATTTTGAACGGAAATATATTTAATAAACAATATCAAGGCCCCGTTCGTGCGGGGTTTTGTATTTTTTTAGCTCAGTTTTTTGAGACATCAAGAACAAAAATATCAACTGAACCTTTCAGCTCTAATGGCACTGAGGCCTCAATATTCTCTTTAAGTTCTTGCACATTTTTTATGTTATGCGTTTTTTTTCTGCGATTGATTTATCTTCACCAAACCAGATGATATGGCTGACAAAAATTGGTCACAACTTTAGCGTTCTTCCAAAATAGTCTTTCTGATTCATTTGGTGTCAATCCACTGTTATACCAATCAGGGGAAAGCTGGCAATAATTTAAATCACAAGAAAGTACGTATCCAAGAAGAAAGCATTTTTATAATGTTATAAGAGATAAAAAATCTGTACAAATAATAACCATTGCTTGTCGGATAATGATATAGCTTCCTTTGATTATTATTAGCTATTCTCTTTTATAGCAGTATACGATTTCAGAATTGCCAATACTTTTAAGAAAAGAAGAAAACTAAAGAAAATATTTTATAGGTATATCTGAATATGTAGCCAGCAACTGACTCAATTCGTATTGAGAGTAAAACCTCTTTTTCAGATGATAAAAAAAGAGCCAGAAGCTAAATACAGAATTATTCAAAAATCCATACATTTCAATTACGGGATGTGCCTATGTCTATTTAGGAGGATAAATTGAAACATATATCTGTTAGCACAAACGGTTCAATCATTGAAGATTCTATTTTATTTGGTCAATTTGGATGGCCAGAATATGAACCTGATATGACATTCAATGGTCATTTAATTTCATCAGCTTTAAGAGAATTATTACTTGAGAAGTGTTCTGTTTCTAAAACATTGCCATCTGAACAGTGGTGGAAAGAGAAACGGAAAAAAAACTCACCTTTGCATCTTTTAGTTAGAGATTATCTCAATCATCCCTCTATCCAGTTTAATTCCAGAAGTGTTTTTTCATCCTGCTTAGAGACGTTAGAAAAAATCAAGTCTAATATAAATGAAAAGGGGGAAATTGATATCTTACTTCCTGTTTTCTGTGTTATTAGCAATTGGCAGAAAAGACATGATATTACGTCTGTGACGATGGCAGAAGAGGTATCTTTGTTGCATCTCGCGAATATTTCAATATATCTTGAAAAAAATACAGGAGTCAGAATCCGTTTCAATATTCTTTCAGACGCTACATTTTATGCTGGTATTTTTGGTGATCCCATGGATGCGGCAAAACAATATATAGAAGATCTGAAAGAATTTACTCATGTAAGAAAAATCAATGAAATAGTGAATATTCTCGACATATCTGAAATAGTTTCTTTATTTCAAAATGATTATGACCATGCTTTATCAAAGCATCTAAAAACTTTCACATTGGATCCCTCTTTCGGTATTAGTCATGAGGAAGCTATTCGTTTCAATGCCAGTGTCGGGAGCACAGTTAACATTTCAGATCTCTCTCTGACATATAGTCAAAAAAAAGCGATATTTTGTGACTCTATTTTCCCTGATCTGGCAATAAAGCATGAGATCATGAATAGAATTCACACCGCCTTTATTCAGTACAGAGCTATGAAAGAAGCAATGGCGAGTATCCAATGGGAAAAGAGGCTGTTTCCTAATGCAATCCGGGCGACTATTCATCATAAGACAATACCAGTAATTGGTATCAGGATATATCCTGGTTACAAGAATTATTCACCGCATCTTCCCTATCATGGTATTGCTGTTATTGAACACAGGAATAATGTCTGGCAAATGAGTATTGAGCAAGAAATTCAACAGCATGGTAAGCGTTTAAGAATTATTAATAATCGGAGAGTCAGTGATTTTTATGTAGATGCCAATACTCTGGAATATATGGAGAATTTGTTAAATAAATCGAACTTTAGCAGTCTTATAACTTGATAAATCAATATTTAAGCGCTTTAGTTAATGCTGAGTAATATCTCAGCATTTATTTATACCCTTTATTTATCAAGTTGCAGATTTATCGCAACTTGAAACTTATTGGATATATTAAATAAAGCGTTAGTGGAAATAAAATTTTCATCAGTAATAGGGTCAGGAAAATAAAGTTATCGGTAGTTTAAAATTTAATAAACTAATAGTATAAATATTTGTACATATCTCTTATCAGAGAGGAATAGATGCGTAACTTTATTTTAATTATTTTAGGGAATATCGCATTAGAAAGTGCTGTACCGTTACTTTTTACCGTCGGAGGTTTAGCTGGCCTGTATCTTGCCCCATTGGCTTGGCTTGCAACATTACCAATAGCGATACAAATGGTTGCTGGAAGTGTTTGTTCAATCCCACTGTCGAATTTAATGGCACGTTATGACCGGAGAACAGGGTTTATTCTGGCCAGTATGGCGATGATATTTGGCGGATTTGTTTCAGCGGCAGCCATTTATTTAGCCAGTTTCATACTTTTACTCGGTGGGCATTTTTTAATTGGTATCGCTATGATCGGTATTAATTTTCTACGATATGCTGCTGCTGAGAGTGTCCCAAAGCACCGGGCAGCAACAGCAAGTTCTTTATTGCTGGCTTCTGGAATAATTGGGGTCATTATTGGCAGCAAACTGTACGGAAAAGGAGATAGCCTGGGATTCGATCTTCCATTTATCGGGGTATACACGTTAGTGTCCGTTATTGGAGGATGCGCTGTGCTTGCTTTTGTCCCACTGAATCATGAAATGGGAGATTCGATTAACCGGGCAAAAGCTGATGTTGGTAAGGTAACTGGATTCTCATCTATTGTCACAAGCCACTATTTGTTTTTTGGAATTGTATCAATGGTGTTAGGCCATGCAATTATGATGATAGTTATGTCGGCCGCCTCAATTGCTTCTGTCGGTTATGGTTTGGGAGATTCAGAAACGGGCATATTAATTGGTGCTCATCTTGTAGCTATGTTCGCTCCCGGTATTATCACGGGTATGCTGATATCAAGAATGGGAGCAAATCGTATTATTCTGTTGGGCGCTCTCTTTAACCTTGTCGGTTTTTTGATAGGGCTTATTAATGAAACAGAAATTGTTATTCTCGGAGTCCCATTGATTTTTGCCGGATTAGGATGGAATCTGATGTTCTTAGGGGGAACACATATTATCAACAGTATGTCTGATGGTATCAGTAAAGTCCGTGTTCAGGGTGTGAGTGAAACTCTTCTGGCTACTGTGTCAACGATATTCGCACTTGCATCTGGGGGAATTTACGAGGTACTTGGTTGGAAAGGGTTGATTTGGGTTGTAACAATAATGACATTACTAACTATAACGTTATTTTTTATTCGTGTGCTTTTGATATCGAATGATTTTGATAAATCGGAATGAATTTCCGGCGAAAAATAGTTGAGAACCAGAACGCATTTTTCAAATAATTTATCTGTTTTATTTGCTTTTTCTGGCAGATTTTCTATATGCTTAGCCTACCGAATAACCAGAAAGTATCGTTACTTTCCCAGATAAAAAAAGGAGGCCCTATATGTCTATGCAGCGTTTATACGCTCGCTTCTTTGGTATTAGAAGCTCGCTCAAGGGTTTGTGGCATACGCTGCAATAATCTTAGCTTGAGCGAAAAAATATTTAGTTACTAATAATATTTATTTACTAATATAAAGTAGTAACTTAACAAATCCGAGTTCTCTTCACTCAAGCTCGAAGAATTATTGTCAGCATCTGACAACGGTGTTTTGCACCCAAAATTCTTGAGTTATCTATGAGCACTTATTTATCTGCACAATCACTTTCTATTGCTTTCTCTTCGGCTCCTTTGTTTGAGGATATAACGTTTACTCTGAACAAAGGTGACAAAATTGGGCTTATCGGTCATAACGGCTGTGGTAAAAGCACCTTGATGAAATTACTGAGCGGTAATTTGGAAGATTACAGCGGTAAGATCACAATTGCGAATCAATGTGTTCTGGCGTATGTCGAACAGCATTTACCTTTATCTCTGCATGATGCCACATTAATAGAGGCTATTAGCGAGAAAGTTAAAGTTGACGAAATTTGGCGAGCCGAGCTTCTGTTGTCTGAATTGGGATTTCCCGAACAGGATTGGCAAACGCCTATCGGAAATCTTAGTGGTGGGCAACATATGCGCCTGTTACTTGGTCGTGCGGTGATCCAGCAACCTGATTTACTGTTATTGGATGAACCGAGTAACCATCTGGATTTGACTTCTCTGCTATGGCTGGAATCTTTTTTGTCTCAGTGGAAAGGATCGTTTGTGTTGGTGTCGCATGATCAAACTTTACTGGATAGGGTGACTAATACTACCTGGATTATGCGGGACAAGACCTTATATCACTTCAGTATGGCTTGTTCTCAGGCAAGGCAAGCTTTGCTCGAACGTGATCAGGCGGATCTGCAACGTCATGCCAGTGAGCAAAAAGAGATAGACAGGCTAGAGCAGAGTGCCGAACGGTTAGCCACATGGGGTAAGGTCTATGACAATCCCGATCTTTCTCGTAAAGCGAAGACGATGCTGGCACGTAAACAGCGCCTGGCTGAGCAGCAAACTAAACTCACTCAAGGCGCTCCATGGAAGCTGACTCTTCAGGGGGATGCATTACCCGCTAACCGATTGCTGGACATTGAACATATGGCTGTTATGCCTTTGGGTAGTAATGTGGTTTTGTTCAATGTGCTGTCGAAACAGATCAAAAGTGGCGATAGAGTCGCTATTCTGGGTAACAACGGTTGCGGTAAGTCGACTTTGTTGAAAGTGTTGTATAAAGAATATCAGGAAAAGACATTGCAGAATGTGGATTATCATCCTCAATGTCAGCTCGGTTACTACGATCAATCGCTGGAGCAAATTCAGGATGACGAATCACTGAGTGATGCGTTAATTCGTTTTGCACCAACCAGTGATGATCAGCGTAAACGGGCGCTTATCAGCGCAGGTTTTGAGTATCAAAGGCACCAGCAGAAAGTAGCGTCATTGAGTGGCGGTGAACGGGCGCGTTTATTGTTTATAGGGCTAACATTAGCGCGTTACCATTTGCTGTTTCTTGATGAACCCACTAACCACCTTGATTTGGAGGGTAAAGAAGAGCTCTTTGATACCTTGAAGGAATATAAAGGTGGCGCCTTGATTGTTAGCCATGATCGAAGTCTTATTGAACAAAGCTGTAACCGCTTTTGGTTGATCAACAAAGGTAAGCTAACTGAATATCACAATGTTGAAGAAATCTATTCTTTGCTCGAACAGGGTGATAATTTAGAGAAACCAAATTGGCAACATTCTACTGATTACAATAAACAAGAATCGGCAATGGTGTGGGATGAAGAGGTTTTATTGCAACGTCTGATAGAGTTGGAGAAGCTACTGCGGGAGGATTTACGCAGAAAACCAAAACATCAAAAGCCCGCCTTGCAGGAGAAATGGCGACAGGAGATTGAAACGATAAGCAGACAGTTTTAGTGTGTAACCTGTAAATCGTGTTAATTGTATCTGACCGTCATTAGTTTTTTTGATGACGGTCAGATTATTTCAAATAATTTTCGGATTATCGGGATGTTATTATATTGGAAATTCACAGAAATTCGCTGAATTCATCTGCATTCGGCAGTTTTATAGTATGTTTGAATCCCGCTAATTTCACTTCCTGACGTGAAAGTTCGATATCTGAGGGTTGTATCACAGAGCTTCCGAAATCATAAATAATAGATTCCTCGCCACGGCAAATAGCTTGATCCTGTTTTTCACTTTTTTCTTTAACTATCTGATTACATTTGTGATAGTTGTTAATGGCTGTGTTACCATGTTTTTTCGTCAGCATTCGCATTGTTTGCTGTGGAGATAAAATAACAGCGCTCGCATTATTGCCACCAAATCCTTTTGAATTGATGATTGTGGCACGCATATCTTTACCCTGTTCACCAGTAAACTTATCCTGCATTAAAATGTTCAGATTGGAAGAATGTACATCTTCAGCAATGTGATCAATTGTCTTAATGCCGGGTATCCATCCATATTGCCAAACGCCTAGCGTGTTGGCCAATTGATCACCAGCAGAGGTAGAAAAAGAGTGCCCGACATATGCCTTAATGGCGGTAACATCCCAGTGGCTGAGGCCAAAGACTTTCGCGGTTTCATTAATAATGTGGCTTTCTGTAACCCTATTTTGTGGTGTCCCTGTACCATGTGCCTGAACGTAAGAATGCTGTAATTTCCCATCCAGAAGGTTGTCTGTAAGGGAAGCGGCTTTCATCATCGTGATATAGTTACCGATTCCGGGGGAAGAGATGGATTTTTTGTTCGCATCGGCATTCACGAAAACATCAGGCACCGCTCCAAGAATATTAGCACCACATTGCAGTGCGAGATCGTCACTCATAAGCAGCACAAACTGTGATGATTCGGAAAGTGTGAGTCCGACATTAGTTGAAAACGGACGGCAGGCACGTCGATGGTCGACAGTGTTGGTTCCGTCCAATTTACATAATAGGTGGTCTTCTGCAAGAGCTCCCATAGCACGGAATCCTTCGATGATTTCAGGAGTAATAGGTGCTTCGGCACATCCTACTAAACAGACTTTTGCCTTACCTTGCTTGATGTCATTAACGCCTTGTTTAAGATTGTACAGAAAGCTGGCACAGGCACCGATATTGGCAGACGTGCTTCCTATATTATTAATAATATAACTATTAATAAAATCTGCTGGCATATCTGGTAAGGAGAGTGGCAACATTTTAGAGCTAATGCGCAAGCCATTCAGTGGATTACCGATCAATCCTGATAGTGAAAACTGATCTACCTGGCCTAATGCACTGCTGGCGTAAACAGCAATTTGATCAGGCTCTACTAATGCAGATATATTTGACCATGAAATCCCGATTGAGTTGAGTAAATCTGAGGCACCATATACGGCGAGACGTAAACCGCGAGGATGGTGATGGGCGTTATATAAATTTCCTATTTCAAACCCTTCCGGTAATTGTCCTGCGCTGGACATAGAAAGTGGAATATAACTCGATTGCAATAGTTTAACTGTGTCTTTGTCAGAATCGGTTATTATTTTATTAACTGGCACTTGCTGTGTATCGAAAAGCGTTATTTTTCTAATCAGTGTGCCATTTTTTGCTTGTTCAATTTGGGTATTAGTTACAGATTCTATTCCATTAATAATCCCCATTCGATGACATAAATCGCTCCATGTATCTTTCATTATTTTGTCATTAAGACTATTTGATACGATGCGTTTATATCCGTGGAATCCAGAACTTCTTCCAGCCGTATTGATACCACCTAAACCAACAATGACGGGTAATTTACTCATTATGAACTCCAAAAAGGTTTTTTCTGAAGTTTAGCAATTGGTGTAAATTAATACTCTGATATATTAGTCATTAAAACAGAGAATATTGTCATCTGATCTATTTTTATTGAAACTGAAATATCAAATGTTATATACCCGTTGTTTTTCAGGTTACAGCTTTGTTGGCGATATCCTGAAATTCCATAGAATATAGGCACAAAGCGTATAGGATGTCTGGAGACTGAGTATGAATATAGCGTTTGTCTTATATGATAAAGCGTTACAAAGTGGGATTACGTTAGCATCAGATATGTTAAACAGCGCCAGTAGTTTAAGAAGCCACATAGAGCAGAGAGAACAGCCGCTTGTCATGTCTGTTGTAGGAGATATGAAGAAAAACTACCAACAAATACCGCAAATTAGGCTGCATACTTACCATACATTTTCAGAGTTTGTCGATTTTGATTTAGTGTTTTTGCCCCCGATGTGGGGAAATCCATATCCTGCGATGGTTGGCAAGAAAGAACTCCTTTCATGGCTACGTAGGCAAAAAGAAAACAATGCTGTCATTGTTGCGACCGGAACAGGAGTATTCTGGTTAGCTCAAGCGGGCTTACTTGATAAAAATACAGTAACACCCCATTGGGCTTTTTATGACAAATTTGAACGTCAGTTTCCAACCGTGAATGTAAACCGTAAGGCAAGTATTACCTATAATGACAATATTAGAGCCATTTTTTCAAGTGGGAGGTTGCACACAATTTGATGAAATGGTATCAATAGCCCAAAGTTATATTAAGCAGAATATAACATTGCATATCACTATTAAAGACATTGCCAGTTATGTTGGGGTATCGGAAAGTACTCTAGCCCGTAATATCAGAGCACAAGTCGGAGTGTCTCCCCATAAATATATGCTTAATTACCGTTTATTAACAGCAAAGCAATTATTGAAAGATAATAACCTGAATTTATTGCATGTCGCACAGCTAGTAGGATTTAGGGATCCTCACTATTTCAGTAAGTTGTTTAAACAACATTTTGAGCTGACTCCGATAGCCTACCGTAATCTGGTAAAAGCAAAGGCGTTCCATGCCTGATAATTCCATGATTGATAATTGAAATTTATGTCTCAATATTCTGATTTCCTAACCCAAGTCCCCGTAAGCCAATTGCATTTAACTCAGCGATGGTGAAACGGTTTTTCCAATTCTTTTCATAATGTTCTGGAGCGAAGTCTGGTGGTGAAGTGCCATGTTCAAGGGCTTCAGTCACTTGACGGGCATAGGCCAGATTTTTGTTACACAATGGCGCCGCGGGAATATACATTACATTTCCCCAGCCTTGTTGATTTTCTACAGGAGCAACTGAGTGGATAAGATCACAGTGCCACCAGACAGAATCGCCAGCCTGCAATGCCGGGATACTGCATAATCCACGAATAAGGTGAGGATGCCATTGCTCTGATATAGGAAGTGCTTTGCCGGGAACAACACCACACAGTTCATCTTCGGGCACATCATTCAGTAATGGGCGTAACAGAATATAGGCTATTGCTTCAGGAACGGGTACAACATGCAGAAGTCCCTGACCAATCAACATATCAGACAACGCAGTCCAGCCCTGAAATGTTCTAAAAACAGAACATCTCGTTGTGCTATCGAATTCATGTACATCAGGACGATAGGCAGCATCCCAAGGATCGTATTCTGTAAACTGGTTAGTAAAGATTTTTCTGAACACGTTTTGATAATCTGGTTGTAGCCAGCGTTCCAAAGCCCCTGAATCTGTGTGAGCACCCAGACCTTTGGATGTCGTACCTGGTGGTCTGCGGCGAATACGATCGGGATAAATCATGCTGATGTCAGGATCAAACCATTTCACTCCATCCGATTCAAATTTCCATAAGTGATTCAGAAAAGACTGTACCAGCGCAATTTCTTCACTTTGTCTGGCTTGCATCTGTGCATGAGACCAGTAAATGGGATAAATTTCCGGCCGGGATGCTTTAAGACTGCCAAAATAATTATCCTTTGGTCCTTGATAGAAGTGTTCAAATTTATTGATATTGAGGTAATCAAGCATGGACTGATCCCATGCGATTGCCTGATCCTGTGGGAAGTTTTGCCTGACGACCAAACAGCCACGGCGCTTAATCTTTTGTATGATTTCCTCTGTTATTCTGCCTTCAGCCATATCACGCCAATGTATTTCAGGCCAGGCGCTACCCATGTTTTTTTCATCTTCTTTGGCTGCGGTTAATTCTTTTCCTATTTTGTCACATACTTGGGAGAAGAGAGTTGCAACGTTACCGATTTGCTTACGCAGAATTTGTTTCATCTGGCGAATTCTTTTGCGGTAATCATCAGGAAAACTGGTGGTGGTAAAAGAAGTATCCATAGTAGTCTCTGTTTATGAATGGGTTTTATATTGGGACAAAAGTTAATCTAACTCCGATTCATAATATATCAACAAGGTTTTAGTCAATTTGTGGAAAAACACATCTAAATTACAAACAAAAATTATTTTTAATTAATATTGTTGGTGTAATATTTTTGTTTTTAACATGACGGACAGAAGAAAATGCTTGCTCTGTCAATATAATATATAGGGCAAGCACTTAGCCTAACTTACAAACCATTAACCGACAGGGTTATAGTAAATTGGTGAGCCGGGGCCGACAGGTAGACCAAAAATAAAGACCCAAACATAGAAGAACAGTGACCAACCTACCATAAATACCAGGGAGTAAGGCAACATCATAGAAATCATAGTACCGATACCGGCCTCCTTTTTGTATTTCACCGTTATCGCCATAATCAGCCCGAAGTAGGTCATCATCGGAGTGATGATATTGGTTACAGAATCACCGATACGATAAGCTGCCTGAATAGTCTCCGGGGCATAGCCTGCCAACATCAGCATGGGGACAAATATTGGTGCAGTAACCGCCCATTGTGCAGACGCTGATCCAATCATCAAATTGATAAAAGCACAAATCAGAATAAACCCGATAAATAACAGACCGCCGTGCAGATTAATTTCATTCAGGAAATTCGCCCCTTTTATGGCAATAATTTGACCGATATTAGTCCAGCCAAAGAAAGCGACAAATTGAGAGGCAAAGAAAATAATAACCAGATATAAGCCCAGGTTGCTCATGGACTGCGCCATAGCATCGACCACATCATTGTTGGATTTCATTGACTTGGTGACATAACCATAGACAATGCCCGGTATAGAAAAAAAGAGGAAAATAAAAACTACGATAGATTTCAGGAATGGAGAATTGCTGACTAATCCGGTTTCCTGATTACGTAATATGCTGTTTTCTGGTACAACGCTTAGTGCCAAAATCACACCGAGTACCGCAAACGTTATTGAGGCTGCTATAAGAGCTTTCTTTTCCAGAGCGGTTAATGCTGCGGAGTTTATTAACGTATTTTCATCTTCATCCAGAGTACTATTTGTATATGGACCTAATTGTGGCTCAACAATTTTTTCAGTTACATAGTAGCCAAGAATAGAAATCAGGAAAGTACTGGCAAACATGAAATACCAGTTAGCT
Source organism: Xenorhabdus siamensis (assembly GCF_037996745.1). NCBI lineage: Bacteria > Pseudomonadati > Pseudomonadota > Gammaproteobacteria > Enterobacterales > Morganellaceae > Xenorhabdus > Xenorhabdus siamensis. Next base: position 136,875 of record NZ_JBBMXE010000012.1, read on the forward strand.
TCAGCACCAACAATATAGGATGGGTCAATGATTTGTGCTGCTTGTTGGGTGATCCCGGAAAGCAGAGGGTCGATAGTCCCCAATAATAAATTAGCTGAATAACCACCAGATACCCCGGCAAATGCTGCTGCCAGCCCTGCAAGTGGATGACGGCCGAGAGAATGGAAGATAATGGCAGCCAATGGAATAAGTACTACATAGCCTAATTCTGCGGCAGTATTTGACATAATACCGGCGAATACAATTGCCAATGTGGTTAATTTTCTGGGAGCCTTCATTACGACCAGGTGCATTAACGCAGATAGTAACCCTGAGCGCTCTGCAATGCCGACGCCAAGCAGAGCAACCAGCACTGTTCCTAATGGTGCAAAACCGGTAAAGTTTGTCACTAAATTAGAGAGGATTTTACGAATTCCATCTGCATCAAGCAGGCTGACGATATAGATCACTCCATCTTCAGCCCGGCCTTTTGCTCCTTCTGGGCGGGGGTCAATAGCTGTAATGTCAAAATATTGTCCGATTGCTGAAGAGACCAACAAAATAGCGATCAGGATCATAAAAAGAATAACAGGATGGGGTAAAGCATTTCCCAACCATTCAATTGTTCGCAGAAAGCGACTTCCGTTTTGTTTTCTAATTAACATAGTTTCTCCTTCTGATACAGAACAACGGAAGTTACATAATGTTTTGAGTTTTTACCATATCGTAAATAATGAGGTAATAACTGGATTATGAGGCAGTTTTTTATTCTATTTTTTTGTTTTTCTTTTTTTCAAGAAATTGATGTTATTGATTTTTATACGGGGAAATTATTAGAGGTAAGAGTAATAATATATTGAAATAATAATGTCTTAACGTGTTATTATGACAATATGTTTTCTTTTTGTTTCTGCATTAACCTTTATGAAGAAGTGGTTAATGCAGAAACAAATTTTAGGAAGATTATTCCATTTCTCTGTTATGTCAATAGCATTACGATGTAGCTATGGAAATAACATCATGAAGAATAGTTGAGCTTTTAAGATATTTTATTGTATTTATCAGCATCAGATATGAGTAATGGCATTAATAATAATCCCATCAACGCGGCTGCCAGAGTAATCAGAACAAACATACCAGACCAGTCATAATATTCAATAACTTGACTTAGTGGCCAACCCGCAATGGCTGCACTCAGATAGGCATATAGACCGAGGTATCCTGTAACTGTACCAGCGGCTCTTTTATGGCAATATTCTGTGGCTGCTAATCCAATTAGCATTTGTGGGCCGAAAACAAAAAAACCGATACTAAAAATACAAATGGCCAGCAGAACATCATTCTGCTTTGGAGCGAGCCAAAGTGCTGTAATCGAAAAAAATAATCCAAGAGAAAACAGTAAGATCATAGGAGTTCGTTGGCTACGAAAGAGTAAATCTGAGCCCCATCCTGAACAGAGTGCTCCCAGTAACCCACCTAATTCAAACAATGAAAGAATCGTATTCGCATTGAGTAAGTTAGAGCCATGTTTTTCTGATAGCCAAAGACTTCCCCAATCATGTATTGCTGTTCTGATGAAATAGATCAAAATGTAGGAAAAACCAAGTAGCCAAATAGTGCGATTAAATACGATGGTTTCTTTTAAAATTTTTATCATTGGCATTGGGCGCTCTTGTCTGAGTTCCATCACATCTTGCCGCCAATGACCTATACTGGGCAATCCATGTTCTTGTGGAATGCCTCGTAATTGCTGACATAACCAAATTCCTAATAGGATACTAATAACTCCAGAAAATAACAGTGCTACTTTCCAGTTATAAATTGTTGCCAATAGTGTAGATAATAGAGTAAGGAGTATCCCACTGATATTAATTGAAATATTCCAACATCCCCACCAAAATCCTCGCTCACTACGGGAATACCAGTAAGTCAGTAATCTCGCACACGGAGGCCAACCCCATCCTTGAAAAAAACCATTCAGCGTCCAGATAATTAATATAGCTGGCAATGAAGAACAAGATGTGAGAATTATATTAAGTATTCCAGTCATTAATAATCCAGCCCCCATAAACCAGCGATAGCCTGTATAGTCGAGGAAAATGCCGGATACAAATTTTGAGGCACCATAAGCAAGATAAAATAGACTAGCTATCCAGCCAATATCATTTTTATTTAATACCAGTTCCACTTGCATTGCAGGCATAACAACATTCAAACTTCTACGTGTAAGTTGAAATGTAGCATAACCGATCAACATTGTTATCAGTAAGTGAATTCGCCAATAGCGATACTGTTGTGAAATCTGTCCATTGCTACTGGCTTGCATAATATTTCTCCATAAAAGTAAGCCCGTGTAAATAGAATATTTATCTCATTCTTTCAAATTGCAGTTTTGTTAGTTACACCTTTTATCCTGGTTACATCACTACCTATGTTCCCAAAATGTTGTTCCATTGTTGCTGTTCAGCCTTTTGATATTTATTAAGTATTGATGGTACTCCCTGATATATGAAGATTATTGTTTGATTACTCGATATACTCATCTGAATTTATGGGTAAATTAACAACAACATGTGTTCCTCTTTGTGTTTTTAATAGCCAATTTCCACCAAGTATACGAATCCTCTCTTCAATGCCTTTTAATCCAAGACCGCTGTTTTTTTTATTCTCTCTGATGCCGATTCCATTGTCACTAATGCGAAGTTTAATGAAATTTCCTTTTTGTTTTAATGTAATAATTATTATACTGGCGTCGGCATGTTTAATGATATTATTTAATAGTTCCTGAATAACTCTGTAGAGAGTCAAAGTAATAGTGCAATTTTGGGGTTCTTGTAGTAATTGATAATTGAACTGACAAATAATATTCTGCTCCTCGAAAGCAAACTCATTTACAAGGTGACGAATTGCTTGTTCAAATGACATTTCATCCAGAATGGGGGGACGTAATTCGCGAAGAAGTTGACGAGTAGATTGGTGGATTTGTTGAGCAAGAGATTTGATCTGATCGGCTGCTTTTATGGTTAGTGGCGAATTTGCTGTACGTTTCACTAATGTGGATTGGATTTGAATAGCAGTAATATTTTGCCCAATCTCATCATGTAATTCTCTGGCAATATTTTTACGGGTATCTTCTTCAATCTGCACAATTTTTTGCATCAGAATTCGACGTGCAGCCAGTTCTTTTTCTAGTTGAGTACGATAGCGGTTAAGATTTTCTGTTAAACGTTGCTGGTGCATAAGGCTACCAGCTAATTGTTGCTGGCGGCTGATGGCTATACCAAGTCCGATCCCCAATAATGCTTGGGTAGTTAAAAAAATCTCTAGCTCTTGTAATTCGCTGAATGAACCACTAAATTGACGTGCAAAAGTTACGATTAAGCTTCCTAATAGTGCTGATAATACACCGCCTTGCCAACCATAATGGTAAGCTATAAAAACATTGGGAATAAAGACTAAAATTGACAAAAGTCCCTCAATTTTGGGAGATAGAAAGAATTGCCCGCTAATGCCCAATAAACTGAATAAAAAGCACCACATTAGTAATGATGTGCGTAATTGTGGATAAGTTGAGTTGTCAGTAATGTATTGAGATTTTAGATTTTGCTCATATATATAGATATAAATCAGATAAATAAATGGGGATAACAGAACTCCGCCAGTTAGAGAACGAGAAAAATGAGGCCGGATTTACAGGATAATAGGCTACTGAGGAAAAGGGTTTGTAATGAACTGTTAATGATAACAGAAGCTAGCAGAATGGAGAGTTGCTGCCAATAAAGAGAATAATATTTCCATATCTGTTTAATGCTTAAGACTGTTATCAAGCTGATAATAGGGGAGAGTAAAATAACTAAGTTTGTAATAAGTTGTTCGTTATTTAAACATAACAGGATGCTGCTCTCACTGATAATCAGGATTGGCAGGTAACGCTTCCAGAGCAAAATCATAAGAATCAGTCTCAACCCCTGAGGTAAAAAAAGAGCGGCCTGCTGTCCATTTTTACTCAAATAAAAACTGATTATCCATAGTGAAATCCAGGTAAAAGAATAAAAAATCAATAAAAACAGAGATTGTAAACTAAAGCGTACTTTCCAATTCATTTATTAGCTCGTAATAATTTGATGTTGTAATGCATAATGGACAAGATCAATTGTGGTGTCACACTGTAATTTATTTAGAATATTGGCTCGGTGAACATGTACAGTTTTAGGACTCAACATTAGTTGCTCTGCAATATTCCTGGCGTTTACTCCATTAATTAAAAGATTAAATATCTCTCGTTCTCGTGGTGTCAGTATTTGTAGGGCATTTAACTCTTGCGGTTTCTGGTGTAAAGCTTTCATGGCATCGGCACAAAGATAAATCTCTCCTTTATGAACGGTTCGTACTGCTTGTACCAGTTCTTCTGCTCCACAGCATTTTGTCAGATAGCCACGAGCTCCTGAATCAAGAGCGGTTTGCACAAGAGCAGCCGTATCATAAATGCTAAGTATCATAGTACGAAAATTAGGGTGATTAGGACGCAGTCGTGCAAGGAGTTGCAAGCCATTTTCATGTGGCATAGAAATGTCCATGATAACTATATCAATATTGCTTTTTAGTAGGTCAGGCCATGCTTCTTTACTATTGCTGTATTGCCCTACTATTGTAATGTCATCTTCAAGTGTGAGTAGCTGGGCGAATCCAGATCTAACAACAACATGATCATCAATAAGTGCGACTTTTATCTTCATTTTTTATGGTGATTTTTAGTATAAATGTATTTTATATATCATAAAGTTTATGAAAAAGCTTTAGTACAACTGAATGAGTTAATGTTCAATAGCGTCCTGGATGATAAGTAATAATGTTATCTATTGAAATAAAAGTAAAATAATAAGATTGCTTAAATAATATGATCTTGGAGTAGATATTTTCTGATATATGGTGAATTATAAACAGTGGTTTCATTTCTAATCGATATTTCTTTATTTGAAAATAAGGATACTCAAATGAAAGCACTCATTGTAATTGATATGTTAAATGATTTTGTGACTGGTGCTCTCGCCAATGAAGCGAATGCAATGCTAATTGTTCCTGTGATCCAGAAAATGATTAATCATGCCAGGAGTCAGCCTGATTGGTTGGTTGTGTATTCTAATGATTCCCATCAGGAAAATGATCGGGAAGTGTCAATTTGGGGAAGGCATGCTGTGGCGGGGACATTCGGAGCTAAAGTGATTAACGCCTTGGCTCCGATTGGAGTAGCGCGAGAGATTATTTCTCCCAAACGTTTCTACGGTGCTTTTGATGGAACAGATCTGGAGGCAGTTTTCGAGCGATATGGGGTGACTGAAGTGATATTGACTGGTCAGCATACCGATTGTTGTATCCGGCATACTGCTTATGGTGCATTTTTTTGCGGCTATAATATCAAAATATTATCTGATGCTGTTTGTGTTTTTCTGAGGGCAGATCAGGATGAGGCTCTCGATTATCTGAAAACAATTTATGGGGCTGAAATTACAACAAGTACAGCACTTGGTGTATATTCTCTATGAATATTTTAGTGAAATTACCTTTCATATTGCAGTTTTATTGATTATGCTATTTTTTATAACATGGCTGGCAGATATAATATCTGTCAGCCGATTTTTTTAAAAGAAAGAATAATCTTTAGATACTCGGTAAATTGCGACCGTAATAAATTTCCTGAATCTCTTTTTTAAGCAAATAAATAATTTCGTTTTTTTCTTTTTTGCTTAATTCTTCGGCTGTGGTATTGAATAAATATTCGTTCAGATCAAATTTTTTTAGCATCATTTTGGTATGGAAAAGATTTTCCTGAAAAATATTCACATCCATCATATGGTATTGAGATTGGATTTCTTCAGTCACATAATTTTGAATGGAACTCATCTCGTGGTCGATATACAATTTTACCCCGTTAATATCCCGGGTAAAACCACGAACACGGTAGTCCATCGTTACAATGTCAGATTCCAATTCATAGATCAGATAATTGAGCGCTTTAAGTGGTGAAATGACGCCACAAGTGGAAACTTCAATATCCGCTCTGAATGTACATATGCCCCCATCAGGGTGACTTTCTGGATAGGTATGTACACAAATATGGCTTTTATCCAAATGGGCGACGATAGAGTCAGGCAGAGGGCCTGGATTTTCCGTATTATCCACAAGTCTGGGATCTATGGGTTCTTCACTCATTAGAATGGTTACACTTGCCCCTTGAGGATCGTAATCTTGGCGAGCAATGTTAAGAATGTTTGCACCAATGATTGAACAGGTTTCACTGAGAATTTCCGTTAAGCGATTTGCATTATACTGTTCATCAATGTACGCGATATAACTGTCGCGATCGGCTTTTGTCTTTGCATAACAAATGTCGTAGATACAAAAACTCAAGCTTTTTGTGAGATTGTTAAAGCCGTGCAATTTCAGTTTACGCAATTTATTTCACCTCCCGGTATGGGTGACTATTGGTTTCCAAGAGAATCCAGCAAATACTGTGGCAACGCAAAGCTACCTGCATGTATCGCCGGGGTGTAGTAACGGCAGGTTATAGCCGCATTGTCGAAACGTTGTTGCAGAGTTTCCAGAGGTACTTGACGCAAATCAGGATTTTGGGTGGCCCATGCAAATATCATGATCCCACCGTAGTAAGTGGGAATAGCAGCCTGATAAAAACCGCTGTCAGCAAAACAATGAGTTAATTTTTTATGGCTTGTGATAGCTTCACCCTGTTGCAGGAAGCAAACGCCATTTTGGGCTACAAAAATGCCGCTATCATTCAGGCAGCGAGCACAGCCTTCATAAAATTCAGATGTGAATAAACTTTCTCCAGGCCCTTTTGGATCAGTACAATCAGAGATAATGATATCAAATTTGTCAGAAGTTATATTAACGAAGTTGACACCATCGTCAATAACGAGTTTGAAACGGGGATCGTCATAAGCTCCTGCATTATGGTTTGGTAAATATTGGCGGCAAAATTCAACAACTCCTGCATCAATTTCTACCATAGTAATATTGTCGAGATAATTATGACGGCAAACTTCACGCAACATGCCGCCATCTCCTCCGCCAATAATCAAAACGTTTTTAGCCTGACCATGGGCAAACAATGGAACATGCGCCATCATTTCATGATAAATAAATTCGTCACGCTCTGTAGTTTGTACTACGCCATCAAGAGCCATAATGCGACCCATTTCTGCATTTTCGAAGATAATAAGATCTTGATGTTCGGCTTTATTGTGATAGAGCACGTTTTCGACCGTGAAATACTGGCCAAAATTGGCATGTAATGTTTCATACCAAACGTTTTCTTGTGACATGTATGGTATCCTCCATTGTGCACTCATAGTTATGAGGTGCACATAATAGCCAACTAATAAGTTAGTGACACTGTGATATTTACCTGAGAGTGATTAGAAAGTTATTTGACATAAGCAAGTAGGCTAAGGGAGCGCCGGGCAAGAGAACGACATTTTACCTCATGAGGTAGGTTAATTCCTTTCAGATCGTTATAGCCTAACTGATTTAGTTTCTCCATTAACTGACCATCATAGTTACTGAGATCCCATTTATTACGTTGAGCAAAATAAACGATTGTACGTCTGATTTCCCTTTCCGGGATCTGACTATAACCACAATCATATTTTAGGTAGATGTAAACTGCGGTGAGATCAGCAAGATCTTCAGCTTCATTTTCAGACAAAGCCCTTGCAGGTTGTGTGAAACCAAATAGAACCAGGATGTAAGACAATAAGGCAAGTTTTTGCATAATTCCTATTATATTGATTTTTTGCTGTTTTGCCTAAGTTAACATATTAATATCTTTTTTAGCCAAACTTTATTTACCTGAATTTGGAAAATGACCTTTTAATTACCAGGAAAAAATTAACCGTGTGTTAATGAATAGGGTTTTGTTCTGATGACATAGAGTGTTATTTTATGAGCTTATGGTGTTGATCGGTGTGTAAATAATCACGCTCATTATTGATGGCTATTGTGGTTATTTAGAATAAAATCAACTGGTTATATTTATAATGAAACATATTGTAGAAGCAAAAGACATCGTGTTTTGATGCTATCATGTGCTTTCATTGGCTATGTTTGCAGATGGTGAAGGGTTAAGTGTTAAGGCCCCTAAAGGTGGACAACTAAGTTGGATATTTGCATATCGTCATAGTGGGCGAGTCAGTCGCTTAGAGCGTCTAACTCTGGGACGTTATCCTGATATTTCCCTAAAAGTGGCAAGGGAAAACGCGAGCAGTGTATTATTTTCAAGTTATTACCTGACTTGTGGATAGGGTGTACAGTTGAAAGGAGTAAAAAGATTTTTAGGGGAGCTCACTTCTGGCAGGTAAATAAAACAGAAACAACCTGTCTAGCGCGCGTTAGCGTTAGTATAATTTTTGTGGCATCACCTGCAATTTTACTGGGTTAATTATCTGATTTTATTTAAGAATAGAAGTTAATCATAATTTCATTGGTGCATTTTCATTCATGCTGGAACAGATAAATAATCCTAGTGTATCCTGTTTGGCTCATGCAGCATGGGCATTTATTGGAAAACCTATTATAGGAGACAAGATATGACACATCATTTACTTGTTATTGAAAGGCAAGAAGCAAGGTCAAATTTATTCTTACCCCCTTGATGAAACTAACCTTATTGAATATGAAGTTAGCTTGAAATATGGGGTTGTAACAGCAAAAATGATTCCTCTCTCGAAATTTCCCTGTCAAATAGGTAACTCAAAATATGAGAGATTATAACCTTACAGATGTCGTTTATTAATTATTCACCAAGCCAACGTAGTGCAGCCTGTGCAAGGCTAAGTCTTTTTTCTTCAATAGAGCTACTATAGGTTCGTTGTTTTTCGTCAATCATACGTGTCACTTCATGGCGATTATATCTGTTTATTAATGTCTCCCCTCCTTGCCATTTGTTCACTTTTTTACTGGTTTCATCAGGATGGCTTGCTAAGTAGGCATTAATTGGCTTCATTGACTGTGCATGTTTAAAAAAATCAATAGGTAATAATTTTATTGCTTGATCGAAAAATACAGCACGAGCTTTCTCTAAATAATCATCATTAAGTTCTTTTTGTGGATTGAAAATGGTATTTTCTTCTCTAATGAATTTTATTTCATCATTAAAAATATCTTGATGAAGTTTTATAAAGTGATTACGGTGTTTATGCATTTTTTTTAAAAAATGGAGTGAGAAAAGTAGACAATCTCCATCACTATTTTGTATTTGGTTATAAATATAAAGAGTTTTTATGTTAGAAGTATTTTTAAATTCTGAATATAATGTGAAAAGAATAAACTGATTTCTTCCACGACTTGAATCAACAAAAATGATGGAAATTTTATCATTCGTATCTTTAAAAACATTAGCGGTGGCAAAATGTGTTCTATCTCTACCAGCGTTAACAATAAAAAGCTTTGTTTCATTATTATTTGGGGGAGTGGTTTTTATTTTTTTAATGAAATCATCTACATTTATAATATCAGGATGAGAGTTCATATCTGAGTATTTTGAATTCAAATGACTTAATATTATTTTACAATTTGACATATCCATACTTATATCATTGAATTGAATGCCATTTTGTTTGTCTAACTGAGTTTTTTTTATATATTTGTTTAAAGAGTCTTTATCAAACATTTTTAACGCTCCAATAGCCATATAACGTATTTTTGTAACCATATGGTTTAATTGCTGATAGATAATCCACCTAAAATTACTTACTTTTCTATATTACTCGATTTATCGCTCAAGGGAAGCAATTAATGATTATCTATATATTGATTTAAATAAAAGAATCTTGGATTCGCCTAATAAGTGCAATTTCTAAGAAAGGCGGTCAGTTGCTATAGTAGGCATCTTTCTCGCCAAAGGAAAATGCGCTATGGCCTATACACAACTGACCGAAATAGAAAGATACCAGATTTTCACTTTAAAAGAAGCCGGTTTTACACAACGCTTTATCGCAACATCGCTTAATCGAGCTCCATCAACAATTAGCCGGGAATTGAGACGAAATCAGGAAGACGAGAAATACTGCCCTAAACAGGCTCAACTTAAAGCCTCAGAGCGCCGCCATACCGCGATAAAAGCTGTCAAAGTGACACCTATGATCGTCAAATTGATTAAACAGTTAACTTGGCAAGATTTGAGTCCTGAACAAACCGTCGGTTATCTCAAAAGAGAAAATATCATCTCTTTGCATCATGAAACAGTTTATAGGTTGATTTATAAAGATAAACTGAATGGTGGTGACTTATACCAGCATCTCAGAATAGCTAAAAAACCGTATCGTAAACGTTATGGAAGTCATGAACACCGAGGAAAAATTAAAAACAGAGTCAGTATTGAAAAACGCCCAAAATGTGTTGATAAAAAGCAACGTATTGGTGATTGGGAAGGCGATACAATAGTTGGCAAAGATCATAAAAGTGCATTATTGACCTTAGTTGAACGAAAATCGCTATTTACTTTCATCATTAAACTGGAAGATAAAACAGCAAAAGGCGTTGCAAAAGCGGCAACAAGACACTTATTTGGGATAAAAAACAAAGTTAAAACAATGACCTTTGATAACGGATTGGAGTTTGCTGAGCATGCCCTTATCAGTAAAAATTTAGAGGCAAAAATTTATTTTGCTCACCCGTATTCCCCTTGGGAAAGAGGAATAAATGAGAACATAAATGGATTAATCAGAGATTACTTCCCAAAAGGAACTGATTTTAATCAGGTATCAGAGCGAGAGGTGAATCTTGTGGCAAACCGATTAAATAATCGTCCTCGTAAAACGAGGAATTACAAAACACCGAATGAATTATTTAAAGGAATATCAACTCATTTACTTCGTTTATAACGGTGTTGCACTTATTATGTGAATGCAAGAATAACAGAGTATACAGTTAGTAAAGACCGTATCAATGATTAAAATTCAAATAATAACAAGGCGTTAATAGAGTTATATATAGGATATATGACAGGCTATCTTAAAAGATTTTTAGAAAGTACTTTGGTAGAAAATAAAAGCTATTATCTGAGAAATTATATAATTTCCTTTTATATCCATATTATTGTGTGACTACCTATCATAAGTAGATAACTTCACGCGATGCTCGACTTTAACACCTTATAACGTTAGCTTATTGAAGCCAGTCGCGTTGTCTTTTACCTTGTTTAAAATGAGCAAAAATGCCCAATGTATGAGAAAGCAGTTTTCTGGCTATTCGATTACTCAAGTGCCATAGATCTCGCGCCCAGCACTTCTCGATAGCAAATTGTCCGGCAAGTTGACCAATCACGGTTTCAATTAGACGGCGTTTGGCATTAATACACTTTCTCGTTTCTTTGGGGACGGGATCATCCATATTGGCACGCACTGGCGTAATTATTTCAATACCCGATTTATTCATTTCCTGTTTAAACTCAACGCCTAAATACCCTTTGTCACCGAGCAAATAGCCTTTTATCGGGCCGACCACATCCCAGCTTGCTTTGCGCTCACTGACATTAGCAGGTGTCAACGTGAATCCCGTTACTACGCCGATTTCATCTATCATGAGATGCCCTTGTATCTTAAAAGTAGGTTAAAATAAATACGATTAGATTTGGCACATGGCAGATTAAACATGAAGAGATTGCATTTATCTTGAGTGAAGAGCAGAAGCAGCGATTAGCATTATTCAGTGGAGTATAGATAATCTTTTATTTTTCCACGACAACCACAAATTGAGAAGGATAATATAAAATATTAGTGAAGTTTTATTATTACACAATGGTTTTTATTTAAGAAGTAAATTTAATTTTTTATAACTCATTTTATTTGTAATTTAGAAAACACTGAAAATGTCAATAGGGTAAAAAATTCAAAAAATAAATTATTTGGTTAGGTAATTCCCAGCTCCTTGAATTGAGACTAATGTCATAAAGTTTATTTTTATATAAGCATGTGTATTAACTTTTTATTTTATATGGTTATCATATAGAACGCTTATTTTTCATTGAGAAAACATAAGTTTAATTATCTAATTATCACTGGGTAGAATTTAATAATCTATCGCTGCTCAGCGAAGTTAATTATTTTCATAAAAATCAAAGGGTAATAGAATGAGTTATATTAAAGTGAAAAACAATAAAAATCCTCCTACTGGTTATAATAGCTGGTTAGATTTCTGGGAGAATAAAAAAGGCAAGAAGGCTGAAGAATGTGAATCTCGTAGATGCAGCGGTTCTGCTGATATTGGAGGGCATGTAATCAGAAGCGGGGATGGTAATAGAGAATATATACTTCCTTTGTGTTCTTCATGTAACAACACCTCAAATACGGATGAATTTGAGGCTTGGGATGCAGATTTGATACCTGTAAAAGACTAAATTAATGAGATTATAAATATGTGCGGGTTAATTTATGTAATTAACCCGTTTTTATTTGGACTATTTGCATTTTTATATATTTTGACATGTGGAAGATTTATCGTGTTTGCCTTAAGCGCAGAGTAGCAAGATCATCTTGCTCGAAATACATCCCTCATAAATCTGGCCTAGTCGCTATCTTGATTCGTATGGTCGATTGATTGAACGCAAGGTTCGGGATAAATCATAAAAATAATCAGTTCCATTTGAAAACCCAGCTTCCTCTTTTACCGCAATCGATACCTTCTGGTATACTCCGCAAATATTTTGTTCTCATGTTTGTTTATGTGTCCGTCTTTGTGCGACTAACTGTATATCACTCGGTGTATCAATATTGGTGATTTATCAACATAATTAAAGATGAGTTTATTGTTTTAAAACAAATGGGTATGTGAAAATTGAAACATATTGTAGAAGTAATGATCTCCGAGCAGGAGGTTAGACGACGCATTGCTGAACTGGGGCAACAGATTACAGAGCATTATCGCAATAGTGGTCGTGAACTGGTATTGGTTGGCTTGTTAAGAGGATCGTTTATTTTCATGGCGGATTTATGCCGTGAAATTCAGGTTTCTCACGAAGTGGATTTTATGACAGCGTCCAGCTATGGTAATGGAATGAGCTCTACCCGCGATGTGAAAATCCTAAAGGATCTGGATGAAGATATTCGTGGTAAAGATGTGTTGATCGTTGAAGATATTATCGATTCAGGCAATACACTAAATAAAATACGTGAAATCCTAGCCCTGCGTGAACCAAACTCGTTGGCAATTTGTACGTTACTGAACAAGCCATCCCGTCGTGAAGTTGATGTGCCAGTTGAATGGATTGGTTACTCGATTGAAGATAAATTCGTGGTTGGTTATGGCATTGACTATGCTCAGCGCTATCGCCATCTGCCTTATATCGGCCATGTTATTCTGTTGGAAGAGTAAATTCTTGTGCTAATGCACAAGAGCATTGGTGCAGTAAGTAAATGGCAGTTTTAGCTGCCATTCATTTTTACAGAAATTTGTTACTTTTTATTAGCCAGCTTGGAGATTGCCTGGCGGTAATTTAGTTCCAATTTTTCCCGGCTGTCTGCGGTAATATCCAGATCATATAGTTCACCATCCTTCAAACCGTATACCCAACCGTGGATCATCACTTTTTGCCCCCGTTTCCACGCTGACTGCATAATGGTTGAATGACCAAGGTTATAAACCTGTTCAATAACATTTAGTTCGCATAAACGATTCAGTCGATCATTAGGCGGCAACTCGCCAAGCATTGAACTGTGTTTGTACCACAAATCACGAACGTGGAGCAGCCAGTTGTTGATTAAGCCTAATTCAGTACCGTCTACTGCCGCTTCAATACCACCGCATCCGTAGTGACCACAGATGATAATATGCTCAACCTGTAAAACATCGACAGCATACTGTACAACGGATAAACAATTTAAATCGGTGTGTATAACAAGGTTCGCCACATTCCGGTGAACGAAAAGATCACCCGGTGCGGCATCGATAAGCTTTTCAGCGGGTACACGGCTATCAGAACAGCCTATCCATAGAAAGTGGGGCTTTTGTGCTTTTGATAATTCATTGAAGAAATGCGGGTTTTCTTCATTTACGGATTTAGACCACTGCTTGTTCCTGGCAAACAGCTCTTCAATTTTTCTCATCATGACTAATAGCCTGGCAACATTTTTGAGATAGAATCATATACAACATTAATTGAGAATTTAATATTTAATTGAGTAATGTTTTTGCTTTGATCCCTATCATTGAAAAGAAGTATAGGGAAAATAATGGCATAATCTCTATCTTGCATTCAAAAATAGCAAAGAATAAAGGTGTTTTTGACTTATGGCTTATGCATTAGAGTTAACTCAGCTCACGAAGACCTATAAAGGTGGAGTGAAAGCATTGCGTGGGATTGATCTACGTGTAGAAGCTGGTGATTTCTACGCGCTTTTGGGGCCAAATGGTGCAGGAAAATCGACTACCATCGGCATCATCAGTTCTTTGGTTAATAAAAGTAGCGGTAAGGTCAACGTATTTGGTTACGATATTGATACGGATCTGGTCAATGCCAAACGTCAGTTGGGTTTAGTGCCGCAGGAATTTAATTTCAATCCATTTGAAACAGTGATTCAGATTGTATTGAATCAGGCGGGATATTACGGTGTACCACGCGATGTGGCGCAAAGCAGAGCAGAAAACTATCTGTCACAACTGGACCTATGGGGCAAACGCAATGAACGGGCAATCCGTTTATCAGGAGGTATGAAACGCCGTCTAATGATTGCCCGTGCTTTGATACACGAGCCGAATTTATTAATTTTAGATGAACCTACTGCTGGCGTGGATATTGAACTACGTCGTTCTATGTGGGAATTTCTGAAAACGTTGAATGCACAGGGAACGACTATCATCCTGACAACTCACTATCTGGAAGAGGCTGAAATGCTCTGCCGTAATATTGGCATTATTCAGAATGGTGAGTTGGTGGAAAATACCAGCATGAAGGATTTACTCAGCCAACTGGAACTGGAAACGTTCTTATTCGATTTAGCACCGAAAAGAAATATGCCAGTCCTTCAGGGTTATGGCTATCGTTTGGTGGATACCTCCATATTAGAAGTGGATGTGAAACGTGGGCAGGGATTAAATGATATTTTTTCCCAATTGAGTATGCAGGGTATCCAAATTAACAGCATGCGTAATAAAGCGAATCGTCTGGAAGAGCTGTTTATTGGGTTGACAAATAATAGCCAAGGAGCTCGTCAATGATCCAACTATACTGGGTGGCATTGAAAACTATCTGGATCAAAGAAGTTACTCGCTTTGGTCGTATTTGGGTACAAACTTTGCTACCACCAGTGATTACTATGTCTCTCTATTTTGTCATTTTTGGCAATCTAGTGGGTTCCCGTATTGGAGAAATGGGGGGCGTAGCATATATGCAGTTTATTGTTCCCGGTCTGATTATGATGTCTGTGATCACCAACTCATATTCAAACGTCTCTTCTTCCTTTTTTGGTGCTAAGTTCCAGCGTAGTATTGAAGAAGTGCTGGTTGCACCTGTGCCAACACATGTCATTATAGCCGGGTTTGTCGGCGGTGGAGTGGCTCGTGGTGTATGTGTGGGCATTTTAGTTACACTGGTTTCTTTGCTTTTTGTGCCGTTACATCTTCATTCGTGGGGAATGGTCGTAATAACCCTACTGGCAACATCGATCTTATTTTCATTAGCTGGCTTGTTAAATGCCATTTTTGCGAAAACCTTCGATGATATCAGTATCATTCCGACTTTTGTTCTGACGCCATTAACCTATTTGGGGGGTGTATTTTATTCCCTGACTTTACTGCCTGAATTTTGGCAGATGGTATCGAAGCTAAATCCAATCGTTTATATGGTCAGTGGATTTCGCTATGGTTTCCTCGGTATTGCGGATGTGTCTCTGGTAATGACATTAGGTATGTTAGGTATATTTATTCTCGGTTTTTACTTATTAGCTTGGTATTTGATCGAGTCGGGCAGAGGGTTGAGAACTTAAGCGGGATCGTCTGAACAGAAAAATCGGCAAATATGCTGCTCTGCTGTGTAACACAACAAAGCAGCGTATTCTTGTTAAAAAATTTCTCAATTTTAGAGACGGTTGAACTTTTGTTATGGTATTCAAACTATTTTAATAACGGTATGTGTTAATTTGCTTTAAATAGCAAAAACTCCCTGCCTGAAAGGCAGGAAACTATACACTGGTGGATAAGATAAATCAGTTAATATAAAGCGTCAGAGCGATACCGGGTTTAATGTCTTTGATCTTGATGTTTTTATTCCAATTCATCAGATCATTAAGATTCACACCATGCCGCTTGGCGATGCTGGCAAAGGAATCACCTTTGCGAACCTGATACGTAACAGAATCGCTAGTATGAACCTTCAAAACTTGTCCAACCCTGAGTCTATTAGCCGTCTTCAAGCCATTTAACCTTTGTAGCTGATGGTGAGATGTCTTAAAACGTTTTGCAATTGCTGATAACGTATCACCAGAACGGACAGTGTAATGATTCTGTTGTTGTAGCTGACGAATATTTCTGGCAACGGCCAGACGGATATTTTTTAAAACATTTTCATCTGCCAGTGAGTGTTTAAGCTGGCTGGCATTCTCTTTCGGCAACATAATGTAATGTGGCCCATAGGGAGATGTCATACCTTGCTTATAGCCAGGGTTATAGGTTTTGATGGAAGTCAGTGATAACCCGGATAACTCAGCAGCTTGTGATAATGTGATTTGTTGCCCTACTTCAACTTTGGCAAGAGCCTGTTGATTGTTGGGTTTTGGCAATTTAAGGTCAAATTTTTCGTTGTGACGAATAACATTACTGAGCGCCAGTACCTTGGGAACGTAGTGCATGGTTTCACGAGGTAATGCTAATGACCAAAAATCTGTTGGTTTCCCCCGCGACTGATTTTCTTTGATTGCACGTATGATCCGGCCTTCGCCACTGTTATAAGCTGCGATAGTTAATAACCAATCCCCATTAAAGCGCACGTTCAAACGTTCAAGAATATCTAAAGCTGCGGTTGTGGATGCAGCGACATCACGACGAGCATCGTACCACTTATCCTGTGTCAAGCCATAATGGCGGCCTGTACTGGGAATGATTTGCCACAAACCCGCTGCTTTGGCGTAAGATGTAGCATGGGGATTAAAAGCACTCTCCACTATGGGAAGTAAGACCACTTCCATGGGCATATTTCGTTGATCAATCTGTTCAACGATCCAATATATATATGGCTCTGCTCGTAACGCCACATTTTGGAGATAGCTCTTGTGTTTCAGATAATAATTTTGTTGTTCACGTACCCTGTTATTGTCAGGAATTTCCATCTTCAACTCATCACGGATATGTCCCCACAAATCTTGTTGGGCTGTCGGACTCACCTTCCAGTTTGCAGTCTCGTCTGGCTCTGCAATACCTTCTATTTTTTGATTAGTCGAAGACATTTTCTGTGCATGCTGCTGGGAGGGAGACTTTGGTTGGAAACCCGATTGACACCCGGCAAGCAAGACAGACGCGAACAAGATCGCTTTTGTCTTCATATTTTCTTTTGATGTATGCCTAAAAGGTGAGCAATCATACTGACCTATTACGTAGAAGACAACCCAACAAAATCAAAATCGATCTTTATAAGCCCTTAATTGCTGAAAAACAGAAGAAAGTGGTATTGAATTAGGTTTGATACCGATATTTTTTTGTAAATCAAGATCGTGACAATTTAGGAAAACGTTAATTTTCCTCTCTGTCTGTAAAGTAGTGGGCACTGTCGCTTGATTGTTTTCGCGTAACTCAATAATTTTTTTATAATAATCGTGAATTGTTTGATTTTCAGGTAATACTGATCGCGCAAATTTCAAATTTGTGGCGGTATATTCATGAGCACAACAAATTAATGTGTCATCGGGTAGCGATGCGATTTTTTCAAGAGAAGAAAACATTTGTTCAGCCGTACCTTCGAATAGTCTGCCACAACCTCCTGAAAACAGGGTATCTCCACAAAACAGGTAAGGTGCCTGATAGAAAGCGATGTGACCAAGTGTATGACCCGGTAATGCTATAATCTGGAAAGAGAAATGACCAATATCAATGACATCATGTTCATGGATAATATGGGTTGCCCCTTTACTTCGGGTCTCTTCTGGACCATACACAGGTAATTCAGGATATTGTTTACACAAGCCAGCGACACCACCAACATGGTCGTAGTGATGGTGTGTTAGCAAGATAGCAACGGGGATAAGTTGGTTAGCTGTTAAAATTTCCATGACGGGGTGTGATTCAGCAGGATCGATAACGACACAACGTTTGTCTTCATCACAAAGTAACCAAATATAGTTATCTGAAAGGGCGGGGAGCCTGATAAGCTTCATTATATGCCTCATTTTAACAATAGCTTTGTAGGTTGAAAGGAAGATGACATGCAATCAGTACATGTAATCAAACAAATAACTCCTCCTGAATCTTGGGCTGAGTTACCTTGGGGAGAATATTACCGTGTCGCTTTGGAACGTCAATTGGAACCGTGGTGGCCAAAAATTTTTGGCTTTCATTTCGTTAAGGTCGGTAATTTAAGTGCAGAAATTGACAGTCGCTCTTGCCTAATCAGCCACCAGGTCAATGTAGGATTGGCAGGCGAAGGTATGGATGTGATTGCTGATCCTCATTATCTTCCTTTCGAAGCGAAATCCGTTGATGCCTGTTTATTGGCTCATATGTTGACTTATAGCGTTGATCCTCATTGGCTGCTTCGGGAAGTGGATCGGATTATGATTGATGACGGCTGGTTGATCATTTCTGGTTTTAATCCAATAAGTTTATTAGGGCTGAGAAAAGTGATTTCACCTGTATGTCGCAGGCAAACTTATCGTGCCCATCGTGCCCAAATGTTTTCCAGTTTTCGTCAATTGGACTGGCTTCGCTTGCTTAACTATGAAGTGCTTTACCATGCTAATTTCCATGTCTTACCGTGGAAGAGTGGAAATAGTTTCTATGAGCAGACGACATCACTGTTTGGTTGTCTGAATGTGATTATTGCCCGCAAGCGGACAATACCTTTAACTATCAATCCCATGCGGGCCAGATTGTTGAAACCTAAATTCAGTAATGCGTTAGGGGCAGCGAAAAATTTTCACCAACGCTATTAATTTCTTATAGGTCAGTTTTCATTTTCGATATAGCCATCATCATTTTGAGTCGGGGAGTTCGCTGCTGTGCGAGCCAATTCATCACATAATTCATTTTCCCGATGGCCTGTATGCCCTTTAACCCAACGCCAGTCAATATCATGGGATGAAATGGCTTTATCCAGTCGTTGCCACAGATCAACATTGATCACGGGAGATTTGTCTGCTTTTTTCCAGCCACGTTTTTTCCAGTTGTGGATCCATTGAGTAATACCCTGGCGAACATATTGGCTATCGGTGGTCAGAATGACTTTACAGGGTTCTTTGAGTGCTTCCAGCCCGATAATAGCGGCCATAAGTTCCATTCGGTTGTTGGTTGTGCGGAAGTAGCCTTTACTTAGGTTTTTTTCCTTTTGTTTATAACGAAGTAAAACACCATATCCACCAGGGCCGGGATTACCGAGGCAAGAACCATCGGTGAAAATTTCTACCTGTTTGCTCATATTTGGTAGACTCTTCCTATATTATCTTCAATCAAAACTCTAAGTCTGACACAAAAAAACACTATGAGCACTGCAATTACCCGTCAAATCGTCCTCGATACCGAAACAACCGGTATGAATAAACTGGGAATTCACTACGAGGGGCATAACATCATTGAAATCGGAGCGGTGGAAGTGATCAACCGCCGCCTTACAGGGCGTCATTTCCATATCTATATTAAACCTGAACGCTTGGTTGATCCGGAAGCGTTTGAGGTTCATGGTATCAGTGATGAATTTTTGCTGGATAAACCCAAATTTGCTGATATTGCTGATGAATTTATTGAATTTATCCGTGGTGCTGAGCTGATCATTCACAACGCGACGTTTGATATTGGCTTTATGGATTATGAGTTCAGCAAACTTAATCGTGATATTCCGCCAACCGCGGAATTTTGCACGATTACGGATAGTTTGATGCTGGCAAGGCAGCTTTTCCCCGGTAAACGTAATAACCTTGATGCGTTATGCGATCGTTACCATATTGATAATTCGAAGCGTACTCTTCATGGGGCATTACTCGATGCCGAAATTCTGGCTGATGTCTATCTGGCAATGACTGGCGGTCAGACATCACTGGTTTTTTCGATGGAAGGGGAAGTATCCAACAATGCGCAGGTTGCAGAAATTCAAAAAATCACTCGCCCTCAGGCGGGGTTGAGAGTTATTTATGCTTCTGATGAGGAATTGATTCAGCATGAATCCCGTTTGGATCTGGTACAAAAGAAAGGGGGAAGTTGCCTGTGGCGAACAGAACCTGAACAATTACATTGACTGAGAGTATGATAAGTGGGGATTAATTTGCCATTAAGGTGAAAAACCGTGCAAGTGCACTATTTTATTATAAAAAACGATTGACGGATTGTGCGGAGGCTCGTATTATCCACCCCGTTCTCAACCAGAACACCCTGCGGTGCGGTAGTTCAGTTGGTTAGAATACCGGCCTGTCACGCCGGGGGTCGCGGGTTCGAGTCCCGTCCGCACCGCCAGAATTTGTAAGCCCTGAGTTTTTAACTCAGGGCTTTTCCCTTTGATTATCAAAGAATTCAAATCAACTTATAGAAATAGGTTGTTGCTGAAAATTCACCAGTAGAATTAATAACATAATTTGGAATTTCCCCGACTTCAACAAAGCCAAGTTTTCGATAAAGGGAAGAAGCTGGATCATTGGTGCGAGTATCCAAAACCAGCAAACTACGCTGGTGTGTTCTGCTCAAGAAAAATCGGACATTTTTACGAAGGCCATTTCATATTCCACAGGAGTTAAATCATTATTAGCCGTGTGTAATCGCGTTAAATTGTAATAATGCAGATAATCCAGCACATCTTTTTTCATCTCCGCCTGATTTTCATGATGAATTTTGAAGAGCCAATCAGGTTTTAAACTGCCAAAGAAACGTTCAACGACTGCATTATCCCAACAGGCCCCCACATCCCCCTGACTCGCTCTCATATCATAACTGTCGAGCAGATTCCGATATGGCTGGCTTGTCTATTGGCTGCCTCTATCACTGTGAAAAACACAGCCTTTTGACGGCTGGCGTAAGTGATACGCTTTCGTTAAGGCCTGGCTGATCAGGGTCGTATCTATCTCCGTTGACATCTGCCATCCCACGATACGCCGCGAGTATAAATCCATCACGATGGCCAGGTATAACCCTGTTCAACAACCAGATTGACAGCTTCTCTTTTAAAGTTATCAGTAAATTTTTGGGGCGATTTTCGTTTCATAAAGACACCTTAATTAAAGTCATTCTATTCCTTTACCAAAATGTCCGAATTTATTAAAGCACAACAACCCTCACTGTTTAATTGTTTTTGTGAGGGTATTTTACTTACCAGAAATTATTACGAAAGAAATCCACATTTGTTACGTATATATCACAATTATCATGCTCATCATCAAACTCATTAATTCCTATTATTGAGCTGCTTTTAATATAACCACATTTTCATAATTGCCCGCTAATACATCCAGTCGCTCACACCATTTGTTTAAGGCGTCCAGCTTCTCTGGCAGGTATTGACTCTTGTTGTATATCGCCATAATGCCCGACAATGCATGGCCTAACAGTTGCTCAACTACATGAGGTGCGATGCCTATATCATTTAATTTAGTTGCAAACGTTCGCCTTAAATCATGCAAAGACCATTCCTCACCATGCTCTAATTTTTTCCATATTTTTCTGCCATATTGTGCGACTGCTTCAAGTTTTTTAATTTCCCCTAAGAGATAACCACTTTTATGGTTTTGGTGAATAATATTCATTAAAAATGGCTTCATGTATTCTGGTATTGGACGAATGATTTTCTCACCTGTCTTGCTATTTTCTTTTGGGACCGTCCATAACATAGAATTCAAATTCCATTCTGAACATTTAGATAACCTGATCTCCCGTGTCCGACAACCAAATACAACCAAAATTTTCAATAAATTATTATAATAAGGTAGGTAAATACCTGTATTTATGGAGTCCCATAATTGACCAAGTTCATTATCTTCTAAATATCGCTGGCCTTTATTTTGTTTTTTTCCAATATCCTGAATAGTTAAATCATCCAATACATGGCTAACTGCATACCTTCTTACCCAGCAAAATTTTAAAGCTTGCTTGCACAATTGAAATACAGAACCAGCAGCCACCGGAGCTTTCTTTTTCATTCTATCAAAGCATTGTAGCCAATATATTGTTTCACAGTCAGGTAATGCCATTTCACCAATATAAGGATAAATATGTTTTTCTAATTGAAGAATGAGGGTATCAATATTGACTCGATTTTCTCTGCCGTAGTGCTCTATCCAATATTCGATAGCGTCTTTTACAGTGACTGGTTTTAATGATTTCTGCATCACTAAGTTAAATTGAAGCTTGGGATCTTTACCGGATGCCAACCAGTTACGACATTTATCCCGCGTTTCACGGGCTTGTTTGAGAGGCATATCAGGATAGCGCCCAATGGTAAGGCGGTTTAACTTCTTGCCATCAAGCCGATAGGTAAAAACCCAACTAATACCACCAACTTTAGATGCTTTGGCACTCAGTCCAGCACCATCGGCAAAAAACTCAATATTGTCTCTTTCTCTTCCTTGCAGGGTTTTAAGTTTTTTGTCACTGAGCTTGTTTAGTTCGGCAGCCATGATCACCCAATATATTTATACAAATATTTATACGAAGTGTGCTGCAAAAGCAGAAAAACGTCAATAAACACTGTAACAACATACAGTTGAATGATTTATTAATTATTTGATATTTATATAAAAATAATAATCATGGACAAACTTCAAAACAAAAAGTAAATATAGTCTGCAATGATTTCGGGGATATTATCGCCGTTTACAGCGATTCCATTACAAACGTGCGAGGTTGTTCCCAATATTTCTTAAAGAATGAGAGAGTTACCATGGCAAAACACATCGAATTTTCCGCCACTGGCGGCCCAGAAGTACTCCGATATTGTGAATTTACGCCTACTGATCCTGCACCTGATGAAATACAGATTGAGAATAAAGCTATTGGAATCAATTATATTGATACCTATGTACGTAGTGGCCTCTACCCACCAGCAGGTCTTCCCAGTGGATTAGGGACGGAAGCCGCTGGCGTTGTCACAAAAGTTGGCTCAAATGTGTCATACATCAAAGTTGGAGATCGTGTGGCATATGCTCAATCCGGTTTGGGCGCATACAGTGACGTACATAATGTTCCCGCCAGCAAATTAGCTATCCTGCCGGATGCAATTTCATTTGAACAGGCGGCTGCTTCTCTTTTAAAAGGACTAACAGTTTATTATCTGTTCTATAAGACACACAAGGTTCAAGCAGGTGACACTTTCCTATTCCATGCCGCAGCCGGTGGTGTCGGTTTGATTGCCTGCCAATGGGCAAAAGCATTAGGTGCGAAATTGATTGGAACAGTCGGTTCAGACGAAAAAACCAACCTTGCCAAAGCTGCGGGTGCATGGCAGACCATCAATTATAATCGTGAAAATATTGTGGAACGTGTTTTGGAACTTACTGACGGGAAAAAAGTTGATGTGGTTTATGATTCTGTTGGTCAGGCTACGTGGCTGGATTCACTTGATTCCTTAGCCCCCAGAGGATTGATGGTCAGTTTCGGTAACGCTTCAGGACCAGTAACAGGAGTGAATGTCGGACTTCTCAATCAGAAAGGTTCACTATTTCTTACCCGACCTTCCCTTAATGGTTATATCACTACACATAAGGAGTTGACTGAAGCCAGCAAAATCCTGTTTGATTTTATTGCCAGCGGTAAAATCAATGTAGATGTTCGAGAAAATCAGAAGTTTCCACTAAGCGAAGCGATAAGAGCACACCAGATACTGGAAAGCCGAGCAACCCACGGTTCCAGTTTGTTGATACCGTGATTCCCATTTTGAACAAAGCGCCTGAGCGGATTACATCCGCTCTGTTACCATTTCCAATGCTTTTTCAACAACCATAATGTCAGCACCAGGTTTATGTGCATTCTCACTCAAATGACGACGCCATTGACGTGCACCGGGAATTCCCTGAAAAATACCCAAAATATGGCGGGTAATGTGCCCTAAATAAGTGCCTTTTGACAATTCTTGTTCGATATAAGGATAAAGTGCCTTCACCACCTCAACGGTATCTGTCACGGGAGCGGTTTGGTCAAATAATTCACGGTCGACCTTCGCCAGAATAGATGGATTTTGGTAAGCCTCCCGTCCAATCATCACACCATCAACATGCTGTAAATGCTGCTTCGCTTCTTCCAATGACTTAATTCCACCATTAATGGAAATTGTTAGTTGTGGAAAATCTTTTTTCAATTGATAGACCCGTGGATAATCCAAAGGCGGAATTTCGCGGTTTTCTTTTGGACTCAAACCAGACAACCACGCTTTGCGAGCATGGATCACAAAATGATCACACTCACTGTTTTTCATGACAGTATCAATAAAATCACACAAAAACTCGTAGCTATCCTGCTCATCAATACCGATACGGGTTTTAACTGTGACAGGAATATCTACCACGTCCTGCATCGCCTTGACACAATCGGCTACCAGCGTAGCTTCTCCCATCAGGCAGGCACCAAAACGACCATTCTGTACACGATCAGACGGACAACCGACATTCAAATTAATTTCATCGTAACCACGCTCTTGTGCGATCTTAGCACTGTGCGCCAATGCCTGCGGTTCACTGCCCCCCAATTGCAATGCCAATGGATGCTCTTGCTCGTTATAAGCCAGATAGTCCCCTTTGCCATGAATAATTGCGCCTGTGGTAACCATTTCTGTGTAAAGCAGCGCTTCTTTACTTAGCAGGCGATGGAAATAACGGCAATGACGGTCAGTCCAATCTAACATCGGTGCTACGGAAAAGCGGGAAGGTTTGAATTTCCCGCCTCCATTTTGTATTTCAGTGAATTCACTACATTTTTGTGTCTGTATATTTTCGTGCATTTTAGGCTATTTTGAGATTATTGGTACACCATCCAGTACACCACACCAAATGGTGTACTGGTGACTGAGAGGTAAATAATGGCCTACTATACCATAGAAAAACGCCCTCAAGCAGATGGTACTATTCGTTATCGCTGCACCGTTGGTGTCAAATCTGATGGCCCACACAGAATGATACCGAAGATTTAACGGTTGGAGATCTATTGCATAAATAACCTTAGCGCTGCTTAAGCAGCACTGAGGTTAATTAAAACAATAACAAACAGTACTTATTTTTTATTAAAATACGATAATGAAATATTTTTATTTATCATATTTAAAAAGTCATAATTAAAGGTCTATTTCAATAGCTCTATAGAAAATTGGTGTTGTTATTGCTGGCTTAGCTATTTGGTAAATAACTCAATTTAACAATCATAGTCTCTACCCCAAAAGCCAAGAAAACTAATTTATTAATTGATAATCAAAAAGAATGATAGGGCCATGGCCATTAAGTAGATTTCAGCTATGAATTGAAAAAACATGATAACATTACAACCATTGGCATATGCTGAGTGTGAAGGATGTAATGAAAACTATCAACCAAAAAAAGTTACTGACACGGGCTGAGGCAATCTGCCTGTCGCGAGGGGTTCGTTTGACACCTCAACGCCTTGAAATTCTGCGTTTAATTTCAGCACAACCAGGTGCAATAAGTGCCTATGATTTGCTGGATCTGCTCCGTGAAGCTGAGCCACAGGCAAAACCGCCAACGGTCTATCGAGGGTTGGAGTTTTTACTGGAACAGGGTTTTGTCCACAAAATAGAATCTACGAATAGCTATGTGATTTGTCATCATTTTGAACAACCTTGTCATACATCAGCTATGTTTCTTTGCGATAACTGTGGTTCTGTTACCGAACGAGATGCTAAAGATATTGAATCAGCTATACAAAATTTAGCACAAGATGCAGGATTTCATCTGCGGCATAGTGTAATAGAAGTTCACGGCTTGTGCTCTTCCTGCCATGAAATGAATTCCTGTACGGAATAAGTTTTAAAGTCCGTTTTATTAGGCGGTCATCACTGATAAGTTTATTAATTTCCAAGTTCCCAGATAAACGTTTTATTCGCTGGGATAATGAAAAATGACCGCCCAAAATGGCAAAGTGTAATTATCCGCTTTTACAATCAGAACCAATCCCCGTTACGAATAACGCCAACTGCCAATCCTTCAATGGTAAAATTCTGTTCTCGTAAATCCACAACGATAGGCTCAAATTCAGGATTCTCAGCAATCAGTTCAATTCTGTTTCCTGTTTGTTTAAAGCGTTTTACTGTGACTTCATCTTCAATCCGAGCCACGATAACTTGCCCGTTATGAACATCCTGCGTTTTATGCACAGCAAGCAAATCACCATCCATAATACCGATATCTTTCATTGACATACCACGAACACGCAATAGAAAATCAGCATTTGGTTTAAATAATTCCGGATCCACTTTGTAATGGCTTTCGATGTGTTCCTGAGCCAATAGTGGTTCACCAGCAGCAACACGACCGATTAGTGGTAATCCCGTACCTTCATCTTCCTCTTCAAGCAGCAAACGGATACCTCTGGAAGCACCAGCGACAATTTCTATCACCCCTTTACGCGCCAGTGCCTTTAAATGCTCTTCTGCTGCGTTAGGTGAACGAAAACCAAGGCGTGCTGCAATCTCAGCACGTGTCGGTGGCATACCCGTTTGAGAAATATGGTCACGCACCAAGTCATAAACCTGTTGCTGCCTGGCAGTTAATGCTTTCATTTCGCCCCCTGTTTGTTTATACAGTCTGACTGTGAGTATATACAGCTAAAATTGAATTGGGAACCTATCAGAATGTAAAAGCGACTAAATAACGAATTTTGATGAAAAATAAATCACCTTAGCGTATAAAATGCGACCCAATGATTGTTATCCAAATGGATAGTGCCAAAATAACAGCTAAAAATACTGCGGCAGAGCCCATATCTTTTGCCCGCCCTGACAATTCGTGATATTCACTGCCGATTCGATCAACCACGGCCTCAATTGCACTATTTAGCACTTCAACAATAACCACCAATATGACAGAGCTAATGAGAAAAAGTCTCTCAAGCAGGCCAAAATCAAAGGAAAACACCACAATAATCGCTAAGACAGCTAAAATTACCTCTTGTCGAAATGCAGCCTCATTCTGCCACGCGGCTTTAATACCTTTTGCTGAATACCTCACTGCTTTAATAATACGGCTCAAGCCTGTTGATTGATTCGCCATAAAAATTTTCTTCAATAATCATAATAGTTTTAAGATAATATAACTTTTAGTTCTTATTATTATCTTATTTCCACAGATCTCAAAATCTGTTTCTGGTATGCTTGCGACGCATTGCTAATAAGAGGCTTAAAGCAGTTATGTCAGCTTGGCGTAAAATATATTACAAGTTATTGAATTTTCCGATAAAACTTTTAGTAAAAAGTAAGCTTATTCCAACGGCTCCCATTCAAGAATTGAGTCTTGATACGACCCGGCCTATTTTGTATGTGCTCCCGTATCATTCAAAAGCCGACTTATTGACCTTGCGTCAACAATGTCTGGCTCAAGATCTACCAGATCCTTTAACCCCTTTGGATATTGATGATGCACAGCTCCCAAGTTGTGTTTTTATTGATGACGGCCCACGTGTGTTCCGCTGTTATGCGCCTAAGCATGAGTCTGTAAAGATTTTTCATTCTTATCTGGACTTACATCGCAATAATCCTAATCTGGATATTCAGATGGTGCCCGTTTCCGTGATGTTTGGACGTTCCCCAGGACGTGAAGGGCAAGAAACAAATACAGCACCACAGTTGCGACTTCTCAATGGGATCCAGAAGTTTTTTGCAATCCTGTGGCTCGGTCGGGATAGTTTCGTACGTTTCTCCACGCCTGTTTCATTGCGCAGTATAGCTAATGATCATGGTACGGATACGATTATTGCCAATAAACTTGCCCGTGTTGCACGGATCCACTATTCCCGTCAACGTCTGGCAGCAGTCGGGCCACGTTTACCTGCCCGACAGGATCTGTTCAGAAAGTTACTGGCATCCAAAGCCATTGAAAAAGCCATTGCCGATGAAGCCCGTAGCAAGAAAATTTCGCCAGAGAAAGCAAAACAGAATGCTATCAATATGCTGGAAGAGATTGCAGCGGATTTCTCCTATGAAACTGTACGCATAACAGACCGTGTTTTGAGCTGGACGTGGAATCGCCTCTATCAGGGCATCAATGTCCATAATGCCGAACGGACCCGCCAATTGGCTCAAGATGGTCATGAGCTGGTCTATGTTCCATGTCATCGCAGCCATATGGATTATCTGCTGCTTTCTTACGTGCTTTATCATCAGGGGCTGGTTCCACCACATATTGCAGCCGGTATTAACCTGAATTTCTGGCCAGCAGGGCCAATATTCCGCCGCCTTGGTGCGTTCTTTATCCGCCGCACTTTTAAAGGCAACAAACTCTATTCGACAATTTTCCGCGAATATCTGGGAGAACTGTTTTCTCGTGGTTATTCTGTTGAATATTTTGTCGAAGGAGGTCGTTCCAGGACAGGCCGCCTGCTTGATCCGAAAACCGGCACACTTTCGATGACATTACAAGCAATGCTGCGCGGAGAATCACGCCCTATCACCGTTGTGCCAATCTATATCGGTTATGAACATGTGATGGAGGTTGCGACTTATGCCAAAGAGTTACGGGGCGCAACTAAAGAAAAAGAAGGATTTTTCCAGATGGTTCGCGGGTTACGTAAACTACGTAATCTGGGGCAAGGGTATGTGAACTTCGGCGAACCAATCCCATTAGTACAATATCTGAATCAGCATGTTCCGGAATGGCGTGATTCTATCGATCCAATAGAAGCGCAGCGCCCGGCATGGTTGACACCAACTGTTAGTAAGCTGGCTGGCAATATTATGGTTAATATCAATAACTCCGCAGCCGCAAATGCAATTAATCTATGTAGCACGGCTTTATTGTCATCACGTCAGCGAGCACTTACTCGTGAACAGTTGATTGAGCAATTAGACTGCTATATGCAATTGTTGCGCAATGCTTCTTACGCAAATGATGTCACAGTACCGAATAAAACAGCGGAAGAACTGTTGGATCATGCTTTACGGATGAATAAGTTTGAGGTCGAAAAAGACAGTCTTGGGGATATTATTATCCTGCCTCGCGAAAATGCGGTATTGATGACCTATTATCGCAACAACATCCAACATCTGTTGATCCTGCCATCTTTGATTTCCAGCATTGTGATGCATCACCGCCGTATCAGCCGCAGTGAACTGCTTAGGCAGGTACAACTGATTTATCCTCTGCTTAAGCAAGAACTTTTCATGCGCTATAGCAAGAAAGAGTTGCCTGATGTGGTTAATACATTGATTGATGAACTGGCGCGTCAATGCCTGGTTTGTAATAAAGAGCAGGAGATACTGGTACTCAATCCTGCGCGTATCCGTCCATTACAATTGTTGGCAGCAGGTATCCGGGAAACATTACAACGCTATGCCATCACGCTTTCTCTATTGAATGCAACTCCCGATATCAGCCGAGGTACATTGGAGAAAGAGAGCCGGATGCTGGCGCAACGTTTATCCGTGTTACATGGAATCAATGCGCCGGAATTCTTTGATAAAGCGGTTTTCGCTTGCTCAGTGAATACGCTGCGTGAAGAAGGTTATATCCACGATAACGGTAACATGGTCACCATAAGTGCCCATGCTCTTTATCAGGTATTGAGTGAATTAATGTCTCCAGAGATCCGTTTGACCATTGAGAGTGTCAGCATGCCTCCTGAGTACAATGACCACAAACCAGCAAATGAAAATCAGGAATAACGCTTTGACATTCTGAATAGAATTATTCTTAAGCTGATCGTTCTGAAAAAGAGAAGATTAACGGGCGGTGCTAACGCCCGTTCTCTTAAAAAACATAACTGAAAAGAATACCGAGGAACAAAATAAAACCAACGTAATTATTGTTCATGAATGCCTGAAAACACGACTCCCGCTGACGGTCAGAAATCAATTTTTGTTGATAGATAAAGAGCGCTCCTGCCAATAATACTGTCCAGTAATACATTCCCCCTAAATTCACTATGCAACCAACCGATACGAGAATTACCAGCATAACGAATTGCAAAGTACCAATGATTAATTTATCAAAACGACCAAACAGTACTGCTGTTGATTTCACACCAATTTTCAGGTCATCATCACGATCCACCATGGCATACTGAGTATCATAGATTACAGACCAGATTATGTTCGCCAGAAATAATAACCAACACTGTAATGGTAAGGACTCACTTACTGCTGCGAAAGCCATAGGAATTGACCAACCATAAGCTGCACCCAACACAACTTGTGGCAAGTTGCTGATCCGTTTAACGAAAGGATAAATCCATGCCAATCCCAGCGCGACAAAGGATAAAGCAATCGTCATTTTATTCAGTGTCAATACAAGCACAAAAGAGATCAACACAAGTGGCAAATAAGATTTTGCATTCTTTTTCGCTGATATCACCACTGGGGAGCGGACGAAATTTTGTCCGTTCAACATGCCCGTCAAATTTCCTATCAGCGAAATCATTAATACAACATCCTGCCGCCCGCATGAAAAAGACACCCAGAGTGAAAATCAGCAAGATATGTAAGTTCGGCATACCTTTTGCTGCTATCCATAATGCCCAATAGGTTGGCCATAATAACAATAATACGCCAATGGGTTTATCGATACGCATTAAACGGCAATAGGCGCGCCATTTATTTCGCGTCATACTAACCTCCAATCTATTTCTCCCTTTTCATATTATTTATTTTATATACAGGTGATGCCGGCAAAAAAACTTCTGTAAGTAGTAGAGGCTTCTTTGATAAACGCAACAAAGAGCGCCGTGCCCAACGCTGTCCTTGTTGACCTATTTGAATATAATCTCGTGTCAGATTATTGCCACTAAACAGATAGCGCCCAAGTGGAACGGTTCCAACATCCACCAGCTTTTTGTCTGGCCCTGTTAATGTTTCCTCTGGGATTACTGTACGCCCCAATAACCACGGAATATTATCTCCGTATAAGACAATTTCACGTAACCAATACTTTTCGCTTACAGGTAAATGCTCACTTTCATCACCAATATCTGCTGTTGTAATGAAACATTCCCGAAATGGTGCAACTGTTACATGATGGCAATGTTGTTCAAAACGATGTGTCATTGAACCGACTTCCATCAGCCAGTCTAAAATATTTTCCGGAGTATTGACTTCACCAGCCGAAAACCAGTGAATAGGTGTAGAAGTTAATATTGTGTCATCTGCCATGTCATTTTCCAATCGCGGAGAACATCAATTTCTCCGACAGCACAACGAGTGGAATGTGAGGATAGCATGTTGCCGGCCAATAAAATAAAAAGTTGATAGCAAATTATGGAAATTTAAAAAATATCCCCCCGATATATGGTGTTATTGGGGGGATAAGATTAAATAAAATAGAAAATCAGATTAACGCCACTTTTTAAAGCGGTTAATGAGACCATTTGTAGAACTGTCATGGCTATTCACAACTTCTGCCCCCTGCAATTCAGGCAGAATACGGTTTGCCAATTGTTTGCCCAATTCCACTCCCCATTGATCGAATGAGAATATATTCAGAATTGCCCCCTGAACAAAGATCTTATGTTCATACATGGCAATTAATGCACCCAGACTGAATGGTGTCATTTCACGCAATAAAATTGAGTTGGTTGGGCGGTTACCTTCAAACACTTTAAACGGTACAACATTTGCCACCTCCTGTGCACTCTTCCCGACGGCAGCAAATTCAGCTTCTACCTGCGCCTGAGTTTTACCAAAAGCCAGTGCTTCAGTTTGTGCGAAAAAGTTAGATAGTAGTTTGCTGTGATGATCAGCAACCGGATTATGACTAATTGCAGGTGCTATAAAATCACATGGAATAAGTTTCGTACCCTGATGGATAAGCTGGTAGAAGGCATGCTGACCATTTGTACCCGGCTCTCCCCAGATAATCGGCCCGGTCTGATAATTTACCGGATTACCATTGCGGTCAATATATTTACCGTTTGATTCCATATTTCCCTGCTGGAAGTATGCAGCGAAACGGTGCATATATTGATCATAAGGCAGAATCGCTTCAGTTTCTGCACCAAAAAAATTGTTATACCAGATGCCAATCAGCGCTAACAGAACAGGAATATTTTGTTCAGGCGCGGTCTGCTCAAAGTGTTTATCCATAGCATGAGCACCACTCAGCAACTGCTCGAAGTTATCATAACCAATGGAAAGGGCTATAGATAAGCCTATCGCAGACCAGAGGGAATAACGGCCACCAACCCAATCCCAAAATTCAAACATGTTTTGAGGATCAATGCCGAATTTGCTGACCTCCTTCTCATTCGTTGAAAGCGCGGCAAAGTGTTTAGCCACATATGCTTCATCATCTGCACTTTGCAGGAACCAATGACGGGCAGAATGAGCATTAGTCATTGTTTCCTGTGTGGTAAAGGTCTTGGACGCAATCAGGAATAGTGTGGTTTCTGGATCCAGAGATTTCAATGTCTCCGCAATATGGGTTCCATCCACATTAGAAACAAAATGCATATTGAGGTGGTTTTTATAGGCTTTCAATGCCTCAGTTACCATATATGGGCCGAGGTCAGAGCCGCCAATACCAATGTTTACTACATCAGTAATAGCTTTACCGGTATAGCCTTTCCACTCTCCACCAATGATACGATCACTGAACGATTTCATTTTTTCCAGCACCGCATTCACCTGCGGCATAACATCTTCCCCATCTACGTGAATTGGAGAATTACTGCGGTTACGCAAAGCAATGTGCAGCACAGCACGATCTTCAGTACGGTTAATCTTTTCACCAGAAAACATACTATGGATAGCAGCGGACAAATCCGTTTCTTTCGCCAATGCCTGTAATTTTTCCAATGTTTCCGTAGTAATACGGTTTTTGGAGTAATCCACCAGAATCTGATCGTCAAACGTTGCAGAGAATGTCGCAAAACGCGCCTTATCCTGTTCAAACAGATCTCGTAAGTGAATATTCTTCATCTGTTCAAAATGCTGTTGCAATACTTTCCAGGCTTCGGTCTGGCTAGGGTTGATGTTTTTCATGAATGATGCTCTCTATCAACTGTAGATAAACAATAGGAATGCATAGAATTGTAACAAGTTAATGCTGTGATGGATCTCTTTTTCCTTTTACTAACTGATATTGGTCAAAATAAGTTATTATTTCCAGCTCTAATTGCTTATACCCTTCAAATTCGACATCCACTGGATATATAGGCAAAAACGATAATTTCATTCTGATCATGAAAGATATTGATGCTTAATTCTCAAGCATTGACTCAACAAAGCTAACCCGATATTTCTAATCTTTTATTTCTAAACTAACTCTCTATTCCTAAAACAGAAGGCTATTATCCATGAGTGCAGTATCTTCTCCCTACTCGCAGTATGTTGTTGCAAAATTCGGTGGTACCAGTGTGGCAGATTTTGATGCCATGAATAACTGTGCTGATATTATTTTGGCAAACAGAGATGTTCGCGTAGTCGTTTTATCAGCTTCCGCTGGTGTAACTAATTTATTGGTCACATTAGCATCTGGTTGCGATAACGATAAACGGGAGAAGTGCCTGAAGCAGATCCGTGATATTCAATATGCGATTATCAAGCGATTAAATGAAACGGCTGTGCTTAAAGAAGAGATTGAGCATTTATTGGATAATATCACAACGTTGTCAGAAACTGCCTCACTGGCAACGTCTAAGGCGTTGACTGACGAGTTAGTCAGTCATGGGGAAGTCATGTCTACACTGCTGTTTGCTGAATTGTTACGTCAGCGCAACACGGATGTCGAATGGTTTGATATCCGCCGGATAATGCGTACCAATGATCAATTTGGGCAAGCAGAGCCTGACACAAACCAGCTCAATATATTCGCGGCAGAACATCTTCAACCTCGTCTGAATAACACGATCGTCATTACACAGGGTTTTATCGGCAGAGAGGAAAAAGGCCGCACAACAACGTTAGGACGTGGCGGCAGTGATTATACCGCCGCCCTGCTTGGCGAAGCACTGGGCTTGCAGCGTGTTGATATCTGGACGGATGTTCCGGGGATCTACACAACCGATCCCAGAGTTGTCCCAACCGCCAATCGTATTGATAAGATTGCTTTTGATGAAGCGGCCGAGATGGCAACATTTGGTGCCAAAATTCTCCATCCAGCCACTCTACTGCCAGCCATCCGCAGTGGTATTCCTGTTTTCGTTGGTTCGAGTAAAAAGCCGCAGGCTGGCGGTACACTGGTTTGCGACAGAACGAAAAATCCACCTCGCTTTCGGGCATTGGCATTGCGGCGTAAACAAACTTTATTAACCCTGCATAGCCTGAAAATGTTACATGCAAGAGGCTTTCTGGCAGAGATTTTTACCCTGCTCTCACGTCATAATATTTCAGTGGATTTGATTACCACTTCAGAAGTAAGTGTTGCTTTGACACTGGATACCACAGGTTCCACCAGCACGAATGGCAGTTTGCTGACCAATGCCCTGCTAACTGAACTTTCAACATCATGTCGTGTGGAAGTTGAAGAAGATTTGGCACTGGTAGCAATTATCGGCAATAAACTTTCACAGGCCAAAGGATTAGGAAAAGAGATTTTTGGCCCCCTGGAATCCTTTAATATCCGTATGATCAGCTATGGAGCAAGTAGCCATAATGTTTGTCTGCTTGTACCCGGCAAAGAGGCAGAACAGATAGTTCAGACACTTCATCGTAATCTGTTTGAAGATTGAAATTCAAAGACTGATCAACATATTAACTATATGATGTAATATAATCTCATCCTATTATGGGATGAGATTACACCTTCAATAGCTCATAAAGGCTCATACTTCCTCTCGCTAAAAGTAATATTTACCTCTACTCATCGGATGTGTTTTTTGCCTCTTTATCATCCATAATAAGAAAACGAAAACAAATTCCATTTTTTCTACCACAGTTATGCTGTAAGTAGAGGATAATTTAGAGGGAATCTTATGAGCTCCGCCATTGCCAGCAAACGTACCAAAAAAACTAAAATGACAACCGGTAGTGCCGCTGCAAGCGGTCAGGTTCAATCCTTAAGCCGAGGTCTATCCCTTTTGGAATATATTTCTGATTCACAAAGTGGAGTCGCATTAACTGACCTTGCTATTCAGGCTGGCCTTCCCAATTCCACCACCCACCGCCTTTTGACCACATTACAACAACATGGTTTTGTTCGTCAGATTGGCGATCTGGGATTGTGGGTAATTGCATCACATGCTTTTGTTGTCGGCAGCAGCTTTCTGCAAAGCCGCAATCTGATGGTATTAGTTCACCCGATTCTACGCCAACTAATGGAAGATTCTGGCGAAACCGTCAATCTTGCTATTTTCAATATTGATGAGTATGAAGCAGTGATTGTTGATCAAGTGCAGTGTAATGCACTGATGCGAATGTCCGCCCCAATTGGCGGCCAGTTGCCGATGCACGCTTCCGGCGCAGGTAAAGCGCTCCTTTCCACACTGTCCGAACAAAAGTGCCTACAATTACTGCATAAAAAAGGATTACACGCCTATACACAACATACTCATACCACAGCAGCCGCGCTGAAAGAAAATCTTGAACAAATCCGTAAGCAGGGTTTTTCATTTGATGATGAAGAACATGCCCTTGGGTTACGTTGTATCGCTGCCTGCATTTATGATGAGCATCATGAGGCTTTTGCTGCTATTTCTATCTCCGGCCCAATATCGCGCATCTCTGATGATCGAGTCACTGAACTTGGTGCTCTTGTTATGCGAGCGGCAAAAGAGGTGAGTCGGGAGTATGGAGGAATTAAGTAATATTTTGGTTAATTTCACTTTTTTACGACACAGCTAATATCAACCAGATGAGATGGTCATTAAAATCATGGGGTTGTATTCACCAGGTTCTTCTGCCCATCCTGATATGTCATTACGTGATGCCTAGCATCAAGAGCCATGGCTCAATAACACTTTTATAATTAACCTGAATTCATGGACAAGTTAGTTGAAATTTTCTGCGATGTCGACGACTTTTGTCGTCTTTTCATCCCCCAGTGGGCGCAGTTTTGTCTCGATAACGGATACCGCCTGCGCCGCAGACAAGGCCGCATGTATCCCAGTGAAATCATGACAATTTTAATCCTCTTTCAGCGGTCGCATTACCGTGATTTTAAAAACTTTTATTTGGAGCATATCTGGCAATACCATCACCGCGACTTCCCCTCCTTGCTCAGTTATACCCGTTTTATCAGCGTTGCCCCGTCCGTTTTGGTCCCCTTATCCAGTTATCTGACTCAATTAAAAGGAAAACCGACAGGCATTGCTTTTATCGACTCCACGAGTTTGCGCGTTTGTCATAACATCCGTATTCCTCGTCATAAGGTCTTTCAGGGCATAGCGCAACGCGGAAAAACCTCAATGGGATGGTTCTATGGGTTCAAATTACACCTGATTATTAACCATCTGGGCGAAATTTTAGCGCTTAAAGTGACCCCGGGTAATGTGGATGATAGGGAGCCTGTACGCGAATTATCAAAAGATCTCACGGGTTCTCTTTACGGCGACAAAGGATATCTGAGTCAGGAATTGGCGTAAATCCCTCATATCTGATTTGACGAGAGAAACTGCTAATGAATAACTGGAAAACATCTGCAGAAAGCATCCTGACCGATGGCCCTGTCGTCCCTGTCATTATAATCAATGAAATTGAACATGCTGTACCATTAGCAAAAGCGCTGGTTGCCGGTGGAATACGCGTGTTGGAAGTCACTCTGAGAACTGAATGCGCACTGGCAGCTATTCGCCTTATCGCCAGAGAAGTTCCTGAAGCGATTATCGGTGCTGGAACAGTCATTAATACAAAACAATTGGCAG
The DNA here is from genome assembly GCF_037996745.1 of Xenorhabdus siamensis. Taxonomy (NCBI): domain Bacteria; kingdom Pseudomonadati; phylum Pseudomonadota; class Gammaproteobacteria; order Enterobacterales; family Morganellaceae; genus Xenorhabdus; species Xenorhabdus siamensis. The sequence continues at coordinate 173,988 of NZ_JBBMXE010000012.1, forward strand.
CCGTTACTGAAGCTGGTGCACAGTTTGCCATTAGTCCGGGATTGACTGATGAGTTGCTAAAAGCAGCGTCTACTGGTTCAATTCCTCTTATTCCGGGGATCTCTACAGTCTCTGAATTAATGCTAGGTATGAGCTATGGTTTAAACTGCTTCAAATTCTTTCCGGCAGAAGCGAATGGTGGTGTAAAAGCACTGAAAGCTATTGCTGGCCCATTCCCACAGGTACGTTTTTGTCCAACTGGCGGTATTTCCCCTGAAAATTATCGGGATTATCTGGCATTAAGTAGTGTTCTATGCATTGGTGGCTCGTGGTTGGTTCCGAATGATGTATTGGAAAAAGAGGATTATGCCCAGATTACAGAACTGGCACGTACTGCTATTGCTGGAGCAAAAGGGTAATTTTCTTATCTAAAACTTAATGCGGAAATTTAAGATTAAAAAATTTCCGCATTGAGAAAAATTTATCATTGTTTATCTAATATTTCCTTGAATTAATTAATTTTATTATAAGATAACTCAGATGATTTAAAATACGATCACAACTCATTTAATAAAAATGATTAAATTTAACAAATAGCTTTAGATAATGTCCATGTCCCCGTACCATTAACTCTATTTGATAACAGAGAAGTATAAACTTTATATACAGCACCAGGTTGATCTGCCCGCCAACAGACATCGAGAAAACCGCCATGCGTATGGTTAAAATCATTCAGCAGACGAATAATATTACCTTCACGAACTTTACCATCATGTTTATCGGTTGCTTCTGAAAAAATATGCCATGTTGCAGTATCAAGGGCATGTACAGGTTTATCCGCAGTATAAACATTATAGAGTTCTGGTGACGGTGCATTCCCACTAACTCTCAGATATCCCACATTATTTCTATAAAAATTCAAGAAAAATACCGTATCACAACTATAAACCTCCGTCCCTAAACTTTTACCTTCTGCTGATAAAATCTGCCATGAACCGGAACCAGTATCACGATTTGATGAAACAGAAGTGACGACATTATATTTTTCCCCCACTGAAGTCGACTGTCCATTAACATCAAGATAACTTCCATCAGCATAATTATTCTTAATATGTAAAATATCACCATATAAAATGACCTGAGCCATTATTTCCTCCCTAAATATTTTTATAAATAAATGATATGATGCTATTAATGGTAAAGATTATAATTATTAAATTATATATAGAAATAAACTTAATCTTCTTAAATAGAATCATACCATTTAAAATCGGTAAAAAAATAGCTAGTCATTTTAAAAATGTATTATGTAGATGCTATTTTTTAGCATACAACGATACATTATCTTTATCTGTGAAAATTGTAATACCACTGATTATATTTTTTTATTTAGTTTATTTCAGTACGTTGACTGAATCGCTGTCTACAGCGATAAGCAAAAACATCTTCTATATATCCATTTTTAATACGTTCCTGCAATGCCCGCCAGTAATCTGCTTTAAATAGGTCACTGTGGCTTTCTTCAAAATACTTGCGAATACGCTTATCACTACATAGAAAGTGTCGGAACTCCTCAGGAAAAACATCGTTGGGAGCAACGCTATACCACGGTTCGCTGGCAAGTTCATCTTCTGGATAATGCGACGGAGGTATATCCCGAAAATTTACTTCGGTCATATAGCAGATTTCGTCATAATCGTAGAAAATTACCCGTCCATGACGGGTAACACCAAAGTTCTTAAATAACATATCACCCGGAAAAATATTCGCTGCTGCCAACTGCTTAATCGCATTCCCATATTCCTCTACGACATCTTTCATATGAGTTTCATCCACTTGTTCCATGTATATGTTCAATGGGATCATTTTCCGTTCCATATAAAGATGTTTTATCAAGATCTTGTCACCCAGGTCTTCGAGTTTCGTGGGGATCTCTTTTTGCAGTTCCTCCATTAATTCCGGGCTGACATGGCGTTTATCAATGACAAAATTCTCAAACTCCTGTGTATCTGCCATTCTTCCGACGCGATCATGCTCTTTTACCAGCCGATAACACGCCTGAACCCGCTCCTGGGATACCTCTTTCTGTGGCGCAAATTTGTCCTTTATGACCTTAAATACACGGTCAAAGGAAGGAGAAGTGAAGACCAACATAACCATACCTTTCACCCCCGGCGCAATGGTAAATTGCTCTTGAGATGAGTTAATAAACGTCAGATATTCACGGTAATATTCTGTTTTACCATGTTTTTGGCAACCAATAGCCATATAGAGTTCAGCCGTTGATTTGGTTGGTAAGATTTCACGCAACCACTCTACCATTGCTGCCGGCAAAGGGGCATAAACCATAAAGTAAGAGCGGGCAAAACCAAAAACGATGCTGGCATCGTCGTGATGGGTCAAACAAGTATCAATAAAAATTCTGCCTGATTCATCATGGTGAATGGGCAATAAAAATGGATAAGCCATTGCACCCATTTTGATTTTTCCTACCAACCAAGCAGCCTTATTACGATAAAATAGTTCGTTAGCAATCTGAAATGTTGCCTGCAATAAGTCGGGGCGGGAAAATGTATTCAGTAAGTACTGTGTGATGTAACCAATATCCCGCTCTAAATTTTCCCATTTCAGGCGCAACGGTAAATCATTTAAGATCGCTTGCAACATCGATTCTAAGTTACCATCAGGAAAAAAATCCCGCGACAATGGCCGCGAAATATGACGAAAGCGACACAGCGGTTGAGAAGAGAAGATAAATAAATTTTCTTGTTTCAAATTGCGGTGTTGAAACAAGCGGCAATAAACTGAGTTAAAAAAACTTTCTGCAATCTCAAAACGAGGATAATCCGGCAGTAAACAGGTATAAACAGCTTTGACCCTGGCAATGTACTCTTCGTCATACTGCAATTGCAATGAACCACTGATACATTTCAATTGTTCAACCACTAAACCAACATGATGGTCATACAAATTGATACGTTTCTTCATTGCCTGCTGTACTGCATGCCAATCTGCCTGTTCAAAACGCTGTTGTGCGCCAGAAGTGACTTCCAGAAATCGGCCATATTGCGCATCAAATCCCTGCAAAATAGTTTGTGCTACTAAGTGTGCGAAATCTGTTTCCATATTTACCACCTTAATCCGACGCGTAAAGGGGAATTCCTTACGGAATCCCCCAAAAGTGATATCAATAGATATATGAACTTAGAATTGCTGTTCTTCTGTTGATCCAGTCAGAGCAGTAACGGAAGATGCTCCTCCCTGAATAATCGTAGTTACTTTATCAAAATACCCTGTACCCACTTCCTGTTGGTGTGAAGAGAAAGTATAACCTCGATCAAGTGCTGCAAACTCCCGCTCTTGAACTTTCTCAACATAATGTTTCATTCCTTCGCCGCGAGCATAGTCATATGCCAAATCAAACATGTTGAACCACATGCTATGAATACCAGCCAAAGTGATAAATTGAAATTTATATCCCATCTCAGAAAGTTGTTCCTGGAAGCTGGCAATCGTTTTATCGTCCAGATTCTTTTTCCAGTTAAAAGATGGAGAGCAATTATATGCCAGTAATTTTTCTGGATATTCTGCATGAATCGCTTCTGCGAAACGACGGGCAGCCTCAATATCGGGGGTAGAAGTTTCACACCAAACAACATCTGCGTACGGTGCATAGGCCAATCCACGACTGATAGCCTGATCAATACCGGCACGGGTGCAGAAGAAGCCTTCGCAAGTCCGTTTGCCAGTGATGAATTCGCTGTCATAAGGATCACAGTCAGATGTCAGTAAATCAGCAGCTTCGGCATCAGTACGGGCAATAAGAAGAGTTGGAACGCCTAATACATCTGCCGCTAAACGCGCGGCTACTAATTTCTGGATGGCTTCTTGAGTCGGCACCAATACCTTGCCGCCCATATGTCCGCATTTCTTCACCGCAGCCAACTGATCTTCGAAATGAACAGCGGCAGCACCAGCTTCAATCATTGATTTCATTAATTCAAATGCATTCAATACACCACCAAATCCAGCTTCTGCATCCGCCACAATCGGCAGAAAATAATCAACGTATTCCATGCTCTCAGGACCAATTTCATTAGCCCATTGGATTTGATCGGCACGACGAAAGCTGTTATTGATACGCTTAATAACATTCGGTACAGAATCAACCGGATAGAGTGATTGATCAGGATACATACTGGCGGCTGTATTAGCATCAGCAGCAACCTGCCAGCCAGAAAGATAAACCGCTTCAATGCCAGCTTTAGCCTGTTGAAGCGCCTGACCACCTGTCAGTGCTCCAAGTGCGTTTACATAACCTTTTTTTGATTTTCCATGCAGCAGTTCCCATAACTTGTCCGCTCCCATTTGCGCTAAAGTATGTTCAAGGTTAACTGAGCCGCGTAATTTAATGACATCTTCAGCTTTATATGGACGGTTAATACCTTTCCAGCGTGGTTTTTTCCATTCTTGTTCTAATTGAGTGATTTGTTGTGCTCGATAAACGGTCATGATGTTTTACTTCCTATTCTTAATTAATTAGATATTAATTTATTAATCGGATATTGTTTTTACATTAATCGAGTAATTGATAGCCCGGCAGGGTCAGAAAATCGACTAAATCATCTTGTGTGGTGATCCGTTCCATCAGGTCTGAAGCCTCCATAAATCTCCCTTGGTTAAAACGCTTCTCCCCCACTTCTTGTTTAATGACTATCAATTCTTCTTTCAGCATCTGGCTGAACAGTTCTTTTGTTACCTTTTTACCGTTGGCAAGTGACTTTTCATGGTGTATCCATTGCCAAATAGAGGTACGAGAAATTTCCGCAGTCGCTGCATCTTCCATCAAACCGTATATCGGTACACAACCATTACCTGAAACCCATGCCTCTATATACTGGACGGCAACCCGAATATTCGCCCGCATCCCTTCTTCTGTTCTCTCTCCCAAGCTCGGTGCAAGCAGTTGTTCGGCAGTGATCGTTTCATCTTCTTCACGGGAAACCATCAGTTGATTTGGTCGATCACCTAGCTTTGAATTGAATACATCCATAGCAATATCAGCTAGGCCGGGGTGTGCGATCCATGTGCCATCATGACCGTTATTAGCCTCCAGTTCTTTATCACCCCTGACTTTGTCTAATACTTTCTGATTCTGTTCAGGATCTTTACTCGGTATAAATGCCGACATTCCTCCCATAGCGAATGCACCGCGCTTATGACAAGTTTTAATTAATAAACGGGAATAAGCATTCAGGAAAGGCTGTGTCATAGTGACAGACTGGCGATCAGGTAAAACGCGATCAGGATGATTCTTTAATGTTTTGATATAACTGAAAATATAATCCCAACGCCCACAATTCAGGCCAACGATGTGGTGACGTAAGTGATAGAGAATTTCATCCATTTGGAAAACGGCGGGCAGTGTCTCAATTAAGACTGTAGCTTTTATCGTCCCTTTTGCCAGATTGAAATACTCTTCCGTAAAACTGAAAACATCACTCCACCACTGCGCTTCATGGTAGCTCTGAATTTTAGGCAAATAGAAATAAGGACCGCTCCCTTTTGCCAGCAACTGCTTATGATTCAAGTAAAAATAAAGTGCGAAATCAAATAATCCGCCAGAGATTGGCTCATTCTTATAAATGACGTGTTTTTCTGACAGATGTAATCCCCGGACACGAGCAATTAATACAGCGGGATCAGATTTCAATTCATAACGTTTACCCTGTTCATTGGTATATGAAATTGTCCTATTAACCGCATCACGCAAGTTAATTTGCCCATCAATAATCTTATCCCATGTTGGTGCCAGAGAATCTTCAAAATCTGCCATAAACACCTTAACATTGGCATTCAATGCATTGATGACCATTTTTCGTTCTACAGGACCTGTGATCTCCACTCGACGATCTTTAAGATCGTCAGGAATACTCTGAATCTTCCAATCGCCATTTCTAATGGAAATAGTTTCCGAAATAAAATCTGGAAGCGCACCATCATCTATTCTCTTCTGCCAATTCACTCGATCTTCTAATAATTTTCTACGTCTATCAGAAAATCTGACAACCAAACTCTCCAAAAATTGAACAGATTTAGTTGTTAATACCTGTTTTTCAGCTTCAGAGAAAGATTTTATAAAAGTTAATTCAGTTTCTAACACTTGCTGTGCCATTCCCGATTCCTCACTTTAAAATGCTCACCCGATAAGAGTAATCAATATAAAAAATAAATCAAAAACCATTTCCATTATTTTATATAAATAATTAAATTTTATAAAAATCATTAAGTTATATAAAATATAATCAAAGAAAAATAGGGAATTAAATTCCAAAATAACTTACATGATATTGTTAAGCTTTTGTTATATATAAGAAATGGAAAAAATGGAGATCTACTGACAGAAAAACAGAAAATTAAAAAAATGAGAAATGACTCGCTTCAGTCAGCTCTCATTTTTCACTGTTTTCAACTGATTCAATCTAAGGAAGGATTCATATAAGACAGATCATACGGCGTGATCTGATATACACAGTAATTAAGCCAATTTGAAAATAATAAATGACCGTGACTACGCCACGTTGCAACAGGCTTATTTTCTGGATCATTATTCGGAAAATAATTTACTGGTAATGCAGGCGCTAACCCAGCAATTTGATCACGCTGATATTCTGCGGCTAATGTCCCAACATCATATTCTGGATGCCCTGTTACAAATACTAACCTTTTATCTTTACTGGCAAACAAATAAACACCAGCCTCCTCTGAGCTAGCCAAAATATCTAAATCTGTATGCTCACGAATAGCTGATTCTGGAAAATCAGCAAAACGTGAATGAGGAGCCCAAAATGATTCATCAAACCCTCTGGTCAATAGCGCAAAAGGATTCAAGATTGTATGAGAATAAACACCTGATAGTTTAGTTGTTCGTGTATATTTGGGGAGGTTATAAAGAATATTTAACGCGGCCTGAACAGCCCAACACACGAAAAGTGTTGAAGTCACATGGCTTTTAGCCCAATTGATAATTTTTTCAATCTCTTGCCAATAAGTCACATCTTCAAATTTTACTAATCCCAAAGGAGCACCTGTTACGATCAAACCATCAAAATTTTGCTCTTTTATGGATTCAAAATCACAATAAAAATTATCCAAATGTTCTGCTGGAGTATTCTTACATCGGTGACTGTTTATTCGCAGCAACTGAATATCAATCTGTAACGGTGAATTGGACAATAGCCTGATAAACTGATTCTCCGTTTCTATCTTCTTTGGCATAAGATTTAGCAACAATACCTTTAAGGGGCGAATATCCTGGACATTCGCCCTTGTTGATGTCATGACAAAGATATTTTCATTGCGAAGAAAATTAACTGCTGGCAGTTCATCTGGTACACGAATTGGCATTGTATGAACCTCAATTATTCCACATATATTTAGCCTTCTAGATAGCTGAATCTAACCTAAAGGTGGGGATAATGTCGAGTTCTTGTACGCAAATTGAAATTATTTCATTCTATGAAATAAGAAAAAGCAATAAAAAAATCAAACGAAAAAAAGCCATCCGGTTAAGGATGGCTTCTCTGTCAAATTGATGTCTGGCAGTGCCCTACTCTCGCATGGGGAGACCCCACACTACCATCGGCGCAACGGCGTTTCACTGCTGAGTTCGGCATGGGGTCAGGTGGGACCACCGCGCTATTGCCGCCAGACAAATCCTGTGTTCAATCCCGAACAAGCTGACGCCCCGTTTCAGGGCGCTCTTTTATCTGAAACCTGCGCTTTCTTCTCTCTCAAAACCCGCAAAACCCCTTCGGTGTTGTCAGGTTAAGCCGCACGGTACATTAGTACTGGTTAGCTCAACGTCTCGCAACGCTTACACACCCAGCCTATCCACGTCCTGGTCTCGGACGGCCCTTCAGTATCCTCAGGGGATAAGGGAAGACTCATCTCAAGGCAAGTTTCCCGCTTAGATGCTTTCAGCGGTTATCTCTTCCGCACTTAGCTACCGGGCAGTGCCATTGGCATGACAACCCGGACACCAGTGGTGCGTCCACTCCGGTCCTCTCGTACTAGGAGCAGCCCCTTTCAATCTTCCAGCGCCCACGGCAGATAGGGACCGAACTGTCTCACGACGTTCTAAACCCAGCTCGCGTACCACTTTAAATGGCGAACAGCCATACCCTTGGGACCTACTTCAGCCCCAGGATGTGATGAGCCGACATCGAGGTGCCAAACACCGCCGTCGATATGAACTCTTGGGCGGTATCAGCCTGTTATCCCCGGAGTACCTTTTATCCGTTGAGCGATGGCCCTTCCATACAGAACCACCGGATCACTAAGACCTACTTTCGTACCTGCTCGCGCCGTCACGCTCGCAGTCAAGCCAGCTTATGCCTTTGCACTAACCTCACGATGTCCGACCGTGATTAGCTGACCTTCGTGCTCCTCCGTTACGCTTTGGGAGGAGACCGCCCCAGTCAAACTACCCACCAGACACTGTCCGCAACCCGGATAACGGGCCGGCGTTAGAACATCAAACATTCAAGGGTGGTATTTCAAGGATGGCTCCGTGCAGACTGGCGTCCACACTTCACTGCCTCCCACCTATCCTACACATCAAGGCTCCATGTTCAGTGTCAAGCTATAGTAAAGGTTCACGGGGTCTTTCCGTCTTGCCGCGGGTACACTGCATCTTCACAGCGAGTTCAATTTCACTGAGTCTCGGGTGGAGACAGCCTGGCCATCATTACGCCATTCGTGCAGGTCGGAACTTACCCGACAAGGAATTTCGCTACCTTAGGACCGTTATAGTTACGGCCGCCGTTTACTGGGGCTTCGATCAAGAGCGTCTCCTTACGGATAACCCCATCAATTAACCTTCCAGCACCGGGCAGGCGTCACACCGTATACGTCCACTTTCGTGTTTGCACAGTGCTGTGTTTTTATTAAACAGTTGCAGCCAGCTGGTATCTGCGGCTGGCTTTGGCTCCGGGCGCCTGTCCCTTCACCTAATGCCAGCGTGCCTTCTCCCGAAGTTACGGCACCATTTTGCCTAGTTCCTTCACCCGAGTTCTCTCAAGCGCCTGAGTATTCTCTACCTGACCACCTGTGTCGGTTTGGGGTACGATTCACTGTTACCTGATGCTTAGAGGCTTTTCCTGGAAGCCGGGCATCTGTCACTTCAGCACCGTAGTGCCTCGTCATCACGCCTCAGTGTTACAGATAACCGGATTTGCCAGGTTATCCCACCTACACGCTTAAACCGGGACGACCGTCGCCCGGATGACATAGCCTTCTCCGTCCCCCCTTCGCAGTAACACCGAGTACAGGAATATTAACCTGTTGCCCATCGACTACGCTGTTCAGCCTCGCCTTAGGGGTCGACTCACCCTGCCCCGATTAACGTTGGACAGGAACCCTTGGTCTTCCGGCGAGCGGGTTTTTCACCCGCTTTATCGTTACTTATGTCAGCATTCGCACTTCTGATACCTCCAGCAAACCTCACGGTTCACCTTCAGCGGCTTACAGAACGCTCCCCTACCCAGCAACATTAATATGTCGCTGCCGCAGCTTCGGTGCCTGGTTTAGCCCCGTTACATCTTCCGCGCAGGCCGACTCGACCAGTGAGCTATTACGCTTTCTTTAAATGATGGCTGCTTCTAAGCCAACATCCTGGCTGTCTGAGCCTTCCCACTTCGTTTCCCACTTAACCAGGACTTGGGGACCTTAGCTGGCGGTCTGGGTTGTTTCCCTCTTCACGACGGACGTTAGCACCCGCCGTGTGTCTCCCGTGATAACATTCTCCGGTATTCGCAGTTTGCATCGGGTTGGTAAGTCGGGATGACCCCCTAGCCGAAACAGTGCTCTACCCCCGGAGATGAGTTCACGAGGCGCTACCTAAATAGCTTTCGGGGAGAACCAGCTATCTCCCGGTTTGATTGGCCTTTCACCCCCAGCCACAAGTCATCCGCTAATTTTTCAACATTAGTCGGTTCGGTCCTCCAGTTAGTGTTACCCAACCTTCAACCTGCCCATGGCTAGATCACCGGGTTTCGGGTCTATACCCTGCAACTTCGCGCCCCGTTAAGACTCGGTTTCCCTGCGGCTCCCCTATGCGGTTAACCTTGCTACAGAATATAAGTCGCTGACCCATTATACAAAAGGTACGCAGTCACACCCGAAGGTGCTCCCACTGCTTGTACGTACACGGTTTCAGGTTCTCTTTCACTCCCCTCGCCGGGGTTCTTTTCGCCTTTCCCTCACGGTACTGGTTCACTATCGGTCAGTCAGGAGTATTTAGCCTTGGAGGATGGTCCCCCCCTGTTCAGACAGGATACCACGTGTCCCGCCCTACTCGTCGAGCTCACACTGCCAGCGTCTTCGGATACGGGGCTGTCACCCTTTACTGCCGGCCTTTCCAGACCGTTCTCCTGACGCTGACACTGCTGATCGCTCTGGGCTCCTCCCCGTTCGCTCGCCGCTACTGGGGGAATCTCGGTTGATTTCTTTTCCTCGGGGTACTGAGATGTTTCAGTTCCCCCGGTTCGCCTCCTGCCCCTATGGATTCAGGCCAGGATAGTGCAACGGATTGCACTGGGTTGCCCCATTCGGGTATCGCCGGTTATTGCGGTTCCTATCACCTTACCGGCGCTTATCGCAGATTAGCACGCCCTTCATCGCCTCTGACTGCCTAGGCATCCACCGTGTACGCTTAGTCGCTTAACCTCACAACCCGAAGAAGTCTTCGGACTGGAGTTTTGAGAGACTCCTCAATAGTTGTCATTTGACATCTACTGAGTGTTTCAATTTTTCAGCTTGTTCCAGATTGTTAAAGAGCTGGTATTGCTAAACCGGCTTTCAAGCCCGCTTAACAATACCGTTGCTGGCGCCGCTTTTCACCCGGCGCCTGAGCAAAGCTATGGCGTCCCCTAGGGGATTCGAACCCCTGTTACCGCCGTGAAAGGGCGGTGTCCTAGGCCTCTAGACGAAGGGGACTTCAAGTCGCTTCGCAGACGCTGCTCGTCTTACATTCATCAGACAATCTGTGTGAACACTCACAGTTCACCCTCATAGGTTAAGGAGGTGATCCAACCGCAGGTTCCCCTACGGTTACCTTGTTACGACTTCACCCCAGTCATGAATCACAAAGTGGTCAGCGCCCTCCCGCAGGTTAAGCTACCGACTTCTTTTGCCACCCACTCCCATGGTGTGACGGGCGGTGTGTACAAGGCCCGGGAACGTATTCACCGTAGCATGCTGATCTACGATTACTAGCGATTCCGACTTCATGGAGTCGAGTTGCAGACTCCAATCCGGACTACGACAGACTTTATGAGGTCCGCTTGCTCTCGCGAGGTCGCTTCTCTTTGTATCCGCCATTGTAGCACGTGTGTAGCCCTACTCGTCAGGGCCATGATGACTTGACGTCATCCCCACCTTCCTCCGGTTTATCACCGGCAGTCTCCCTTGAGTTCCCACCCTAACGTGCTGGCAACAAAGGATAAGGGTTGCGCTCGTTGCGGGACTTAACCCAACATTTCACAACACGAGCTGACGACAGCCATGCAGCACCTGTCTCAGCGCTCCCGAAGGCACGCCTCTGTCTCCAAAGGCTTCGCTGGATGTCAAGAGTAGGTAAGGTTCTTCGCGTTGCATCGAATTAAACCACATGCTCCACCGCTTGTGCGGGCCCCCGTCAATTCATTTGAGTTTTAATCTTGCGACCGTACTCCCCAGGCGGTCGATTTAACGCGTTAGCTCCGGAAGCCACACCTCAGGGGCACAGCCTCCAAATCGACATCGTTTACGGCGTGGACTACCAGGGTATCTAATCCTGTTTGCTCCCCACGCTTTCGCACCTGAGCGTCAGTCTTCGTCCAGGGGGCCGCCTTCGCCACCGGTATTCCTCCACATCTCTACGCATTTCACCGCTACACGTGGAATTCTACCCCCCTCTACGAGACTCTAGCCCACCAGTCTTAGATGCCGTTCCCAGGTTAAGCCCGGGGATTTCACATCTAACTTAATGGACCGCCTGCGTGCGCTTTACGCCCAGTAATTCCGATTAACGCTTGCACCCTCCGTATTACCGCGGCTGCTGGCACGGAGTTAGCCGGTGCTTCTTCTGCGGGTAACGTCAATCGCAAAGTGTATTCAACTTTACGCCTTCCTCCCCGCTGAAAGTACTTTACAACCCGAAGGCCTTCTTCATACACGCGGCATGGCTGCATCAGGCTGCCGCCCATTGTGCAATATTCCCCACTGCTGCCTCCCGTAGGAGTCTGGGCCGTGTCTCAGTCCCAGTGTGGCTGGTCATCCTCTCAGACCAGCTAGGGATCGTCGCCTAGGTGAGCCCTTACCTCACCTACTAGCTAATCCCATCTGGGTTCATCCGATGGCGTGAGGCCCGAAGGTCCCCCACTTTGCTCCCCAGAGGTTATGCGGTATTAGCCACCGTTTCCAGTGGTTATCCCCCTCCATCGGGCAGATCCCCAGACATTACTCACCCGTCCGCCGCTCGCCGGCAGGAAAGCACGCTTTCCCCCGCTGCCGCCCGACTTGCATGTGTTAGGCCTGCCGCCAGCGTTCAATCTGAGCCATGATCAAACTCTTCAATTCAAAGTTTGCTGCTCAAAGAATTAAACTGTTAGTTCGTAATGAATTAACTGTTCAGTCACTCTTCAAGACTTAATCTTTTTGCCTTTCGGCTTTCGACGGTGTCTTGCGAGTGCCCACACAGATTGTCTGATTAATTTGTTAAAGAGCATGGGCAACCGAACCTGCGTTCGGGTTGCGAGGCAGCGTATCTTACGCGTTTCGCCTCCGGAGTCAAGCGTTTATTTTCGCTTTTCTCTCACTGTCCTCCGCGCCTTGTTTCGGCTCTGCGTCGGTCAGTGGTGGCGCATTATAGGGGGTTTTCCGGCACTGACAAGCGTTTTTTTGCAATTTTACTTTCAAGTGCACAGTTTTTAACCCAAGCAATATAAAAACCGTCCAACGAGTATAAAATTAACGCTAATTTCCCATTGCATGGTGATCTTTTCCTCAATAACATCTCATATAATTGTTACCCTCTTTTACTACCATTGAGATTTTTTATGTCTACTGTTTTACGTCAATACCTAAAATTACGGCCTCAAGTTGGTCAAAGAGTCATGTTAGATCCTACATCTATCGTGATTGGAGATGTCAAATTAGCGGATGATGTAAGCATCTGGCCACTGGTGGTCATCCGTGGTGATGTAAATTACATTTCTATTGGTACACGTACAAATATCCAAGATGGCTCTATTTTACATGTTACACATAAATCACCTAATAATCCCAATGGCTTCCCTCTAATTATAGGTGAAGAAGTCACTATCGGTCATAAGGCAATCTTACACGGTTGTACGATTGGAAACCGAGTGTTAATTGGAATGGGTGCAATTATATTGGATGGAGCTGTCATTGAAGACAATGTCATTATTGGAGCGGCTAGCCTTGTTCCACCAGGAAAAACATTAGAGAGTGGATATCTGTATATAGGTAGCCCCGCCAAACAAGTAAGAAAACTTAAACCTGAAGAACTAGAAGGGCTTATTTATTCTGCTAATAACTATGTCCGTTGGAAAGATGATTACTTAGCAGATATATCAGAGGGTAAAGAGTAACATCCAAATTGATCATCTATTCCACTCAGGATGACTTCTTCAAACTCTTCTTCCAAATCCCAACGATATTGGCGAAATAAATCGAGTGGATGAAACTCTTTACCATACCGATGAATTAATTCATCAGTACTAATCATACACTGTACCAATAAACCACCAACTATAGCAGGGAAGATAACTTTGCTTTCCTGCTCACTCCATTCTTCGCGATCAGGAAATTGAATTGCTTGATTCATGTGTGTAACTCTTTCCTTAAAGTAGTTAAAATGGGTTCTACTTTTGGTAATATGCCATGCCAAAGCTCAAAAGCATGTGCCGCCTGTCCCACCAGCATTCCTAACCCGTCAGCCCAACGTGAAACATTATTGCTCTTAGCAAAATCAAGAAAAGGAGTTAATCCCTGTTGATAGTGCATATCGTAGCAGGCACTATTATTACAGAAAATCGATGGTGATATTCTGGGAATACTCCCACTAAGACCAGAAGCTGTTGCATTGATGACAAGATCAAAATCCGGAGACAAGAAGGATTTTATATCAACTGCCTGGATATGGCCCAATACAGAAAATTTATCCGCTATTGCTTGTGCACGTGCGAACGTACGGTTAGTGATAGTAATCTTACAGCCTGACTCTAATAAGGGAGAAATTACCCCTTTTGCGGCACCACCAGCCCCTATAATCAATATATGCTGCCCTTGGCTAATAAAATTGAGTCGTTGCAAGTCTGCCAATAATCCGACACCATCAGTGTTATCACCAAGAATCTGGTTATCTTCAACTATCTTTAAGGTATTAACTGCACCACTGAGTTTTGCGCGTTTAGTCAATTTATGTGCATATTCATAAGCACGTTCTTTAAAAGGAACGGTAATGTTTGCTCCTAAACCGCCCCGCACAAAAAACTGCTCCAACGATTGTTCAAAATGCTCTATTGGCGCAAGTACCCGACCATATTGATGTTCAATACCCGTTTGCTCAGCAAATAATCGATGAATATAAGGGGATTTACTGTGAGCAATAGGATTACCAAAAACCGCAAAATTATCCATTATTCCCTACCCTTGCCGATATAGTTTACCTGTCAAAGCATCCCTGATTTCTGATGGATTTTTACGTCCGCCAACTTCCCCTACTAAGACAGGAAAATCGTTTCCAAATTGTTGACGAACTTCTTCTGCACTCCGGCACGGTTCCAATCCACTTAAATTTGCACTGGTCGATACAAGAGGTTTCTCATAGAGGGAACATAATTGTCTAACTAAAGGATGATCTGTAACTCGAACGGCTAATGTTGAAAATTTCCCTGTCAACCATTTTGGTGTTGTCACTTTGGCTGGAATAACCCATGTCACCGGCCCCGGCCAAGAAGAAAAAATTATCTTTTTTTGTTCATCATCTAACTGTTCATCATTAATATAGGAATATAGTCGATCATAGCTATCAGAAATAAGGATCAGCCCTTTTTCCCAAGGCCTATTTTTCAGCAATAATAGTTTGTTAACCGCTGTTTCACTGTCAGGATCACAACCCAACCCAAATACAGCTTCTGTCGGATAAGCAATCACTTTTTCTTCTTTTAAGGCAGTAATAATTACATCAAATTTAGGTGAGATTTTATTACTCATTTTATTTCTCGGTTCTAATGAATTGCTGCTTACTACACAATTTACTAGCACAAAACAATTTAATGCCTTGAACTGTTTTCTTCTCTATCAACAAGGAATGATGACAAAACTCACACTTCCCGGATATTGGTTTATTGTTCAGCGTAAACTGACATTCGGGATATCGATTACAAGCATGAAATGTTTTACCAAATCGTGACTTACGTTGAAGTAATTTGCCTTGCTTACATTGGGGACAATTAATTGAAGTATCGTCAGGTTTATCGATGACTTCCGTATGATCACATTCAGGATAATTGCTACAGCCAATAAACATGCCGTACCTCCCTTGTCGTAAGACCAAGGTAGAGCCACATTTCGAACAAGTTTGTCCTTCTAATTCTTTGACAATATGTCCATCTGAAGATGCTTTTAGCGACCGAACATAACAGCATGACGGATAATTAGAACAGGCATAAAATGGACCATGAACTCCGTTGCGGATCACTAATTCAGCACCACAATCAGAGCAATATTCCGTTTCTTTTATCGCAAAAGGTATCTTTTTAGACATATCCTACTCGCCGAATATTAGCCACCATAACTGGAAAACTATATTGATTAGAAAAATACAAATATTGTAACCTTCAGTAAAAGGGAAAACTCAATCCCTCAATTCACTCGAACATAGCCACCAGCAACGACAGCGACTTTACCCATCAGCTCAAGCTCCAATAGCTGGGTCATAACTTCTGTAATAGGAAGAGAAGAACGTTGGGCAATTATATCAACTGGTGTGATTTCATCGCTTACGTTAACCAGCACATCAGCAAATGGCAACTCAGTTTGTTCAAATTGTTTATTATCTTCTTTCTCCAGATTGACCCATTGGAAGTTAGTCTGGATATGTTCCATAACATCCATCACATTGGTTGCTAAATAAGCTCCCTGTTTGATCAGCCAGTGATTACCCTCATTTGAATTCACTCCCAATGGACCAGGTAATGCAAAAATATCTCTTCCTTGTTCAAGTGCACAGCGTGCCGTAATCAGTGAGCCACTATTCTGATGAGCTTCAACAATAATAAGCGCTAAACTCAATCCGCTAATAATCCGGTTTCGTCTTAGAAAATTTTTGGCCTTAGGTGGTGTATCAGGGAAAAATTCAGAAATCAGAGCGCCATTTTCTTTAATACGGTGAGCTAAATTTTGATGGCGACTGGGATAAATATTTTTAAGCCCACTTCCCAATACGGCAACGGTTTTTCCACCTGCATCAACAGCCGCCTGATGACAGAAACCATCAATCCCAATCGCCAATCCACTAGTTATCACCATTCCATTTTCAGCCAATCCACCCGCAAATGTTTTTCCCCATTTTTCACCATAAAAACTTGCTGACCTGCTGCCTACCATCGCAACTTGCTTTTCAGATAAAGTGGTCAAATCACCCGAGACAAAAAGCACAAGTGGAGGAGAATAAATCTGTTTCAATAAGGCAGGATACGCCGGATGAGAAAAAGTCAATAAGTAATTCCCTTGTTGTTCCAACCAATTGAGGCTCGAAACCAACACAGAAGGGCTAGCCTTTAGAAACTGTGTACACTGTGAAGGTGATAAACCACAATCTTTCATTACAGCATGATTAACATGCCTTGTTTGCAAAAGTCGTTCAATAATAGGCACTGCTTTTACTGCTGACAGATGAGAAACCATTCTCATTCGCAACCACATTTCCATCACTTCCATATTGTCATCCTGACTCAATAAGCTGTCACACTTACATGACTAATTTGTAGACAATACTGTCAATCTAATCAGGAAATGTCTAGAATAGGTTCCAATTATCACTCACTTTTTGGATGCAGTTCTAAACATATATGTCAGTTTTACAAGTATTACATTACCCAGATGAGCGGCTTCGCACAGTTGCAAAATCCGTCGAAAAAGTTGATGCAGAAATCCAACGTATCATTGATGATATGTTTGAAACTATGTATGAAGAGGAAGGCATTGGCCTAGCAGCAACCCAAGTTAATATTCATCAACGCATTGTTGTCATTGATGTTTCAGAGAGTCGTGACCAGAGACTTGTACTTATCAACCCGGAATTAATTAATGAATCTGGAGAAACAGGAATTGAAGAAGGCTGTTTATCTGTTCCTGAACAACGTGCGTTTGTACCACGTTTCGAGCAGATCAAAATTAAAGCTCTAGATTATCATGGTCAACTATTTGAATTGGAAGCTGATGGTCTATTGGCAATCTGTATTCAACACGAAATGGATCACTTGATCGGTAAACTATTTGTCGATTACCTGTCACCACTGAAACGTCAACGTATTCGTCAGAAAGTCGAAAAAATTGACCGACTTAAAGCCAAGGCTAAGTAAACTTTAATCATTGCAGGAAATAACAGTGTCTGATTCTTTACGTATTATTTTTGCCGGAACACCTGATTTCGCGGCTAGCCATTTGACTGCTTTATTAAAATCGCAGCTCCAAGTTGTTGGAGTACTCACTCAGCCTGATAAACCGGCAGGAAGAGGTAAAAAATTAACACCAAGTCCTGTAAAGGTATTGGCAGAAAAACACGATATTCCAGTTTTCCAACCCAAAACGTTACGTACAGAAGAAAGTCAACAGTGGGTCATAGATCAACAGGCTGATATCATGATCGTCGTTGCATATGGTTTGATCCTCCCTCAAGCAATATTAGATATACCACGTCTGGGATGTCTCAATGTTCATGGCTCTTTGTTACCTCATTGGCGCGGTGCGGCACCTATCCAACGTGCCATTTGGGCTGGTGATAAAGAAACGGGTGTAACGATCATGCAAATGGATGCAGGCCTTGATACTGGTGATATACTGCTAAAAGCAACCTGCCCAATTACAAATGAAGATACTAGCGCCAGTCTGTATGACAAACTGGCTAATATCGGCCCTGATGCATTACTCAATACATTAAGTCTAATCACATCAGGAAAGAGCCAACCTGAGATTCAGGATAATACTCTAGCAACATATGCTGAAAAGCTCAGCAAAGATGAAGCCAAAATAGATTGGAATTTGTCGGCAGTCCAACTTGAACGCTGCATTCGTGCATTCAATCCTTGGCCAGTGAGTTACTTTTTCATTGATGAGCAACCTATTAAAGTTTGGCAAGCCAATGTTATTGAAGAACAAATTAACCAAGTTCCAGGAACAATTGTTCAAGCGAATAAGAAAGGTATTCAAGTTGCTACTACTGATGGGATATTGAATATTACTCAACTACAACCCTCTGGTAAGAAAGCAATGTCAGCCGCCGATTTATTAAACTCTAAAAGTGAATGGTTCACTCCGGGTAACAAAATCAACTAATATTCATTTGCCTGTATGCTGGTACCATACAGGTATCTTCCTTCTTTACTATTATGCTGATGATATTCAGCTTCTTAACCATACTTTTGACCATACTCATATCATGGAAAATATATATAACCTACGAAGCATTGCCGCAAAAGCGATTAGCCAAGTGCTGGAGCAAGGGCAGTCTCTCAGCTCTGTCATACCTGAACTTCAACAAAAAGTGTCTGACAAAGATAAAGCTCTTCTCCAAGAACTCTGTTTTGGCGTAATGAGAGTATTACCTCAACTAGAGTGGTTTATCGCCCAATTGATGGCAAAACCCTTAAAAGGTAAGCAACGCATTTTTCACTACTTGATCATGATTGGAATGTACCAACTTACGTATACACGCATACCTGCACATGCTGCACTTGATGAAACTGTTAATGGTGTAATCAGCTTAAAACGCCCACAATTAAAAGGATTGATTAATGGTGTTCTCCGACAATTTCAGCGCCAACAACAAGAATTAGTCGAACAAGCCAATAATAACTTCAGCCACCATTTACATCCCAAATGGCTGTTGGACCGCATCCAAAAAGCTTATCCGCAAAATTGGAAAGATATTGTAGATGCAAATAATCAAAAACCACCTATGTGGCTACGTGTTAATCAGCTCCATCACTCTGCAAATCAATACCTTGCCTTATTACAAGAAGCCAATATAGCAGCAGAGTTGGATGAAAATTATCCCAATGCAATTCGCCTGCTAACCCCTTGCCCTGTGAATATCCTACCCGGATTTGATAAAGGTTGGATCACCATTCAAGATCGTTCTGCTCAAAGGTGTGCTGAATTATTAATGCCACGTGATGAAGAAAAGATCCTCGATCTTTGCGCTGCTCCTGGCGGAAAAACAACCCATATACTTGAGATAGCTCCAAACTCCAAAGTACTTGCTATCGATATTGATGAGCAAAGAATAAAGCGCGTAAAAGAAAATTTACAACGTCTTAGTTTACATGCTGTCGTCAAAATGGGCGATGGACGTCTTCCACATGAATGGGCTGCTGGAGAACAATTCGATCGTATTCTGCTTGATGCGCCATGTTCGGCAACAGGTGTGATCCGCCGTCATCCTGATATAAAGTGGCTAAGAAGAAATGAAGATATTGATCAATTAGTCACACTACAATCTGAAATTCTTGATGCTATTTGGCCATATTTAAAAAAGAATGGCACGCTGGTCTATGCAACATGTTCCATTTTACCAAATGAAAATAGTGAGCAAATCAAAGCATTCTTAGAACGACATGCAGATGCTGAAATCACTGGAACAGGCACATTGGAAACACCAGGAATACAAATTACTCCAGAAACAATTGGTGGTGACGGTTTCTTTTATGCCCGATTGACTAAGCAATAATAATTTTCTCTCGTTCCTATCGGACGAGAGAAAATATGATGGCTTTGCTAAAATAACAAAAATAAAATGTGGCTTCTAACACACAAAGAGAATGGCTATGAAAATAATTATCTTGGGTGCTGGCCAAGTTGGTGGAACATTAGCTGAAAACTTAGTTGATGAGAACAATGACATCACTGTCGTTGATACCGATACAGATCGTTTACGCCAGTTACAGGACAAATTCGATCTGCGTGTTGTGAATGGTCACGGATCTCATCCTAGAGTTCTGAGGGAAGCTGGAGCAGAAGATGCTGATATGTTGGTTGCTGTCACCAACTCAGATGAAACCAACATGATTGCCTGCCAAATTGCCTATTCTCTATTTAACACGCCAAATAAAGTCGCCCGTATTCGTTCATCTGAATATATCCGTGAATCAGAAAAGTTATTTCAACCTGATGATATCCCTATCGATTATCTGATATCTCCAGAACAGTTAGTCATTGATTATATCTATAAATTGATTCAATATCCTGGAGCCTTGCAAGTTGTTAATTTTTCAGAAGAACGTGTCAGCATTGTCGCAGTAAAGGCTTATTATGGTGGCTCACTGGTAGGTAACGCCTTATCTTCCCTCCGCGAACATATGCCACATATCGATAGTAAAGTTGCTGCGATATTTCGACAAGACCGCCCAATCAGGCCACAAGGTTCTACAGTTATAGAAGCTGGAGATGAAGTATTTTTTGTTGCCGCATCACAGCATATCAGAGCTGTAATGAGCGAATTACAGCGCCTTGAAAAACCCTATAAGCGAATCATGATTGTCGGAGGCGGCAACGTTGGAGCAGGCTTAGCGTTACGTCTTGAAAAAGATTATAGCGTCAAACTTATCGAACATAATCAAGAAAGGGCTACTGAGCTTGCAGAACTCTTGCACGACACTATCGTGTTCTATGGTGATGCTTCAGACCAAGAGTTACTGGCAGAAGAGCATATTGAACAAGTTGATGTTTTCATTGCATTAACTAATGATGATGAAGCCAATATCATGTCAGCTATGCTCGCAAAACGAATGGGAGCCAAAAAAGCCATGGTACTTATTCAACGCAGTGCATATGTTGATTTGGTACAAGGTGGAGTCATTGATATTGCTATATCCCCACAACAAGCTACTGTATCTGCGCTGCTTGGTCATGTCCGTAAAGCAGATATCGTCAGTGTATTCTCATTACGGAGAGGTGTTGCTGAAGCTATTGAAGCCATTGCTCATGGCGATGAACATACTTCCAAAGTAGTTGGGCGTAAAATAGGAGACATAAAACTGCCTTCAGGAACAACAATTGGCGCGATTGTCCGTGGAGAAGAAGTCATAATTGCCAATGATTATAGTATTATTCAACAAGACGACCATGTGATCATGTTTATTACTGATAAGAAATTCGTTCCCGAAGTAGAAAAGTTATTCCAGCCAAGCCCATTCTTCCTATAAACAGTTTTCATTTCTACAGACTCAAAAAAATATTTTTACTCAAAAAGTTAGAAGGCCAATGATAACAATTTGAAAAAATTATTATCATTGGCCTCCCAACCACTATTTTTATCATGTTTTTCTTTACGACGATAACTTCCTTTACCCTTTTTATTTTTTTCTACCCGTTGTCTAAACAGAGGATCATGGAGAAGAGCTTCTATAGCATTATCTTTGATAACACCTTTTTTATGGCGATATGTCGTCATAGTGACCTCAAGATGTAGTTGTTCAATTAAATTTCAGAACGAAAATTCTACTCTAATTACTCAGAATAATAAATAAAAATTACCTATTTGTTGCTCCCTCTTCTAAGATTTCCAATATAGAACAATATGTACTGGTGTGTGCGCTACCACAACAAGCATCACTCAACATTTTTAAAGAATCGCGCATTCTCTGCATTTCCAGTATTTTTTCTTCTATTTCTTGTAACCTGGAATCAACAATTTGCTTAGATTCTTGACAAGTATGATGTTCAGGATCAACTCGAATAGATAGTAATTCTACAATTGCCTCTAATGTAAAACCTAACTGTTTTGCATAACGAATAAATCGTAACCGCTGCAAGTCTTGCTTTGTATAAAGCCGATATCCTCCTTCTGTTCTTTTTTCATGCTCCATCAATCCCTGTTTCTCGTAAAAACGAACAGTATCAGGTGTAACATTTGCTAATCTAGCCAATTGCCCAATACGATACATAGCAACCTCTAATCAAACAGGAAATAAAATCAATACTATCAGAATAGATCAACAAATCACCATACCAGATGGTATTTACTATTAGGTAAAGGATAACTAAAAGAAATAGAATGGAAAAAAATTAGATTGGATAGAAAAAGTAAAGATAGATAAAAAACCGGGATAATACCCGGTTTTTTACGCTTCTACAGATTATTCTGCAGATGCTGCTTCTGTCTTAGACTCAGCGGCACGGTCAACAAGCTCAATGTATGCCATTGGTGCATTATCACCAGCACGGAAGCCACACTTCAGAATACGAGTGTAACCACCTGCGCGGCTCGCAAAACGTGGACCCAGTTCATTAAACAGTTTTGCCACGATCTCGTTATCACGAGTACGGGCGAATGCCAGACGACGATTAGCTACGCTGTCGGTCTTGGCAAGAGTAATCAGCGGCTCAACGACGCGACGCAGTTCTTTCGCTTTAGGCAGAGTCGTCTTGATGATTTCATGACGAACCAAAGAACCTGCCATGTTGCGGAACATAGCTTGGCGATGGCTGCTGTTGCGGTTCAATTGACGACCACTCTTACGATGGCGCATGACCTTATCCTTCTCAGTAAAACCTTAACCTGTGATCTAGTTATTCATCAGCAATACTTGCTGGTGGCCAGTTTTCCAGACGCATGCCCAGAGAAAGTCCACGTGAAGCCAGTACGTCTTTAATCTCAGTAAGAGATTTTTTACCCAGATTAGGTGTCTTAAGTAACTCAACCTCAGTACGCTGTACCAGATCACCGATGTAGTGGATAGCTTCTGCCTTAAGGCAGTTAGCAGAGCGGACAGTCAATTCCAGATCGTCAACAGGGCGCAGCAGTATCGGATCAAACTCAGGCTTCTCTTCTTTAACTTCTGGTTGACGTACATCACGCAAGTCAACGAAAGCTTCCAGTTGTTCAGCCAGAATAGTAGCTGCACGGCGAATCGCCTCTTCAGGGTCGATTGTACCGTTAGTCTCCATCTCGATAACCAGCTTATCCAAGTCAGTACGCTGTTCTACACGTGCTGCTTCAACATTGTAGGCGATACGCTCTACTGGGCTATAGCAAGCATCTACTAACAAACGACCGATAGGGCGCTCATCTTCTTCCGAATGAATTCGGGCAGAAGCCGGCACATAGCCACGACCACGCTGAACTTTAATACGCATGCTAATGGAAGCGCTTTCGTCAGTCAGATGGCAGATTATGTGCTGCGGCTTGACGATTTCAACATCACCATCATGGATGATGTCGGCTGCAGTCACAGGGCCAATGCCAGATTTATTCAAGGTAAGGATGACTTCATCTTTACCCTGAACTTTCACCGCCAGCCCTTTCAGATTGAGGAGAATCTCCAGGATATCTTCCTGTACACCTTCTTTGGTGCTGTACTCATGCAGTACACCATCAATCTCAACCTCAGTCACCGCACAACCCGGCATAGACGAAAGCAGAATACGGCGCAGTGCGTTGCCAAGAGTATGGCCAAAGCCACGCTCTAATGGCTCAAGGGTCACCTTGGCGTGCGTCGAACTGACTTGCTCGATATCTACCAGGCGCGGTTTTAGAAACTCTGTCACAGAACCCTGCATTGTGTCCTCTCTTTGGTGCTAAGCTTTACTTAGAGTAAAGCTCGACGATCAGGTGTTCGTTAATGTCAGCGGATAGATCAGTACGTTCAGGAATACGTTTGAACACACCTTCCATCTTCGCAGCATCAACTTCCAACCAAGTTGGTTTCTCACGCTGCTCAGCCAGCTCTAAAGCTGCCTTAATACGAGCCTGCTTTTTCGCTTTTTCACGAACGCTGACTACGTCATTCGGGGATACCTGATAAGAAGCGATGTTAACAACGCGACCATTTACCATGATAGCTTTATGGCTCACCATCTGACGTGATTCAGCACGAGTCGCGCCAAAACCCATACGATAAACGACGTTATCCAAGCGACTTTCCAGCAAAGTCAGCAGGTTTTCACCTGTATTGCCTTTCAGACGAGTCGCTTCTTTGTAGTAGTTACGGAATTGACGCTCCAAGACACCGTAAATACGGCGAACTTTTTGTTTTTCACGTAACTGAACACCATAGTCAGACAGACGCGGTTTACGAGCGCCGTGCTGGCCTGGTGCTTGTTCTAATTTACACTTGGTGTCAATCGCGCGAACACCAGACTTCAGGAAAAGGTCTGTACCCTCGCGACGGCTCAGCTTGAGCTTAGGACCCAAATATCTTGCCATTTTCTTTCTCCAACAATCCTAAAAACGAAACGTATTAAACGCGACGTTTCTTCGGTGGACGACAACCGTTATGAGGGATCGGAGTCACATCAGTAATGTTAGTGATGCGGAAACCAGCCGCGTTCAGGGCGCGAATAGTTGACTCACGGCCAGGACCAGGTCCTTTAACCATAACTTCCAGGTTCTTAATTCCGTATTCTTTTACGGCTTCAGCACAGCGTTCTGCTGCAACCTGAGCTGCGAACGGAGTAGATTTACGAGAACCACGGAAACCGGAACCACCGGCAGTTGCCCAACCCAAAGCGTTACCCTGACGATCAGTAATAGTAACGATGGTGTTGTTGAAAGAAGCATGGATATGAGCCACACCGTCAGAGACTTGTTTTCTTACACGCTTACGTGCACGAATAGGTGCTTTTGCCATTATTCAATACCCCGATTATTTCTTGATCGGCTTACGCGGACCCTTACGGGTACGTGCATTGGTCTTAGTACGCTGACCGCGAACAGGCAGACCACGACGATGACGCAAACCACGATAGCAACCAAGATCCATCAGACGTTTGATACTCAGGGTCACTTCACGACGCAAATCACCTTCTACAACGTATTTAGCAACTTCGTCACGCAGCTTGTCAATTTGCTCTTCAGACAGCTCACTGATCTTAACATTTTCAGCAATGCCCGCTGCTGCACAGATAGCCTGTGAGCGGGTTTTACCGATACCGTAGATCGAAGTTAATGCGATCACAGTATGTTTCTGATCAGGAATGTTAATGCCTGCTATACGGGCCACTATGCACTCCTACAATATTTATTCACCGCAACATCATTCTGAAAAGCCCGTTTTCAGGATACTCAAATAGTGTTGCTGTCAGATAAAAAGATTGGCTGGCTAATTTAGCCAGCTCAACCCAACTTTGCAAGAAAAATATGCGATTAATTAGCCTTGGCGTTGTTTATGCTTAGGCTCTGCACTGCAAATTACACGAACGATACCGTTACGTTTAACAATCTTACAGTTGCGGCATAATTTCTTGACGGAAGCACGAACTTTCATTTTTACTCTCCGTAACTTCTCAAGCAAACCAATTAGCGGTTATATCCTTTCAGGTTTGCCTTCTTCAATGCAGACTCATATTGACTCGACATCATCAGAGTTTGCACTTGAGCCATAAAGTCCATGATGACGACGACTACAATCAATAGGGAAGTACCACCAAAATAGAATGGAACTTTCATTGCATCACGCATGAACTCCGGGATTAAGCAGATAAAAGTAATATATAACGCACCAACTAAGGTTAGACGAGTCATTACTTTATCGATGTACTTAGCCGTTTGCTCTCCCGGACGAATTCCTGGTACAAATGCACCGGACTTCTTCAGGTTATCTGCCGTTTCTCTTGGATTGAATACCAACGCCGTGTAGAAGAAACAGAAGAAGATGATTGCAGATGCGTATAATAACACATAAAGTGGTTGACCTGGCTGCAAATACATAGAAATAGTTGTCAACCAATTCCAGTTTGCTCCACTACCAAACCAAGAGGCTATAGTACCAGGGAACAAAATAATACTGGAAGCAAAAATTGCAGGGATAACCCCAGCCATATTCACTTTCAACGGTAAATGTGTACTTTGCGCTGCATAAACTCTACGACCTTGTTGACGTTTGGCATAGTTAACAACGATACGACGTTGACCACGCTCCATGAAAACAACGAAGAAAGTTACCGCAAACACTAAGACTGCAACCAACAACAACAGGAGGAAGTGCAGATCGCCCTGCCGAGCTTGCTCGATGGTGTGACCAATTGCAGGCGGAAGGCCCGCAACGATACCAGCAAAGATTATGATTGAAATACCGTTACCAATACCTCGTTCAGTAATCTGCTCACCTAGCCACATCAAGAACATGGTTCCCGTGACCAGACTTACAACAGCCGTGAAATAAAATGCAAAACCTGGATTAATAACTAATCCTTGCATTCCAGGCATATTCGGCAACCCAGTAGCAATACCGATTGACTGGAATATTGCCAGCACTAATGTGCCATAACGGGTGTATTGACTGATCTTACGACGACCAGCTTCCCCTTCCTTCTTAATCTCTGCTAAACGGGGGTTAACCACTGTCAGCAACTGGATAATAATAGATGCAGAAATATACGGCATTATACCCAGTGCAAAGATAGAAGCACGGCTTAAAGCACCACCAGAGAACATATTAAACATTTCAATGATGGTGCCTCTTTGCTGTTCGAGCAATTTGGCAAGCACAGTGGCATCAATACCAGGGATTGGAATAAAAGAGCCAATACGGAAAACAATCAGAGCTCCAATAACAAACAAAAGTCTGCGTTTTAACTCACCTAATCCGCCTTTAGCACTTTGAAAATCTAATCCCGGTTGTTTAGCCATCTGTTACTTATTCCTCAATTTTACCGCCAGCAGCTTCAATTGCAGCACGGGCGCCTTTAGTAACACGCAAGCCACGCACAGTTACTGCGCGATTGACTTCGCCAGAAAGCATAACTTTCGCGAACTCAATTTGAGGGCCAACAATGTTAGCAGCTTTCAGTGCATTCAGATCGATAACATCGCCTTCTACTCGAGCAAAGTCAGACAAACGGATTTCCGCTGTAACCATTGCCTTACGTGAAGTAAAACCAAATTTTGGCAAACGACGATACAAAGGCATCTGGCCGCCTTCGAAACCACGACGTACGCCACCGCCAGAACGGGACTTCTGGCCCTTGTGACCGCGGCCGCCAGTTTTACCCAGACCAGAACCGATACCACGACCTACACGTTTAGGTGCGTGCTTGGCACCTTCAGCCGGAGACAGAGTATTTAAGCGCATCTGTTACTCCTCAACTTTAACCATATAGGAAACCAAGTTGACCATACCGCGAACCGCTGGTGTATCTTCACGCTCAACAGTATGACCAATGCGACGCAGACCTAAACCAGTCAGAGTTGCCTTGTGTTTAGGCAAACGACCAATTGAGCTGCGAACCTGAGTAATTTTAATAGTCTTAGCCATGGTCATTACCCCAGAATTTCTTCGACGGATTTGCCACGCTTAGCTGCGACCATTTCTGGAGACTTCATGCTGTCTAAAGCGTCCAGAGTTGCACGAACCACGTTAATTGGGTTAGTGGAACCGTAGGTTTTAGCCAGTACGTTACGAACCCCAGCAACTTCCAGAACAGCACGCATCGCACCACCTGCGATGATACCTGTACCTTCGTGAGCAGGCTGCATGAACACGCGGGAACCGGTGTGTGTGCCTTTCACTGGGTGATACAGAGTGCCGCTGTTAAGTGCGACGGTTTTCATATTGCGACGTGCTTTTTCCATCGCTTTCTGGATCGCTGCCGGAACTTCGCGTGCTTTGCCGTAGCCAAAACCAACGCGACCGTTGCCATCACCAACTACAGTCAGTGCTGTAAAGCTGAAAATACGGCCACCTTTAACGGTTTTGGATACGCGATTTACCGCGATCAGCTTTTCCTGCAGTTCGCCAGCTTGTTTTTCGATGTGAGCCATCTTACACCTCTACCTTAGAACTGAAGGCCAGCTTCACGGGCAGCATCTGCCAGTGCCTGGACTCTACCATGATATTGGAAACCAGAACGGTCAAAAGATACGTTTTTGATACCTTTTTCCAGAGCACGTTCAGCAATGATTTTACCAACAACTGCTGCGGCTTCTTTGTTTCCAGTGAATTTTAATTGTTCACTGATAGCTTTTTCTGTTGTAGAAGCTGCCACCAGAGTTTCAGAACCATTTGGTGCGATAACCTGCGCATAAATATGGCGAGGGGTACGGTGTACCACCAGGCGAGTTGCACCCAGTTCCTGGAGCTTGCGGCGTGCGCGGGTCGCACGACGGATACGAGCTGCTTTCTTATCCATAGTGTTACCTTACTTCTTCTTAGCCTCTTTGGTACGCACGACTTCATCGGCGTAACGAACACCCTTGCCTTTATATGGCTCAGGACGACGATAGGCACGCAGATCTGCCGCAACCTGACCAATCACCTGCTTATCAGCACCTTTCAGTACGATTTCAGTTTGTGATGGGCATTCCGCAGTAATGCCTGCTGGCAGTTGATGCTCAACCGGATGCGAGAAGCCTAAAGACAAACTAACAGTATCGCCTTTAACTGCTGCACGGTAACCAACACCCACCAGTTGAAGCTTCTTAGTGAAGCCTTCGTTAACACCAATAACCATTGCATTTAGCAGAGAACGAGTTGTACCTGCCTGTGCCCAAGCATCTGCAAAACCTTCGCGTGGAGCGAAAGTCAATTGGTTATCTGCATGTGTAACTTCAACTGCGCTGTGGATTTCACGACTCAATTCGCCGTTTTTACCCTTAATCGAAATAACCTGACCGTTGAGTTTAACCTCTACGCCGGCAGGAATGACGACGGGTGCTTTTGCAACACGAGACATTCTTTCCTCCCGAATTAAGCTACGTAGCAGAGAATCTCGCCACCCAGACCAGCCTGGCGAGCTGCACGATCAGTCATTACACCTTTAGAGGTAGAAACAACAGCGATGCCCAAGCCAGCCATAACTTGTGGCAGCTCATCTTTTTTCTTATAGATGCGCAGACTTGGACGGCTTACACGCTGGATGCTTTCTACAACAGCCTTACCTTGGAAGTATTTCAGAGTAACTTCCAACTCTGGCTTGGTGTCGCCTTCGATTTTAAAATCTTCAATATAACCTTCTTCCTTCAGCACTTTGGCAATTGCCACTTTCAGCTTGGAGGAAGGCATGGTGACCGCAACTTTATTTGCGGCCTGACCGTTACGGATACGGGTCAGCATATCCGCGATCGGATCTTGCATGCTCATCTGTCTTTACTCCCGTGATTCAATTGGTGACAATTACCAGCTAGCCTTTTTAAGGCCCGGGATTTCACCGCGCATAGCGGCTTCACGGACTTTAATACGGCTCAACCCAAACTTCCGCAAAAATGCATGCGGACGCCCAGTTTGACGGCAGCGGTTACGCTGACGGCAAGGGCTGGAATCACGTGGCAGTGTTTGCAGCTTGAGAACAGCATTCCAACGGTCTTCATCAGATGCGTTTACATCAGAGATGATTGCTTTCAGTTCAACGCGTTTTGCGAAGAATTTCTCAGCTAATTTCGCACGTTTTACATCACGTGCTTTCATTGATTGCTTAGCCATCAATACCCTGCCTTACTTGCGGAACGGGAAGTTAAACGCAGCCAATAGTGCGCGACCTTCATCATCAGATTTCGCAGTAGTGGTGATGGTAATATCCAAACCACGTACACGATCCACTTTATCGTAATCGATTTCAGGGAAGATGATTTGCTCACGAACACCCATGCTGTAGTTACCACGGCCATCGAATGATTTAGCAGACAAGCCACGGAAGTCACGGATACGTGGTACAGCAATAGAAATCAGGCGCTCAAAGAACTCCCACATGCGTTCGCCACGCAGGGTCACTTTACAGCCGATTGGATAGCCCTGACGGATTTTGAAGCCTGCAACTGATTTGCGTGCTTTGGTGATCAGTGGTTTTTGACCAGAGATAGCTGCCAGATCAGCTGCTGCATTATCCAGCAGTTTTTTGTCAGCGATCGCTTCACCAACACCCATGTTCAGGGTGATCTTCTCGACCCGAGGGACTTGCATGACAGAATAGTAACCAAACTGAGTCATCAGTTTTTTGACTACCTCGTCTTTGTAGTAATCATGCAGTTTCGCCATCGTATACTCCAAATTACTTGATAGTTTCGTTGTTAGATTTGAAGAAACGTACTTTTTTGCCGTCTTCGAATCTAAAACCTACACGGTCAGCCTTGCCGGTTGATGCATTAAAGATTGCAACGTTAGAAACATTGATAGCTGCTTCTTTTTCAACGATGCCACCTGGTTGGTTCAGAGCCGGAACTGGCTTCTGATGTTTTTTAACCAGATTGATACCTTCAACAATGACTTTACCAGAAGAAAGAACCTGTTTTACTTTACCGCGCTTACCTTTGTCTTTACCAGTCAGCACAATAATTTCGTCATCACGACGGATTTTCGCTGCCATTGCCTGCTCCTTAGAGTACTTCAGGTGCCAGAGAGATAATTTTCATGAACTTTTCATTACGAAGTTCACGAGTTACCGGCCCAAAAATACGCGTACCGATAACTTGCTCACTATTATTGTTCAACAATACGCAAGCATTGCTATCGAAGCGAATGACAGAACCGTCCGGGCGACGAACACCCTTCTTGGTGCGCACCACTACCGCTTTCAGGACATCACCCTTTTTCACTTTACCGCGAGGAATTGCTTCCTTGATAGTGATCTTGATGATATCACCGACGTCTGCGTAGCGACGGTGCGAGCCACCTAGAACCTTGATACACATTACGCGACGTGCACCGGAGTTGTCGGCCACGTTCAGCATAGTCTGTTCTTGGATCATTTTAGTGCTCCGCTAAATGTCAACTACTACTGAGCCACTTTATTTTTAAAGAGGCCGTTTCAATATCCCATACTACGAGGGCGCGGCATTATAACACCACATCTCCGCGATGGACAGAAAAATAAACGGCCCCGTTATCTTTTGAGCCGTTTATTTCTTACGAGATAACGTCCTATTATAGAACCGCTTTCTCTACAACGCGAACTAAGGTCCAAGATTTAGTCTTAGACAGTGGACGGGTTTCGCGGATTTCCACTACATCACCAATTCCACATTCATTGTTCTCGTCATGTACGTGCAACTTAGTCGTGCGCTTGATGAACTTACCATACAGAGGATGTTTCACCTTACGCTCAATAGCAACAACAATAGATTTTTCCATTTTGTCGCTAACAACACGACCTTGCAGAGTACGGATTTTATCGGTCATTACGCACCCGCCTTCTCAGTCAGTAAAGTCTTAACGCGTGCAATATTACGACGCACTTGTTTCAACAGATGAGACTGTTGCAGCTGGCCACTTGCCGCCTGCATACGCAGATTAAATTGTTCGCGTAACAGGTTCAGCAGCTCAGTGTTCAGCTCTTCAACGCTTTTTTCGCGCAGCTCTTGTGCTTTCATTACATCACCGTCTTAGTTACAAAGGTGGTTTTGATAGGCAGTTTCGCTGCCGCCAGCTTGAATGCTTCACGAGCCAGCTCTTCAGGCACACCGTCCATTTCATACAGGACTTTACCAGGCTGGATCAAGGCAACCCAATACTCTACGTTACCTTTACCTTTACCCATACGCACTTCGAGTGGCTTTTCGGTGATTGGTTTGTCTGGGAACACACGGATCCAGATTTTACCTTGACGCTTAATTGCACGGGTCATAGCACGACGTGCCGCTTCGATCTGACGAGCAGTCAGACGACCACGGCCCACAGCTTTCAGACCGAAAGTGCCGAAGCTGACATCCGCACCTGCAGCCAGACCGCGGTTACGGCCTTTGTGCACTTTACGGAATTTCGTACGCTTTGGTTGTAACATCAGCGACTCTCCTTACTTGCGGCCTTTACGCTGCTGCTTTTTAGGTTGTGCAGCCGGTTTTTCCGCCTGTTCAACTGCAGCCATACCACCCAGGATCTCACCTTTGAAGATCCATACCTTAACGCCGATTACACCATAAGTGGTGTGCGCTTCTGAAGTGTTATAGTCGATGTCTGCACGCAGAGTGTGCAGAGGTACACGACCTTCACGATACCATTCAGTACGTGCGATTTCAGCACCACCCAGGCGGCCGCTTACTTCCACTTTGATGCCTTTAGCGCCCAGACGCATTGCGTTCTGTACAGCACGTTTCATAGCACGGCGGAACATAACACGACGTTCCAGCTGTGCGCTGATGCTGTCAGCAACCAGTTTTGCGTCCAGTTCAGGTTTACGCACTTCGGCGATATTAATCTGCGCAGGAACACCAGCGATGTCCGCTACAGCTTTGCGCAGTTTTTCGACGTCTTCACCTTTTTTACCGATTACGATGCCTGGACGAGCAGTGTGGATAGTCACACGAATGCTTTTCGCAGGACGTTCGATCACGATACGTGAAATAGATGCTTTAGCCAGTTCTTTATTCAAGTACTGGCGAACTTTAAAGTCGCTGTCCAGGTTGTCAGCGAATTCTTTGGTATTCGCATACCAGGTAGAGTTCCAAGGTTTGACAATCCCCAGACGAATACCATTAGGATGTACTTTCTGACCCATTGCTAGTCTCCAGAGTCTCAGCGATCGGACACAACCACAGTAATGTGGCTGGTGCGCTTCAGGATACGATCTGCACGGCCTTTGGCACGAGGCATAATACGCTTCATGGTTGGACCTTCATCTACGAAAATTTTCGCAACTTTCAGATCATCGATGTCAGCGCCATCGTTGTGTTCTGCGTTAGCAATAGCAGACTCAAGTACTTTCTTCACTAAACCAGCAGCTTTTTTGTTGGTAAAGGTCAGAATTTCCAGAGCTTGCGACACTTTCTTACCGCGGATCAGGTCAGCCACAAGACGAACCTTCTGAGCAGAAGAACGAGCGTGGCGATGTTTAGCGATAGTTTCCATCTCTTCCTCCTACCTTAGCGCTTTTTAGCCTTTTTATCGGCCGCATGGCCGCGATAAGTACGGGTCGGCGCGAATTCACCCAGCTTGTGACCAACCATTTCGTCGGAAACAAAAACTGGAACATGCTGACGACCATTATGGACAGCGATGGTCAAACCGATCATGTTAGGAAAGATCGTTGAACGACGGGACCAAGTCTTAATAGGCTTTTTGTCTCCGCTTTCCACCGCTTTCTCTACCTTCTTCAGCAAGTGCAGGTCAATAAATGGACCTTTCTTGAGAGAACGTGGCATGGTTTATCCTCTAATTATTTTTTAGAACGGCGACGTACGATATATTGATCAGTACGTTTGTTACTACGGGTCTTCTTACCTTTGGTCTGAATGCCCCATGGAGTTACAGGGTGTTTACCAAAGTTACGACCTTCACCACCACCGTGTGGATGGTCTACTGGGTTCATCGCCGTACCACGAACGGTAGGACGGATACCACGCCAGCGACTTGCACCAGCTTTACCCAGAACTCGTAGCATGTGTTCTGCGTTACCAACTTCACCTAAAGTAGCACGGCAGTCAGATAGTACTTTACGCATTTCACCAGAACGCAGACGCAAGGTTACATAAGAACCGTCACGTGCAACAATCTGAGCATAAGCACCTGCTGAACGAGCCAGCTGGCCACCTTTACCTGGTTTCATTTCTATGTTGTGCACAGTAGAACCAACTGGGATATTACGCATTGGCATAGCGTTACCAGTCTTGATTGCTGAATCAGCACCAGACTGAATTTGATCACCAGCTTTCAAGCCCTTAGGCGCGAGGATATAACGACGCTCACCGTCTTTATACAGAACCAGCGCGATGTTTGCTGAGCGGTTTGGATCATATTCCAGACGCTCAACAACAGCAGGAATACCGTCTTTGTTACGTTTGAAGTCAATCAGACGATAATGCTGTTTATGGCCACCACCAATATGACGAGTGGTAATACGACCATTGTTGTTACGACCACCAGTTTTGCTGTTTTTTTCTAACAGCGGAGCATAAGGCTTACCCTTATGCAGCTCAGGGTTAACCACTTTAACAACGTGGCGACGGCCCGGAGACGTAGGTTTACATTTAACAATTGCCATTGTTTTTTACTCCTCCGACTTACTCAGCGCCGCCAACGAAGTCCAAGTTCTGGCCTTCTTTCAGGGTGACGTAAGCTTTTTTCCAGTCGCTACGACGACCAATACGCTGACCGTGACGTTTTACTTTACCTTTAACCAGCAAAGTATTTACGCCCTCAACTTCGACTTCAAACAGTTTCTGTACAGCAGCTTTGATTTCTGCTTTAGTCGCGTCTTTCACAACTTTGAGAACGATGGTATTGCTTTTTTCCATCGCTGTGGAAGCTTTTTCAGATACATGCGGCGCACGCAGTACTTTCAGCAGACGTTCTTCACGGATCATGCCAGCATCTCCTCAACTTGCTTCACAGCTTCAGCAGTCATAACCACTTTGTCGAAAGCAATCAGGCTTACTGGGTCAATACCTGTAACATCACGAACGTCAACTTTATACAAGTTACGAGCTGCTAAGAACAGGTTCTCATCAACTTCGCTAGTGACGATCAGCACGTCTTCCAGAGCCATTTCTTTCAGTTTCTGTACCAGCAGCTTAGTCTTAGGTGCTTCAACAGAGAACTTCTCGACAACGATCAGACGATCTTGACGTACCAGTTCAGACAAGATGCTTTTCAGAGCACCACGGTACATCTTTTTATTAACTTTTTGACTGTGGTCCTGTGGTTTCGCTGCGAAAGTTACACCACCAGAGCGCCAAATTGGACTCTTAATAGAACCAGAACGTGCACGGCCAGTGCCTTTCTGACGCCACGGTTTTTTACCTGAACCAGAAACTTCAGCACGAGTTTTCTGAGCACGAGTACCTTGACGAGCACCAGCTGCATATGCAACAACTACTTGATGCACAAGCGCTTCATTGAAATCACGCCCGAAGGTAGTTTCGGAAACAGTCAGCGCGCTTTGCGCGTCTTTCATTACCAATTCCATTCCTATCTCCTCGACGTTACGCCTTAACAGCCGGTTTTACGATCAGGTTGCTGTTAGTTGCACCTGGAACAGCACCTTTGACCAGCAGCAGGTTGCGCTCAGCGTCAACGCGTACTACATCCAGACTCTGAACGGTTACACGCTCATTACCCAGTTGGCCTGCCATTTTCTTGCCTTTAAACACTTTGCCCGGAGTCTGGTTCTGACCGATAGAACCCGGAACACGGTGAGACAAGGAGTTACCATGGGTAGCATCCTGAGTACGGAAGTTCCAGCGTTTAACAGTACCCGCGAAACCTTTACCTTTAGATGTACCAGTAACGTCGACTTTTTTAACGTCAGCGAAAATTTCAACGCTAATGCTTTGACCTACGCTGTATTCTGCATCGTCTTCAGACAGACGAAATTCACGCAGGATGCGGCCAGCTTCAACACCGGCTTTAGCAAAATGACCTGCTTCAGGCTTGTTAACGCGGTTTGCTTTTTTGCTACCAGTCGTTACCTGAATTGCACGATAACCGTCAGTCTCGTTGTTTTTAACTTGAGTTACACGGTTATCTTCGATTTCGATAACAGTTACGGGGATTGAAACGCCATCTTCAGTGAAGATGCGAGTCATGCCCACTTTTTTACCGACTAAACCAATCATTGTTTCAACCTCTCAATCGTTCAATGACCTGATTAACCCAGGCTGATCTGCACGTCTACACCGGCAGCCAGATCCAGACGCATCAGTGCATCAACGGTTTTCTCGGTTGGCTCAACGATGTCAACCAGACGTTTGTGAGTGCGAATTTCGTACTGATCACGCGCATCTTTGTTAACGTGCGGAGAAATCAGAACAGTAAAACGCTCTTTACGAGTCGGCAGCGGGATCGGACCACGAACCTGCGCACCAGTGCGCTTAGCGGTCTCTACGATTTCCGAAGTTGATTGATCGATCAAACGATGATCAAATGCTTTCAGGCGGATACGGATTCTTTGGTTCTGCATGAGACCAGAGCTCCAACTATTTTTATAAACGTAAATAACTACTCCTCGCACCCATTTCGATTGATGGGGGAGTGTAATCGTTCTGTGTATAACCCCCATATCGGGAGTATTTTAATATGGCAGCAATTGACTGCTCATACTGATAAAAATCAGCCTACTAAGTAGGTAAGCTCGCGCATTATACGTGAATCTATTGACAATGCAAGATAAGGATGAAATTTATTCAGAGAAATAATAAAAGTGGGCAAAGAGATCGAGAGAGAATAAACGCCCCATAATAAATTTACAGGGCGTTAGTATGGCTCTACTCTTCTACTACCTGAGCCTGAATGTAGTTTTGTATTCCCATTCTTTTGATTAGATCAAGTTGTGTTTCCAGCCAGTCTATGTGATTTTCTTCATCTGCAAGAACCTCAATCATTAGGTCCCGGCTCACATAGTCATGAATTGAATCAGCATATGCTATTGCTTCCCTGATATCCTGCGCTCCACGTAACTCTAGTGTCAAATCGGATTGCAACATTTCTTCAACATCCTCACCGATATTAAGTTTACCTAGATCTTGCAAATTAGGTATGCCTTCCAGAAATAGAATACGCTCAATATATTTATCAGCGTGTTTCATTTCCTCAATAGATTCACGATATTCAACGTCATTCAAACGCATTAATCCCCAGTTTTTAAACATCCTGGCATGTAAAAAATACTGATTGATAGCAATAAGCTCATTACCAAGAAGTCTATTAAGATGGGCAATTATTTTTTTATCACCTTTCATAACTAATTCCTCCGCTTCCAGTACCTACATTGTAGTACTAATTAAGCAGAGTAATTGCAAGAAAATTGTGCTTATTTTAGGCAACATTAATCATAGGGGGTAGTGAAGAAATCTCCTCGTTAATTATCTCACGGGCTTGGCGCACGCATTTTCCACAATCACTCCCTACAGGCACAACACTTTTCAGCTCTCTGATAGAACGAACATGCTGCTGTCGAACAGCGTTACGTATGGTTTTATCATTTATCGCGTTGCAGAGACAAATATACATGGAGCACTCTTTTAACTATTAATAATGGTTATAACTACTTATATTCTTATTAATTACCCAAATTAGATACACAATGTTGAGATCGCTAAAAGAACAGTTATAGCTATAAAATAAAGGATACTAACGAATAGTAAATAGAAATAACTCTCATTTCAATTATTGTTTCTGTTTTGTTTATAAGCAAAATAAAGCCACCATTTTCGGTGGCACAAAAAAAGGAGCCAAGCGAGGCTCCTCTTTTTTCATAATATTTTGCTAATCAAAGACTAAGCAATAACTTTAGCAACAACACCAGCACCTACAGTACGGCCACCCTCACGGATTGCGAAACGCAGACCTTCGTCCATGGCGATTGGCGCAATCAGGGTCACTTTCATGTTGATGTTGTCACCTGGCATTACCATCTCTACGCCTTCTGGCAGTTCGATAGTACCGGTTACGTCAGTGGTACGGAAGTAGAACTGTGGACGGTAACCTTTGAAGAATGGAGTATGACGGCCACCTTCATCTTTGCTCAGGATGTACACTTCAGATTCGAACTGAGTGTGTGGGTGGATAGAACCTGGCTTCGCCAGAACCTGACCACGCTCAACGTCATCACGCTTAGTACCACGCAGCAGAACACCGACGTTCTCACCCGCACGGCCTTCGTCCAGCAATTTGCGGAACATTTCAACACCGGTACAAGTTGTTTTGGTGGTTTCTTTGATACCCACGATTTCAACTTCGTCACCCACTTTAACGATACCACGCTCAACACGGCCAGTAACTACGGTACCACGGCCTGAGATGGAGAACACGTCTTCGATTGGCAGCAGGAATGGCTTGTCAATGTCACGCTCTGGTTCTGGGATGTAAGAATCCAGTGCTTCAGCCAGTTCGATAATTTTCGCTTCCCACTCTGCGTCGCCTTCCAGCGCTTTCAGAGCAGAACCACGGATGATTGGAGTGTCATCGCCTGGGAAATCGTACTGAGACAGCAGCTCACGGACTTCCATTTCTACCAGTTCCAGCAGCTCTTCATCATCCACCATGTCACACTTGTTCAGGAACACGATGATGTATGGTACGCCTACCTGACGGCCCAGCAGGATGTGCTCACGAGTCTGTGGCATTGGGCCATCAGTTGCAGCTACAACCAGGATCGCGCCGTCCATCTGAGCAGCACCGGTGATCATGTTTTTCACGTAGTCGGCGTGGCCTGGGCAGTCAACGTGTGCGTAGTGGCGAGATGGGGTATCGTATTCTACGTGAGAAGTAGAGATGGTGATACCACGTGCTTTTTCTTCTGGTGCGTTATCGATCTGGTCGAATGCACGAGCGTGACCGCCGTAAGTTTTCGCCAAAACAGTAGTGATTGCAGCAGTCAGGGTAGTTTTACCGTGGTCAACGTGGCCGATAGTACCAACGTTAACGTGCGGTTTTGAACGTTCAAACTTTTCTTTAGACATTAGGTTGTCCCTCTAAGACACGGAATCGGTGGTTTCACCACATCAACCAAGCAATTGAGCTTGTTTAGATATCAGCAGGAAGAAAACCAGGAGGCAAGAACTAAGGAAGTGGTGCTGATAGGCAGATTCGAACTGCCGACCTCACCCTTACCAAGGGTGTGCTCTACCAACTGAGCTATATCAGCACATCTTGGAGCGGGCAGCGGGAATCGAACCCGCATCATCAGCTTGGAAGGCTGAGGTAATAGCCATTATACGATGCCCGCGTGAACTCGGCTACCTGACTTTAATCAACTGTATTATATCTCAAGTATTCTCACTGAAGTAATAAACTCGATTCAGAATACTCAAGATGAAAACTGGTTCATGGTGGTGGGGGAAGGATTCGAACCTTCGAAGTCTGTGACGGCAGATTTACAGTCTGCTCCCTTTGGCCGCTCGGGAACCCCACCTTTCCAAATTTTTAATGGTGCCGGCACCAAGAATCGAACTCGGGACCTACTGATTACAAGTCAGTTGCTCTACCATCTGAGCTATGCCGGCATCAAGTGCTGCGCATTCTAGGTAGTATTCGCGTGTGATGCAACAAAAAAATTATCTTTTTTGTTTTTTCGCTCATATTACGTTCAACCAAGGTTGTTTTGGTGATTTTTTCAATAGACACAGTACAAAAGGCAAACAAAAAATTCGCAAGATGAAAACTTCAATAAACAAACTGATAGATTATTTTGAAAAATTACTTATTAGAGATAAACAAAAAACTACGCATTTTTTCGCAATTTTGTATTTTCCATCAAAAAAATTACTAAAATAATAAAAATTTCTACGCCTAAGATAGTTCAGCCGATATGATGAGATTTATTTTTTGTCGGATACGGGTGTGCACAACAACCCGTCCAACCTGCATAGACAGGCAGATGTTGGCTTATGAATAAGAAAGAATCTTTTTTAACGACCCCTTATTTACAATTTGATCGTGAACATTGGGCAACTTTACGTGACTCAGTGCCTTTAACATTAACAGCAGAAGAGGTTGCTGCTTTAAAAGGAATTAATGAAGAAATCTCAATAGATGAAGTAGTTGAGATCTATTTGCCATTATCACGCCTACTTAATTTTTATATTAGTTCCAATATACGGCGTCAGGCTGTTCTTGAACAATTTTTAGGGACTGGTGGGCAAAAAATACCTTACATCATTGGTATTGCAGGTAGTGTTGCTGTTGGGAAAAGTACAACGGCACGTTTATTACAAGCATTATTGAGTCGCTGGCCTGAACATCGGCGCGTGAAACTGGTGACAACAGACGGTTTTTTACACTCTAATAATGTGCTAAATGAGCGTGGCTTAATGAAGAAAAAAGGATTTCCCGAATCCTATGATATGCGCAGTTTAGTCAAATTTGTCTCTGATATAAAATCAGGTGTCGAAAAGGTTACAGCGCCAGTATATTCTCACCTTAGCTATGATATTGTACCTGACGAACAGCTTGTCATAGAACGACCAGATATTCTGATACTAGAAGGTCTAAATGTGCTGCAAAGTGGCATGGATTATCCCCACGAGCCACACCATGTCTTTGTTTCTGATTTTGTTGATTTTTCTATTTATGTTGACGCATCAGAACAATTACTCGAACAATGGTATGTCAGCCGTTTTCTTAAATTCCGCCAAGGTGCTTTTGCTGACCCAGACTCTTATTTCCACGGTTATTCTAAATTAACGACTGAAGAAGCAATAAAAGTCGCATCAGGTATTTGGCAAGAAATTAATGGATTAAATCTACAACAGAACATCTTACCCACCAGAGAACGCGCCAGCTTAATTATGACTAAAGGTGCTAACCACGCTATTGAAAACGTCAGATTAAGAAAATAATGTAAGAGCCGGATATCTCCGGCTTTATACTCAGCATCCTCTAAGAGAAATTTCACCACCAATATACGGCATAATGACTCCATCGATATCAAGCAATAGAGCACCTTGTTGGTCAATTCCACGGGAGATCCCATAAATTTCTTGATCACCAATAATCAACTTCACCGGACGATTCATAAAATTATCTAATTTAAACCATCTGGAAATAAAAGGTAATAATCCTTCGTTTTCAAACTGAACCAACGCTTTCTTTAGTTCAACAACGATTTCAGCAACTAACTTATTCCGTTCAATAGTTACTCCTGCCTGCTGTAGATTAATCGACCTCTGATTTATTAATTTTTGCTGCTCACTGCTCATTGAAATATTCATACCAATTCCGATGACAATCTGAGCTGCATCTCCTGTTTTTCCCATTAATTCAACTAATATACCGGCCAGTTTCTTATCATTCAGATACAAATCATTAGGCCACTTTACTTTTACCCTTTCTGCTCCCTGGCGATTCAAAACTTCCGCAATTACAATGCCGACTACTAGGCTTAATCCAATTGCAGCAGCAGGCCCTTGTTCTAAACACCAAAACATAGATAAATATAAATTCCGGCCAAAAGCAGACACCCATTGTCTTCCTCGACGGCCTCTCCCTGCATATTGGTATTCTGCGATGCAGGAATCCCCTGAAGCAAGTTCCCCTAATTTATCTAACAAATACTGATTTGTAGAATCAATAACAGGAATAACCTCAATGCCATTATTTGGCAAGTAGCTTTCAATCATTTCTTCACTAAGAAGATTCATGGGAGCAGGAAAGCGGTAACCTTTACCGGGGATCGTCAAAATCTCCACTCCCCACTCACGAACAGTCTGGATATGTTTATTTACTCCTGCCCGGCTCATTCCTAATTCCTGACCTAACTGCTGCCCTGAATGAGTTTCACCATCTGATAGCACGTTAATTAACTTTAATGGAACACTAATATCTTTCATGAAATACATTCCACTGCGTCTATTTCACCTTCACTACCAATGAAACGGACTTCAGGCTCTAAAGAAATATTAAATTTTTTAGCTACTTGCTTACGTACATAAGCAGCCAAGGCAATAACATCCTGCCCTGTGGCATTGCCTTGATTGATTAATACCAACGCTTGTTTCATATGAACAGCAGCATCACCAACACGATACCCTTTTAAACGACATTGATCTATCAACCAGCCCGCAGCTATTTTTACACTATACGAATTATGATGATATTGAGGACATTCAGGGTATTCCGATTTAATTTTTTGCGCCAATTCAATCGGTACAACCGGGTTCTTAAAGAAACTCCCTGCATTTCCTATAACAGCAGGATCTGGCAACTTACTCTGGCGCATTTTACAGACTACATGGAATATTTGCTCTGGTGTAACATCCCCACCCAGAACTGCGTTAATCCACTATAGGTTAATATAGGCTGCCACGTTTTATTTAGCCTCAAACCAACCGAAATAATTGCATACCCTTCTCTATATTGATGTTTGAAGATACTAT
Organism: Xenorhabdus siamensis; assembly: GCF_037996745.1. Classification (NCBI taxonomy): domain Bacteria; kingdom Pseudomonadati; phylum Pseudomonadota; class Gammaproteobacteria; order Enterobacterales; family Morganellaceae; genus Xenorhabdus; species Xenorhabdus siamensis. The sequence goes on from NZ_JBBMXE010000012.1 coordinate 215,995, forward strand.
CCCTATAAGCAAATTGACACTCGCTTTCCATCAAACGAATTTGCTTACCAGTTTTCAGCTCAACTAAGTCAACATATTCACAAACTTGTTTAAATTCAATTCCATAGGCTCCAATATTTTGAATAGGGGCAGAGCCAACATTCCCAGGAATCAATGCCAAATTCTCCAGACCAAAAATTTTTCGATTTAGTAAATATTTAATTAATTCATGCCAATTTTCACCTGCACCGACATGAATATGCCATGCAATATCAGATCCTTGTATCTCGATACCAAGAATGCGATTTAAAATTACTGTTCCCTTAAAATTTTCAGTAAATAGAACATTGCTACCTCCTCCCAGTATAAGGATAGGATGACCACTCTTCTTAGCTTTTTGCCATAAAGATAAAAGTGATTCAGTTGAGGTTGCCGTACAAATACGTTCAGCCTTGGCTGAAATGCCAAACGTATTAAACACTTTTAGTTGAGTTGGTTGACAGACAGACATTCATTTCGAACTCGATAAATAATTTGCCTGTAGTCTAGCAGACTCTATCTTTGAAAGATAAACCAGTAGTGATTGACCTACTATACTATATAAGATATAGAAAAGAGAAAATAACCAGAAATGCAAAAGGCCACTCAAATTGAGTGGCCTTTTGACTAAATATTAAAGCTTGGCAGTTCCCTACTCTCACATGGGGAGACCCCACACTACCATCGGCGCTACGGCGTTTCACTACTGAGTTCGGCATGGGGTCAGGTGGGACCGCCGCGCTATTGCTGCCAAGCAAATTCTGTTTTATTTGCCGAACACATTATTCATGGTGCTGATACCCAGATTCGAACTGGGGACCTCACCCTTACCAAGGGTGTGCTCTACCAACTGAGCCATATCAGCGATATGCTAAAATAGAAAGTATTGCCATTTTGGCAACATCTTTAAATTGATGTCTGGCAGTGCCCTACTCTCGCATGGGGAGACCCCACACTACCATCGGCGCAACGGCGTTTCACTGCTGAGTTCGGCATGGGGTCAGGTGGGACCACCGCGCTATTGCCGCCAGACAAATCCTGTGTTCAATCCCGAACAAGCTGACGCCCCGTTTCAGGGCGCTCTTTTATCTGAAACCTGCGCTTTCTTCTCTCTCAAAACCCGCAAAACCCCTTCGGTGTTGTCAGGTTAAGCCGCACGGTACATTAGTACTGGTTAGCTCAACGTCTCGCAACGCTTACACACCCAGCCTATCCACGTCCTGGTCTCGGACGGCCCTTCAGTATCCTCAGGGGATAAGGGAAGACTCATCTCAAGGCAAGTTTCCCGCTTAGATGCTTTCAGCGGTTATCTCTTCCGCACTTAGCTACCGGGCAGTGCCATTGGCATGACAACCCGGACACCAGTGGTGCGTCCACTCCGGTCCTCTCGTACTAGGAGCAGCCCCTTTCAATCTTCCAGCGCCCACGGCAGATAGGGACCGAACTGTCTCACGACGTTCTAAACCCAGCTCGCGTACCACTTTAAATGGCGAACAGCCATACCCTTGGGACCTACTTCAGCCCCAGGATGTGATGAGCCGACATCGAGGTGCCAAACACCGCCGTCGATATGAACTCTTGGGCGGTATCAGCCTGTTATCCCCGGAGTACCTTTTATCCGTTGAGCGATGGCCCTTCCATACAGAACCACCGGATCACTAAGACCTACTTTCGTACCTGCTCGCGCCGTCACGCTCGCAGTCAAGCCAGCTTATGCCTTTGCACTAACCTCACGATGTCCGACCGTGATTAGCTGACCTTCGTGCTCCTCCGTTACGCTTTGGGAGGAGACCGCCCCAGTCAAACTACCCACCAGACACTGTCCGCAACCCGGATAACGGGCCGGCGTTAGAACATCAAACATTCAAGGGTGGTATTTCAAGGATGGCTCCGTGCAGACTGGCGTCCACACTTCACTGCCTCCCACCTATCCTACACATCAAGGCTCCATGTTCAGTGTCAAGCTATAGTAAAGGTTCACGGGGTCTTTCCGTCTTGCCGCGGGTACACTGCATCTTCACAGCGAGTTCAATTTCACTGAGTCTCGGGTGGAGACAGCCTGGCCATCATTACGCCATTCGTGCAGGTCGGAACTTACCCGACAAGGAATTTCGCTACCTTAGGACCGTTATAGTTACGGCCGCCGTTTACTGGGGCTTCGATCAAGAGCGTCTCCTTACGGATAACCCCATCAATTAACCTTCCAGCACCGGGCAGGCGTCACACCGTATACGTCCACTTTCGTGTTTGCACAGTGCTGTGTTTTTATTAAACAGTTGCAGCCAGCTGGTATCTGCGGCTGGCTTTGGCTCCGGGCGCCTGTCCCTTCACCTAATGCCAGCGTGCCTTCTCCCGAAGTTACGGCACCATTTTGCCTAGTTCCTTCACCCGAGTTCTCTCAAGCGCCTGAGTATTCTCTACCTGACCACCTGTGTCGGTTTGGGGTACGATTCACTGTTACCTGATGCTTAGAGGCTTTTCCTGGAAGCCGGGCATCTGTCACTTCAGCACCGTAGTGCCTCGTCATCACGCCTCAGTGTTACAGATAACCGGATTTGCCAGGTTATCCCACCTACACGCTTAAACCGGGACGACCGTCGCCCGGATGACATAGCCTTCTCCGTCCCCCCTTCGCAGTAACACCGAGTACAGGAATATTAACCTGTTGCCCATCGACTACGCTGTTCAGCCTCGCCTTAGGGGTCGACTCACCCTGCCCCGATTAACGTTGGACAGGAACCCTTGGTCTTCCGGCGAGCGGGTTTTTCACCCGCTTTATCGTTACTTATGTCAGCATTCGCACTTCTGATACCTCCAGCAAACCTCACGGTTCACCTTCAGCGGCTTACAGAACGCTCCCCTACCCAGCAACATTAATATGTCGCTGCCGCAGCTTCGGTGCCTGGTTTAGCCCCGTTACATCTTCCGCGCAGGCCGACTCGACCAGTGAGCTATTACGCTTTCTTTAAATGATGGCTGCTTCTAAGCCAACATCCTGGCTGTCTGAGCCTTCCCACTTCGTTTCCCACTTAACCAGGACTTGGGGACCTTAGCTGGCGGTCTGGGTTGTTTCCCTCTTCACGACGGACGTTAGCACCCGCCGTGTGTCTCCCGTGATAACATTCTCCGGTATTCGCAGTTTGCATCGGGTTGGTAAGTCGGGATGACCCCCTAGCCGAAACAGTGCTCTACCCCCGGAGATGAGTTCACGAGGCGCTACCTAAATAGCTTTCGGGGAGAACCAGCTATCTCCCGGTTTGATTGGCCTTTCACCCCCAGCCACAAGTCATCCGCTAATTTTTCAACATTAGTCGGTTCGGTCCTCCAGTTAGTGTTACCCAACCTTCAACCTGCCCATGGCTAGATCACCGGGTTTCGGGTCTATACCCTGCAACTTCGCGCCCAGTTAAGACTCGGTTTCCCTGCGGCTCCCCTAAACGGTTAACCTTGCTACAGAATATAAGTCGCTGACCCATTATACAAAAGGTACGCAGTCACACCCGAAGGTGCTCCCACTGCTTGTACGTACACGGTTTCAGGTTCTCTTTCACTCCCCTCGCCGGGGTTCTTTTCGCCTTTCCCTCACGGTACTGGTTCACTATCGGTCAGTCAGGAGTATTTAGCCTTGGAGGATGGTCCCCCCCTGTTCAGACAGGATACCACGTGTCCCGCCCTACTCGTCGAACTCCCAGCCTGTGTCTCTTCGTGTACGGGACTGTCACCCTTTACTGTGCGCCTTTCCAGACGCTTCCACTGACACACAGACTGATGCAGGTTCTGGGCTCCTCCCCGTTCGCTCGCCGCTACTGGGGGAATCTCGGTTGATTTCTTTTCCTCGGGGTACTGAGATGTTTCAGTTCCCCCGGTTCGCCTCCTGCCCCTATGAATTCAGGCCAGGATAGTGCAACGGATTGCACTGGGTTGCCCCATTCGGGTATCGCCGGTTATTGCGGTTCCTATCACCTTACCGGCGCTTATCGCAGATTAGCACGCCCTTCATCGCCTCTGACTGCCTAGGCATCCACCGTGTACGCTTAGTCGCTTAACCTCACAACCCGAAGAAGTCTTCGGACTGGAGTTTTGAGAGACTCCTCAATAGTTGTCATTTGACATCTACTGAGTGTTTCAAATTTTCAGCTTGTTCCAGATTGTTAAAGAGCTGGTATTGCTAAACCGGCTTTCAAGCCCGCTTAACAATACCGTTGCTGGCGCCGCTTTTCACCCGGCGCCTGAGCAAAGTGGCGTCCCCTAGGGGATTCGAACCCCTGTTACCGCCGTGAAAGGGCGGTGTCCTAGGCCTCTAGACGAAGGGGACTTCAAGTCGCTTCGCAGACGCTGCTCGTCTTACATTCATCAGACAATCTGTGTGAACACTCACAGTTCACCCTCATAGGTTAAGGAGGTGATCCAACCGCAGGTTCCCCTACGGTTACCTTGTTACGACTTCACCCCAGTCATGAATCACAAAGTGGTCAGCGCCCTCCCGCAGGTTAAGCTACCGACTTCTTTTGCCACCCACTCCCATGGTGTGACGGGCGGTGTGTACAAGGCCCGGGAACGTATTCACCGTAGCATGCTGATCTACGATTACTAGCGATTCCGACTTCATGGAGTCGAGTTGCAGACTCCAATCCGGACTACGACAGACTTTATGAGGTCCGCTTGCTCTCGCGAGGTCGCTTCTCTTTGTATCCGCCATTGTAGCACGTGTGTAGCCCTACTCGTCAGGGCCATGATGACTTGACGTCATCCCCACCTTCCTCCGGTTTATCACCGGCAGTCTCCCTTGAGTTCCCACCCTAACGTGCTGGCAACAAAGGATAAGGGTTGCGCTCGTTGCGGGACTTAACCCAACATTTCACAACACGAGCTGACGACAGCCATGCAGCACCTGTCTCAGCGCTCCCGAAGGCACGCCTCTGTCTCCAAAGGCTTCGCTGGATGTCAAGAGTAGGTAAGGTTCTTCGCGTTGCATCGAATTAAACCACATGCTCCACCGCTTGTGCGGGCCCCCGTCAATTCATTTGAGTTTTAATCTTGCGACCGTACTCCCCAGGCGGTCGATTTAACGCGTTAGCTCCGGAAGCCACACCTCAGGGGCACAGCCTCCAAATCGACATCGTTTACGGCGTGGACTACCAGGGTATCTAATCCTGTTTGCTCCCCACGCTTTCGCACCTGAGCGTCAGTCTTCGTCCAGGGGGCCGCCTTCGCCACCGGTATTCCTCCACATCTCTACGCATTTCACCGCTACACGTGGAATTCTACCCCCCTCTACGAGACTCTAGCCCACCAGTCTTAGATGCCGTTCCCAGGTTAAGCCCGGGGATTTCACATCTAACTTAATGGACCGCCTGCGTGCGCTTTACGCCCAGTAATTCCGATTAACGCTTGCACCCTCCGTATTACCGCGGCTGCTGGCACGGAGTTAGCCGGTGCTTCTTCTGCGGGTAACGTCAATCGCAAAGTGTATTCAACTTTACGCCTTCCTCCCCGCTGAAAGTACTTTACAACCCGAAGGCCTTCTTCATACACGCGGCATGGCTGCATCAGGCTGCCGCCCATTGTGCAATATTCCCCACTGCTGCCTCCCGTAGGAGTCTGGGCCGTGTCTCAGTCCCAGTGTGGCTGGTCATCCTCTCAGACCAGCTAGGGATCGTCGCCTAGGTGAGCCCTTACCTCACCTACTAGCTAATCCCATCTGGGTTCATCCGATGGCGTGAGGCCCGAAGGTCCCCCACTTTACTCCCCAGAGGTTATGCGGTATTAGCCACCGTTTCCAGTGGTTATCCCCCTCCATCGGGCAGATCCCCAGACATTACTCACCCGTCCGCCGCTCGCCGGCAGGAAAGCACGCTTTCCCCCGCTGCCGCCCGACTTGCATGTGTTAGGCCTGCCGCCAGCGTTCAATCTGAGCCATGATCAAACTCTTCAATTCAAAGTTTGCTGCTCAAAGAATTAAACTGTTAGTTCGTAATGAATTAACTGTTCAGTCACTCTTCAAGACTTAATCTTTTTGCCTTTCGGCTTTCGACGGTGTCTTGCGAGTGCCCACACAGATTGTCTGATTAATTTGTTAAAGAGCATGGGCAACCGAACCTGCGTTCGGGTTGCGAAGCAGCGTATCTTACGCGTTTCGCCTCCGGAGTCAAGCGTTTATTTTCGCTTTTCTCTCACTGTCCTCCGCGCCTTGTTTCGGCTCTGCGTCGGTCAGTGGTGGCGCATTATAGGGGGTTTTCCGGCGCTGACAAGCGTTTTTTTGAAAAATTTTATCGACTGCTGGTTATTACACCAAATTTAACTTAGGTTGGTAGTTTTTCCAGCGTTATGAAGCCATAACCATGTAAAATCGGCCGCAAAGATTCGCTATTAGGATCTATTTTGGTGCAGTAAGCTAAGTTATTTTCTATTGTTGAAGATAAATTTTCTCGATTTTTAATCAACCACACTGTTCTACGTGCAATAGCCGCACCTGAGTCAATCAATCTTGTTCCCTCGGGTAGAACTTGTGACAGCTCTTCTGCAAGTAAGGGGAAATGAGTACACCCCAAGATAACGGTATCTGGTGGTTCTTTCATTCTCAGCCACGGTTTTAATGTTTTTTTCACTTCTTCCAGCGAAATAGTTTCATTATGTAACTTTCTTTCAGCCAACTCCACCAATTCAGCGGAGCCTATGGCATGAACCTGACAATCCGTAGCAAATCGTGCAATAAGTTCTTTTGTATAACCACGATTAACAGTAGCCCGAGTTGCCAATAATCCCACTACGTGGTTACAAGTTAGTTTCGCCGCAGGCTTGATCGCAGGTACAACTCCTACAACGGGAAAGGAAAAACGTTCACGCAGTATCGGCAGACTGACCGTACTGGCTGTATTACAGGCGATCACTACAACGGCTAAAAGATGCCTTTTCTGGATTTCATCGACAACTTTAACAACTCGCTCAATGATCACTTCCGCAGTTTTCTCTCCATAAGGAAAGGCTTCATTATCGAAAGCATATATATAGTGGAGATCCGGCAGCAATTGTCGAATCTCTTGATATACAGATAACCCACCCACACCGGAATCAAAAATCAGAATGGTTGGGCGGCCAGTTGTATGCAAATTAGAAGTTGTAGCTGCCGGTGAGGGAGTATTCTCGTCCTGGAGTGCGATAGCCATAAGCTGTCTCATAATTTTTATCAAACAGATTAGCTATTCTAGCACGTATTGTTAGGCGGTTAGTGATTGGATAAGACATGTTGATGTCCCATAAACTAACACCGCCTAATTTCAATCTCTTCGGAGGAAACATATTAAAGTCTTGATCATAACGCGACCCAATATATTGATAAGTTATTCCCCAATCGATATCGAAGACTTCCCAATCTAATTGATATTTCACTTGCTGTTTAGCTCTGCGGGTTAATTGCTGATTATTGCCATCACGTGGATTAACATATTGTAATGTCAGTTGGTGCTGGAAAATGTCGGTATCCATAGTTCCTGTCCACTCAACACCTTTGATTTTTGCCCGTCCTATGTTCAAGTAACGGTTGTTGGAGAAATCTATCAATTGTTCAATGTTATTCTTATAAATAGATAAACGCCAATTAAGCGATCCTGTTATTCCCTCAATACCTACTTCTCGTTGTTTACTTTTCTCTGGATTCAAATTTGGGTTTGCTCCCCAACCATATAATTGTCCAAGCGTCGGTGCCTTAAACGCGGTTCCATAGGAGGCGGTAAAACGATAACCATCAATGAATTCCCAACCTGCTCCGGTTTGCCAAGTTGTGTTCCAATCATATTCAGAATGGCGATCTGAGCGTACAGCGCCTTCTAAAATGAAGTCATGAATTTTTTGCTGAGCAGTTAAATATGCTCCGGTATTATCAACGTCTTTTTGTACCGGGATATTGTTAGAGCCTGCCGCGACAGATTCTCTTTTCCAGTCCACACCACCACTAATTGCGCCATGACCAATCTGCCATACATTTCCCCATTGGACATTGTATTGTTCGGAATCACTTAACGTAGTGTTTCCCTGATAAATCTTATGCTTAAAATTGTAATCTTTAACGTGACTATAACTGGCTATGAATTGAGATGAGTAAATTCCCTGATTGAACTGAACTCCGGCTTCATAACTTCGGCTGAATAATTTTCGGGTATCAGTAAAGGCTCCATCATAATTTGTTCTATTATTGTAGCCGTAGGTACGTATGAACCCGTTGAACTGGTCATTAAACTTATGATCAAGTGCCAACCATAACATTTTGCTCATGAACCCATCGCGATCCGGCTCATTAGTTCCAGTACCTGCTACAACATCAAATCCTCTGGTATAGGTATATCCTGCCGCGGCATTTAGGAAAGTATTTCTACCAAGTTTTTGTTGTGTCGCACCATTGTAATTTTGGTATCCATATGAACCGATCCCAGCATTCAATGCCGTCCCCTGCTGCTCCCGGCTGGTGATAATATTGATAACACCACCGATAGCATCAGAGCCATATACCGCAGAACGCGCACCACGGATATATTCGATTCTTTGCACCATTGAAATTGGGATCTGACTAAAATCCGCAGCGCCCGTGATGCCTGCCTGATTTAATCGGATACCATCTACCAGTACTAAGGTATGGCGAGATTCTGTACCACGAACAAACAAAGAAGCATGCTGTCCGAGCCCACCATTTCGTGCAATATCAATACTCGGCAAACGACGTAGTACATCAACCAAGCTATTAGATTGCCATTGTTCGATTTCTTCACGTGTCACTACGGTCATCGGAGCTAAAACAGAAGAAATAGGTTGTTTAAAGCGGTTTGCTGTTACCACCAACGGTTCTTGATTATTAGCAACGGAGAAATTACTCCAACAAGAAAGCATCACTACCGAAGCAGTTGGTAAAAAAATATGTTTCTTATTTGTCATGAGAGAATGGAATCTTGTCGTGAGTCTAGCTATTAAGAGTCATGCTACGATGAAGGTAATAGTGTGTCCAGAATGCCTCTCCATCAAAAAAGAGAATTGATGAACCAGAAAACTGGACATCCTTTGTACTTTCCCTACAATGCCGCTCGGAAATTTTTCTTAACGTGATCATACGAGAACCAGATAATGCAGAATGTCTTGCCAACGGAAGATTATGAGAATCAATTGATGGAGAAAGCCCATCGCCTGAAAGGAATGATGGCCCCCTTTAGTGCACCTGAGCCTGAAGTTTTCCGTTCCCCCGCATCTCACTACAGGATGCGAGCAGAATTCCGTATCTGGCATGAGGAAGACGATCTCTATCACATTATGTTTGATCAACAGACGAAACAACGTATCCGTGTTGATCAATTTCCAGTTGCCAACCAACTAATTAATAGCATGATGCAGGCAATTATTGCTGGCGTAAAAAACAACCCAGTATTGCGTCATAAATTGTTTCAAGTGGACTATCTTTCTACCCGTAGCAACAAAATCATTGTTTCCCTGCTTTACCACAAAAAATTGGGGGATGAATGGCGCGAATATGCAATCTCTTTACGCAATCAGTTAAAGGCAAAAGGCTTTGATGTTCAGCTTATTGGTCGAGCATCAAAAACCAAGATTACACTCGATCATGATTATATAGATGAAGAGTTACCCGTTGCGGGTAAAACAATGATTTATCGTCAGGTTGAAAATAGTTTCACTCAGCCAAATTCCAGTATCAATATTCATATGCTGGAATGGGCGATAAATATTACCAAAGATGCCAAAGGCGATCTGCTTGAACTCTATTGTGGTAACGGCAACTTTTCTCTGGCCTTAGCTCAAAATTTTGAGCGCGTGCTGGCAACAGAAATTGCCAAACCGTCTGTTGCTGCTGCGCAATTTAATATCAAAGCGAATCAGATTGATAATGTACAGATTATCCGTATGTCAGCGGAAGAATTTACTCAGGCAATGAATGGAGAACGGGAGTTCAACCGTCTTCAGGGAATTAACCTGAAAAGTTACCAATGTGAAACTATTTTTGTAGATCCGCCTCGCAGCGGCTTGGATAAAGAAACTGTCAAAATGGTACAGGGATATCCACGTATTCTGTATATTTCCTGTAACCCAGAAACGCTCTGCCAGAATTTAGAAACGTTGACACAAACTCATAAAGTCAGCAAGCTGGCGCTTTTTGATCAGTTCCCATATACCCACCATATGGAATGTGGTGTATTACTAGAAAAATGCGATTAATCAGTTCGCTTATAACACTCCTTTCACGTTACTGAATCTTTCCAGAGCAGAAAGCAGAAAACGCCATCATCAATCCTTATGGCGTTTTCATAAAATCATTATCAAAAGGTCATTAGTTTTGCTTTTCTGAAAGCATAGCCTGCTGTTTGCGTCCCTTCACCTTTCTGTAAATCCAAAATACCAATGCCGTTCCAATCACAACAGATAAGAAATTAGAGCCAATTTCCGGGTGCTTAACCCGAATGATTGCGTTATAAGCAAGAATCCCCAGGAAGAAACAGCCAATAGCCAGTTTTGGTAATCCTTCTGCCATTGGGTAGTTCAAATAACGTTGATGGAGACAATACAGAGATAAGGCCAATGAGATAATCGGGAAGATTGAAAAAGGCACCAGTGAATTAAAAAATGCCGAGAAAGTTCCGTGTGTTGCCAGTCCAACGATAAGCGCCAGCAACATTGTGCTTTTATCTTGGCGGTATTGTTCCATCGTATTCTTCTCCTTTCAGATTATTTAAGAGGTTTTAGGGGCTGCTGTTGTTTTAGAGATAGTTGCTTTAGAGACAGTTGTTTTAGAAGCAGCGGCTTTTAGGGCAGTGTTTTTTGAATTAGCCGTTTTTTCTTGTTCTCGCCGATACCAATAAAAAGCGCCTTTGGAAATCATACGGAGTTGTAATACCAAACGTTCTTCGAGACGACGTCTTTTCTTTTCATCAATATCCAGCGCTTCTGCACCAGCACTGAACACAATTGTTACCATCGCTTCTGCTTGTATTTCGGTAAAATGACGCGGCATATGACTGGCCTGTTCAAGATAGTCTGCCAGCTCTGCAATAAAATGTTGGATTTCCCGTGCGACAGCAGCACGAAACTCAGCTGATGTTCCAGAGCGTTCACGCAGTAATAACCGGAAGGCGTTAGGATTATTACCAATGAACTCCATAAAGGTTGAAACAGAGGTACGGATGACACTCCCCCCCTTTTCGATACGCTGACGTGCCTGGCGCATTAGCTGGCGCAGCATTAAACCGCTTTCATCCACCATGGTAAGCCCTAACTCATCTACATCACGAAAATGACGGTAAAATGAAGTCGGTGCAATCCCTGCCTCGCGCCACTTCCCGCAAACTCAGACTGGTGAAACTACGCTCAGCACTTAATTGGCTAAATGCAGCCTCAATCAGGGAACGACGGGTTTTCTCTTTCTGTTTCGCTCTGACACCAGTTACATTATTCACAACAATCCTGATATATCACTCGACTATATTATGGAGCAAATATATCAGATTCTGCTGTATTTGCTGTGATTGTTCTCTTAAAGATATTAACCCATATTTCCCTGTCTTATTCCTTATTCAGAAAACAAAAGCCATATGCTCATTAGGTTATTATGCCAAGCAATGTTAATATAGAGTTGTTATTTTGTGTAAAAACAGGTCTTTCCTCTATGCAATATACTCATTTTGATGCCATTGTAATTGGCTCCGGACCCGGTGGAGAAGGGGCAGCAATGGGGTTGGCAAAACAAAGAAAAAACGTTGCAGTTATAGAACGTTACAATAATATCGGCGGTGGCTGTACCCATTGGGGCACTATCCCATCAAAAGCCTTACGTCATGCTGTCAGTCGTATTATCGAATTTAATCAAAACCCCCTCTATAGTGATAATTCCCGCATTCTCCGCTCCTCATTTTCAGAAATTTTACGTCATGCAGAAGTTGTCATTAATCAGCAGACTAAAATGCGGCAAGGGTTTTATGAACGCAATCGGTGCCGGATGTTTGCTGGTGAAGCAACTTTCATTGATGAACACCATGTCAGTGTACGTTATGCCGATGATAGTGTTGACATACTAAGCGCAGACAAAATAATTATTGCCACAGGTTCCCGACCTTACTGCCCACCCGATGTCGATTTTACTCACTCTCGTATTTATAACAGCGATACTATTCTGCAACTGGAACATGAACCGCGCCACGTTATTATTTATGGTGCAGGAGTGATTGGCTGTGAATATGCTTCTATCTTCCGTGGATTAGGCGTTAAGGTAGATTTGATCAACACCCGTGATTATCTGCTGTCATTTCTCGATCAAGAGATGTCTGACGCTTTGTCTTACCATTTCTGGAATAGCGGTATTGTCATCCGTCATAATGAAGAATATGAAAAAATCGAAGGCCTTGATGATGGCGTGATTATCCATCTGAAATCAGGCAAAAAAGTTAAAGCAGACTGTTTACTGTACGCCAATGGCCGAACAGGTAATACAGACAAACTCGGATTGGAAAATGTCGGGCTGAAAACAGATAACCGTGGTTTATTGAAAGTGAACCGAGTCTACCAAACCAGCAATGAAAATATTTATGCGGTTGGTGACGTGATTGGTTACCCAAGTCTCGCTTCCGCTGCCTACGATCAAGGACGCATTGCAGCAAAAGCCATCATGACCGGAGATGCTGAAATGCATCTGGTGGAAGATATCCCAACAGGCATCTACACCATACCGGAAATTAGTTCGGTGGGTAAAACTGAGCAGCAATTGACGGCGATGAAAATTCCATATGAAGTCGGACGAGCCCAATTCAAACACTTGGCCAGAGCGCAGATTGCAGGAATGAATGTAGGGAGTATCAAGATACTATTCCACCGCGAGACAAAACAGATACTAGGTATTCACTGTTTTGGCGAAAGGGCCGCAGAGATTATTCATATTGGTCAAGCAATTATGGAACAAAAAGGTGAAGGCAATAATATCGAATATTTCGTTAATACTACCTTCAACTATCCCACTATGGCTGAAGCATACCGTGTTGCCGCTCTCAACGGGCTAAATCGATTATTTTGATGCTGTTCCGTTGACTCCAAAATAATTTCCCATTCTGACACGAATCGCCTCTGCCAATTGCTCATAGCGACCACGCAGAGGTGAGCCGGGACGATAAACCAAAATGATAGAACGCTCTGGCACGGGTTTATGGCATTCCAGATAACAAATACCATCCCGTTTTCTCTCTTTAGGAACAGACAGAGCCGGTAATAAAGTGATGCCACTCCCCGCCGCAACCATATTACGCAAGGTTTCCAAACTGGTTGCCCTGAAATGAGTATCTTCTTTAGCTCCAGCCTGAAAGCAAAACCCCATTGCTTGGTCACGCAGGCAGTGACCATCTTCCAGCATCAATAATTTTTCCCCTGCAAGATCTCCCATTTTGATCTCAGTCCGGTTCGCCCATTTGTGCTCTTCATAGACTGCAAGTTTCATTGATTCCTCAAAAAGGGGCAATTCGATGAATGCTTCTGTTTCTCTCAACGAAGCCAAAATAGCACAGTCAAGTTTTCCACTATCAAGTTGTGCCAACAAATTCTGAGTTTGAGCTTCATGCAGATACATTTCCAGTTTGGGAAACAATTTATGCAACTCAGGAATAATCAGTGGCAGAAGATAAGGGCCGATTGTAGGAATAAGACCGATATGCAGTGGCCCGGACATGCTTTCACCTTGTAGGGCAGCCATTTCCTGTAAGACTTTTACTTCCCGTAATACCGTCTTGGCTTGCTCCACCAGCAACATTCCTTGTTGTGTAAACAGGACCTTACGGCTTGTGCGTTCCAGCAGCATCACACCCAATTCATCTTCCAGTTTACGTATCTGTCCACTGAGTGTTGGTTGACTAACATGGCAAGAATCAGCGGCTCGCCGGAAATGCCGACACTCAGCAAGAGCCACAAGATATTCCAGATCGCGGATATTCATTCCCAACCTCATTGTCTTATATCAATGATAGAATTGTTTAGTAAGACATTATATGCACGAGGTAATAGAACTATCAAATGCTTGTGAACTCTGGTGTTTTTTATTGAAAAATTAAAAAAACAAAAGTTATTACAACAGAGTGGCAAACCAGCCTGTCATAATAAACAGGCTGTTCAGTCAGAGAAAATTAATTGATATGTAACCTCTGCTTCGCCTCAGCAATAGCCAATTTCACCTGTTTCTGTGCTACGCCACCTTTTGCCAGACGTTTATCCAGACAAGACTGTAACGATAAAATGTCATATACATCTGTCGAAATAGTTTCACTAAATTGTTGCAGTTCAGATAATGACAGTTCTTCTAACGCCTTACCTTTCTTTATCGCAACAATCACTGCCTCACCAACAATGTGATGCGCTTCACGAAACGGAACACCTTTTGCCACCAGATAATCTGCCAGTTCAGTAGCATTGGCATAGCCCTGTTGTGCAGCTTCCTTGCAGCGATCACGCTTTATCTGGATACCATCCAATACTAACACTGCCATATGCAGGCAATCCCGCCATGTATCTAATGCATCAAACAGGCCCTCTTTGTCTTCCTGCATGTCTTTGTTATAAGCAAGGGGAAGACCTTTCAGCGTCATCATCATACTTGTTAATGCACCTTGTACCCGACCACATTTACCACGGATCAATTCCAGGGCATCAGGATTTTTCTTTTGGGGCATCAGGGATGAGCCAGAAGTTACCCGATCCGATAATTCTATAAAGCCAGCTTCTCCACTGTTGAAGAAAATCAGGTCTTCAGCAAAACGTGAAAGATGGATCATGCTGATACTGGCATCGGATAGCAGTTCCAGAACATGGTCACGGTCTGAAACACTATCCAAACTATTACGGGTTGCAGAAGCAAAACCAAGCCATGACGCCAATTGTTCCCGATCAATATCGTACGCCGTTCCTGCCAGCGCACCACATCCCAATGGGCTGACATCCAACCGTTTCAGAGTATCTTGCAAACGAGTCTCATCACGACTAAGCATTTCTGCATAAGCAAGACACCAATGTGCGAAAGTAACTGGTTGCGCCCGTTGCAAATGGGTATAACCCGGCATGACTGCATCCTGATTATT
This sequence comes from Xenorhabdus siamensis, assembly GCF_037996745.1. Taxonomy (NCBI): domain Bacteria; kingdom Pseudomonadati; phylum Pseudomonadota; class Gammaproteobacteria; order Enterobacterales; family Morganellaceae; genus Xenorhabdus; species Xenorhabdus siamensis. Next base: position 231,111 of record NZ_JBBMXE010000012.1, read on the forward strand.
TTCAGCGGTAATCACCAGTGCTTGTTGTAACTCTAGAAGCGCTTGATGAATATCCGCTATCTGATCCTTGCACCATAGTTTCAGATCTGTAGCAACCTGATCGTTACGGCTGCGTCCTGTATGCAGTTTTTTGCCCAGATCCCCCACTTTTGCAATTAGTTGCCCTTCCACCCAGCTATGAATATCCTCCGCATCACTTTGCAAAATAGCCTTGGGGTTGGCTCGTACTTCATCCAGTAACTCATTTAGCGCCGCATTCAGCTTTTGTTGTTCTTCTGGCGTCAAAACACCGACTGTAACCAACGCCTTTGACCACGCAACAGAGCCGATAATATCCTGCTCCGCCAAGCGATAGTCAAAACGCAGAGAATCATTAAATTGCTTGAACCGCTGATCGGCTTCCTGACTGAAACGCCCACCCCAAAGTGCCATAATTGCGTACCTCTTTTCTTTGATTGCCCGGAAATTATTTTTTACTGTTCAACGCACGGATACGGGAAGAAAGCGAATGGAGGCGAATAAATCCTTCCGCATGCCTATGATCATAAACTTCATCTTCTCCGAAAGTGGCGAACTCTTCAGAATAGAGGCTATGAGACGATTGTTTCTGTATTGCTGTTACCTGTCCTTTATACAGTTTCAAGATCACTTCACCACTGACATTCTCAGCAAGTGTTTCCGCCGCAGCCTGAATAGACTGGCGCAATGGTACAAACCAACGACCATCATAGACAACATAAGACATCTCAAGCCCCAATTGCTGGCGCCATTTGAAACTATCGCGATCCAGCACTAGCTGTTCAATTCCACGCAGTGCAGCCATCATGATGGTTCCTCCCGGAGTTTCGTAGCAACCACGGGATTTCATTCCCACCAAACGGTTTTCCACAATATCGATCCGGCCGATACCGTATTTTGCCCCCAGTGTATTCAACTCATTAAGGCATTGATATGGCGACAATGCCTTACCATTTACTCCAACCACTTCCCCTTTTTCAACAGTGACAGAAACATATTCCGGTTCATCAGGTGCATCTTCTGGATCCACAGTCCATGCCCAACAATCTTTATTGGCCGCATTCCACGTGCTTTCCAATACGCCACCTTCGGTCGAAATATGCCATGCGTTTTCATCACGACTGTAGATTTTTTCCAGCGTTGCGGTTGTGGGAATATCACGAACTTTTAGATAATCCAGTAAAGCTTCACGGGAACGCAAATCCCATTCCCGCCATGGGGCAACTACTTTCAGGTGTGGAGCCAACGCGGTATAAGTACTCTCAAAACGAACCTGATCATTACCTTTACCTGTTGCACCATGAGCAAGAGCATCAGCTCCCACTTTCAGTGCTAATTCAACTTGTGCTTTAGCAATGATAGGACGTGCCATTGAAGTACCGAGCAAATAACTGCCTTCGTACAATGCCCCCGTTTTCAGCACCGGATAAACATAATCCTTGATAAATTCTTCACGTAGATCGACGATATGACATTCTGAAGCGCCAGAAAGTAACGCTTTTTGTTCTATACCATCCAAGTCTTCACGACTCTGACCAACATCCGCAACAAATGCGATAACTTCACAATTGCCATAGTTTTCTTTTAACCATGGAATGATGGCAGAGGTATCCAAACCGCCAGAATATGCCAGAACAATTTTTTTAATACTGCTTTTCGTTGAGGTAATTGTCATAGAGATAGCCTTTTACTTTTTTATTCATCTCAGCTAAACGCTAAACCAAATCTGTTCTATCTTGTTATGCCAGAATACGAGTGCCAACGGGTATACCATTAAATAGCGCAATCAGTTGGTCAGCATAACGCCAACTCGCAATATCTACCGGGTGCCCTAATGTTTTTGCGGCTTCCAATGCTGCATGAACTTTCACAATCATGCCGTCGGTAATGACTCCTTGCTCAATAAGCTGCTTTATTTTTCCTTCCGTCACTTCAGCAATTCTTTGACCCTTTCCATCCAGAATGCCACTGACATCCGACAATAAAACCAGATCTGCATGCAACACCTGCGCAATAGCTGTAGCAGCCTGATCTGCATTGACATTCATTAACTCGCCATTTTCAGTAATACCAATAGAACTGATAATGGGGATATAACCGAGATCCAGTAAAAGTTTCAGTAAATCCGGATTACCGGGATAAGCCTTGCCAGTGTGACCAAGCTCCTCATCAAGCTGAGAAACTTTCACAACACCGCCATCCCCTAAACACAAACCAACGGCAGGCAAACGGTACTTTGTCGCCCAGGCAAGCAAAGTTTTATTGGCTGTACCTGCCAGTGTTCCAGTAATAATGTCGATCTGATCTGCTGGCGTTACACGCAGACCTTGTTTCTTCATAATCGGTAGCTGTAATTTCTGCATCAGGTCATCAACCAAGCAACCCCCTCCGTGTACAATTACCAGTGGGCGCTTATGCGTTTTTCGATATGACTGTAATGTAGAAAATAACCGCACCAGCGCTTCGTGACTATCTAATAACACACCACCCAACTTGATAACTAACGGCTCCATCAGATTTATCCTCTGTCGGTATAAAATGAGATTGTTGAATTAAAGCAATGCTTGAGTTTCTTCGAATCCGAACCGGATATTCATACACTGAACAGCCTGTGCTGCTGCACCTTTCAGCAAATTGTCCTCAGCCCCGACAATGATCAGATGCTGCCCTTGTACAGCAAAACCAATATCACAGAATGGCAATCCGACAACGGCCTTCAACGCAGGGAGGCCTTTTTCATATAACCGGATCAGTGGCTTATTGTGATAAGCCTGCCGATATGCCTGCCAGATTTGTTGCTCTGTCACGCCTGATTTCAGCTTACAGGCAATTGTGGCAAGGATCCCCCGCGCAAAATTGCCTAAATGGGGTGTGAAGATTACCTCTGTACCTAAATGTGCCGCGATTTCAGGTTGATGACGGTGATTAAAAACCCCATAAGGCTGCAAACTAACTTCACAGAAACTGTTATTCAATGAAGCCTTACGCCCAGCACCACTTACACCACTGACAGCATTAATCACAGGCCACTGTTCTGTATCCAGCAAACCTTCTTCCAACAAAGGTTTCAGCGAAAGCTGTGAAACCGTGGGATAACAGCCTGGAACCGCGATAAGCCGGGCAGTCTTGATTGCTTCCGCCTGCCATTCCACCAATCCATATACCGCCTGCTCAAGCCAGTTTGTATTTTTATGCTCAAATCCATAGTATTTTGAATAAAAGTGCGTATTTTGTACGCGATAAGCACCAGATAAATCAAATACGATACAACCCGCCTGCAAAAACATCGGTGCAATGTCATGGCTGACTTCATGAGCCGTAGCAAGAAAAACGACATCAATACCATCCGCAGCTTCGGCAACATCCACCATTGGCTGTAAGGGCAAATCCAGAAACCCTTTATATTGTGGATAAAGCTCTGAAAAACATTTCCCTGCATCAGTACTTTGAGAAGAAACCATCAGACCGGAAAGATGGACATGAGGATGTCGTTGCAGATATGCTGCTAACTCTGCTCCGGTATAACCACTGGCACCAACTATCAGCGTATTAAGCATGGGATTTATTCACCTTGTATTAACCCGATGTATGTATTAACCCAATGTAGTAACCCAAATATACAATTGAATTTATATTCAATAATATTGCATTAATATTGATACTATCTTGAATAAGGGCTGTCAACAGTGAATATTAAATTACCAACATTTATTGAGTTATATCACCAGCTTATTGCTGCACCTTCTATCAGTGCAGTAGATGAGGAATTGGATCAAAGCAATGAAGTGGTTATCAATCTACTGGCTGGTTGGCTGAAAGAGATTGGTTTTGAAATTGAGATCCAACCTGTTCCGGAAACCCACCGTAAATTCAATATGCTAGCAACGTTGGGAAGCGGTTCCAGAGGTTTACTATTATGTGGTCATACAGATACCGTACCATTTGACGACGGGCGCTGGACTCAAGATCCATTCACACTGATCGAACGTGACGGAAAATTATATGGACTGGGCACTGCTGATATGAAAGGCTTCTTTGCCTTTATTATTGATGCATTGCGGAATATCGATACCAGCAAACTGTCTTCTCCTCTTTATATTCTGGCTACCGCAGATGAGGAAACATCAATGGCGGGAGCTCGCTATTTTGCGGCCAATTCTACTCTCCGGCCTGATTTTGCCATCATTGGCGAACCTACGTCATTACAACCTATCCGCGCCCACAAAGGGCATGTTGCCCACGCTATCCGCATTGAAGGTAAATCCGGACACTCCAGCGATCCTGCCCAAGGCGTCAATGCCATTGACTTGATGCACGAATCCATCACTCAGTTGATGAAATTACGCAATACATTGCAAGAACGTTACCACAATCCGGCTTTCGCTATTCCCTATCCCACGATGAATTTTGGTCATATCCACGGTGGAGATGCGGTAAACCGTATCTGTGCCTGTTGCGAACTGCATATGGATATCCGCCCGCTCCCCGGACTCACTTTGCAGGATTTAAATGAAGCACTCAATGAGGTACTGGAGCCTGTCAAACAACGCTGGCCGGGACGCCTAAATGTTACAGCGCTTCATCCTCCCATTCCGGGTTATGAGTGTCCGACTAATCACAAGCTGGTGGATGTCATCGAAAAACTGTTGGGAACAAAAGCAGAAACTGTCAATTACTGTACCGAAGCCCCTTTTATTCAAGAATTATGCCCAACATTGGTTTTGGGACCGGGCTCAATTAAACAGGCTCATCAGCCTGATGAATATTTAGACGTATCGATGATTGAACCGACGAAAAAATTGATTTCTCAGATTGTGGAGCATTTTTGTTTGAACGCGGATTAAAGGTGGTAAATCAACAACCTTTTCTATCAAGTAGCTTACTTGACTTTACATCAAAAAGTGGCAACAATTGTTACCATAAATGGATTGGGAGTGCCCGGTCGGCGTTATAACCTCGGTGAGTACATCGGGGTTTTTCGCTATTTGGAACTAAGGAAAAACTTTTAATCCCCACTGCTGATAACCCTCCCCCACCTTGTTTCTCCCTCCTTCACAAAAAAATTTCTTCTCCAATATAGCAAATGCTTGATTAGCCTGCTCTGGTTTCAAAATATGTCTACCAATAGGTCTAGCAACCAGATCAGCAAGTTGTAAACCAGAAGAATTACTTGTTTTTGCTGCCATTCTAATCTTAAAAGGCAAATTCCTGTGATACTTATTTTCTCCATTACAAATTCGAAGAAATTCTAGTTCAAGTTCTTTATCTTCTTTGGAACCTCGCTGTTCCACAATAACGTGAGTTTCTCGTTCCTGCTGACCTTTTTCTGCTACAAAATCATATAATGTCTCTAAACAATAACGTAATGCGATATGATATGGGTTCTGAACCTCATCTTTGTTAATGTTCATTTTGTGCTTTTCAATTACACATGCCGACAATATGAAATTACTTTCATTGATTATTATATTGAGTCGTTTTAGAAAGTGATTCTTTGCTTCACGTGTCCTAAAAATAGTAAAATCTCCTTTTTCTTTACGGATTTCATGCTTATGGAGGATTACAAGATCATGACCAAAATAGTCAAATTTAAGTCGTTGTAACTCTGGCACTACTTTTGAAAGATAATGTTCTTTGTAAAAAATACAAAAAGCTAAAACGAAGACAGGATAATCTTTATCAAGCTGTATTAGACCATGATCACCACTTTCATCAACGTATACGACAAAATCGCTAAAGCTTCTTTGCCCATCTATAGTTAATTCTTTTTTAATAACTAATTGATTCTCAGTACTATCCATACTTTTTTCCTTGCTTTAACTTTCTTTTAACTACTTCTCAGCCAAGACAAAACATCATAAATCACCTCCTGGAAATAAAATTTATTCCCATTTACTATAGCGTTATATATTAGTATAAATAACACTCAATACACCAGAGATTGTTTTTCATTCAATCCCCTAACATGAATTTCTTTCCTGATCACTTTGAATATTCCTCATCGGAAATAAGCCATTTCCTAATTGACTAAAAATCCTGCTTCGCTCATTCTATTTGGACATCTAAATGGATAGACATATAAACACTTAAACATCTAAACATAGGCGGATATAGGTTCCGTTTGTTCAGGAGGGCGCAGGATATGAGTTTTTTTCATGCAAATCATCAAGAGGCACTAAATCAGAATCTGGCTGAACTTGAAGGCCAGATCCGTGTTTCCTTTGAATTCTTTCCCCCAGAACCACTGAAATGGAACAAACTCTGTGGAAATCCATTGACCGACTGAGCAAACTGAAACCTAATTTTGTTTCCGTGACTTACGGCGCCAATTCTGGCGAACGTAACCGTACTCATAGCATTATCAAAGGAATCAAGGACAAAACGGGTCTTGATGCCGCTCCGCACTTAACTTGCATTGATGCCAGCCGTGAAGAATTACGTGATATCGCTCGCGATTACTGGAAAAACGGTATTCGTCATATTGTGGCTTTGCGTGGCGATTTACCCAATGGTAGCTGCAAACCAGAAATGTATGGCACTGATTTAGTAGAGCTCTTAAAGAAAGAGGCAGATTTTGATATTTCCGTCGCGGCTTATCCGGAAGTGCATCCAGAGGCAAAAAGCGCACAGTCTGACCTTATTAACCTGAAAAGAAAAATTGATGCGGGAGCAAATCGCGCTATTACCCAATTCTTTTTTGATGTGGAAAGTTATTTGCGTTTTCGTGATCGCTGTGTATCGACAGGGATTGATGTGGAAATTGTGCCGGGGATTTTGCCTGTCTCGAATTTCCGTCAGTTACAGCGATTTGCCGCCATCACGAATGTTCGCATCCCAAGCTGGATGACCAGAATGTTCGAGGGCTTGGATGATGACCCTGAAAGCCGCAATTTAGTTGGCGCATCTATTGCGATGGATATGGTGAAAATTCTGAGTCGTGAAGGAGTGAAGGATTTTCATTTTTATACACTGAATCGCGCGGAACTGAGTTACGCTATTTGCCATACATTAGGTGTTCGTCCTTGTTGATTTTTATCCTTAAAAAAAGCCGGACTAGATAGTAGTTCGGCGTGGTTATATACCCCCCACCCAGTTTGATAACTCATCACCATATCCACCGATAATAAAAGCCGAACAGTTTCCCATTCGGCCTTTAATTATCAAGCAAACAAAAAGCTAACCGGTGTTACGCATTCCTGCCGCAACGCCTGCTATTGTTACCATCAGCGCCTGTTCCACACGAGGATCGGGTTGTTCCTGCTGACGGGAGCGTTGTAATAATTCTGCCTGTAGGACGTTCAATGGATCGGTATACACATTACGTAATGCGATAGATTCGGCTATCCACGGCAAATCTGCCATCAACTGCTCATCCTGTGAGATCGTCAGAACCGTTTCTATGTCCGCTACAAGTTGATTGCGAAGTTTAATCCCCAATGACCACAGTTTCTTATCAACCAAACGTTGATCATAATATTCCGCTAGCCATAAGTCTGCTTTGGCAAAAACCATCTCCAACATGGCAATACGAGTAGTGAAGAAAGGCCAATCACGGGACATTTCTGACAAAATATCCTGTTTTCCCACATCTATTACGTGTTGCAGTGCTGCACCTGCTCCCAACCATGCCGGAAGCATCAGACGGTTTTGTGTCCACGCGAAGATCCACGGGATTGCCCGCAGGCTTTCAACACCGCCTGTAGGACGACGTTTAGCAGGACGCGAACCTAACGGTAATTTCGCCAGTTCCGGCTCAGGTGTCGCCGAGCGGAAATAAGGCACAAACTCCGGCTGTTCACGAACGTAATCACGGTACATGTCGCAGGAAACATCAGAGAGTGTATCCATGACGTGTTTCCATTCAGCTTTGGGTTCCGGTGGCGGCAGTAAGTTGGCTTCCAGAATAGCACTGGCGTACATCGCCAGGCTGCTGATTGTCACTTGCGGTAAGCCAAACTTAAAGCGGATCATTTCGCCCTGTTCCGTTACACGCAATCCTCCTTTCAGGCTTCCTGGTGGTTGAGAAAGTAATGCCGAATGCGCCGGAGCGCCACCACGACCAATGGTGCCTCCCCGTCCGTGAAACAGTGTTAGCTTCACTCCCTCTTTTTCACACAATCTGATAAGCGCATCCTGAGCCCGGTATTGAGCCCAAGATGCAGCCATGACTCCCGCATCTTTTGCTGAGTCAGAATAGCCAATCATGACCATTTGCTTATCCTGAATCAGTTCACGATACCATTCGATATGGAGCAATTGCTGGATCACCCGTTCTGCATTATTCAAGTCATCAAGGGTTTCGAACAATGGCGCAACAGGTAATAATAACGGGCAGCCTGCTGCTTTCAGCAATAACTTCACTGCCAGTACGTCTGAAGGCATTTTTGCCATGGAAATGACATATGCCGCAATCGCATCTTGTGGTGTTTCTGCAATCACTTTACAAGTTTCTAAAACTTCTTGCGTCTCGGCACTTGGTTGCCAATCATGGGGGATCAACGGGCGTTTGGAGTTCAGTTCACGCAATAAAAATGCCTGTTTTTCTGTTTCTGACCAGCTCGCATAATTCCCCATTTCCAGATATTGGGTCAGTTCTGCAATGGCATCTGTATGACGGGTACTTTCCTGCCGGATATCAATACGCACCAATGACAGGCCGAAACAACGAATACGGCGCAAAGTATCCAATAATTGGCCGTTAGCGATAATTTCCATACCACAGGCTTTCAACGATTGATAACAAGCATAGAGTGGTTGCCACAATTGCTCGTTATGCAACAATAAATCCGCGGGGGGAATAACTTGCTCACCTTTCAGGCGTTTTTCCAGATATACCAGTGTACTATTTAATTGTGCCCGCAACTGCTTAGCAATTTCACGGTAAGGCTCTATAACATCATCGCCTCCTGCTATCTGACGCAGTTCTGGCGTACATTTCGACATGGAAAGCTCTGATACCAAAATCTGAATATCTTTCAAGAACAGATCCGCCGCTTTCCAGCGACTGAGCAACAACACATGGCGGGTGATTTCTGCTGTAACATTAGGATTTCCATCCCGATCTCCCCCCATCCAAGAAGTAAAACGGACAGGAGCAGCTTCTGCTGGCAGACGGTAACCAATAGATTCTTCTACTTGCTCATTAAATTCACGCAAAAATGCAGGAACGCCTTCCCACAAGCTATTTTCCACCACCGCAAAACCCCATTTGGCTTCATCAATCGGTGTAGGCCGAATTTTGCGGATTTCATCGGTATGCCATGACTGAGCAATAAGCTGACGTAAACGACGCGTAATATTATTACGCTCATAATCGGCTAAATCATCATGATCGAGCTGCGCCAAACATGTATTCACTTCAACCAGTTTATGGATCAGAGTACGGCGGGCAATTTCGGTTGGATGTGCTGTCAGCACCAGCTCAATGGAAAGCTCATTAACTGCCTTAACCAGATCATCATTATGAAAATTTTTACTTTTCAGTCGATCAAATAGTGCAGCCAATGCCACAGGATTGCTGGCAGCTTCACCATGTGGCGAAATACTGTGATATTGTTCAGCAACGTTGGCCAGATTAAGGAACTGATTAAACGCTCTGGCAACGGGCAGCAATTCATCATTAGATAAATTCTGTAGTGTTGATAAAAGTTGCTGGCGATTAGCTTCATTTCCAGCACGAGAGGATTTAGATAACTTCCTTATTGTTTCAACTTTATCAAGAATATCTTTTCCCTGAACCTCTTTGATCGTGTCGCCCAGTATCTTACCAAGCATACTGACATTACTGCGCATTGCCGAATATTGCTGATTCATGTGATTCCTGACCTTGTGTTGCTGTATGCGTGTTTTGTTTGTTTCTAACACATTATTTCTAAGTTCACTATTCATACCAGAAAACAAACAATTTGGTCATATCAGAAAACAAACAAATTGGGAGGATTAGTCGGGACAGAAAACGCAATATCCCGACCGAAGACGTTGTATTTTATAAGAGTTGTGATAAACGGTTCAGATCTGATTGGATTGCCCCGGCAGTCACATCTCGCCCGGCTCCCGGACCACGGATAACTAATGGATTGTCACGATACCAACGGCTTTCTATGGCGAAAATATTATCCCCCGGTAATAACGAAGCTAAAGGATGTTCTAAATGCACAGCTTCCACGCCGACTTTCGCCTTACCTTTATTAGCATCAAAACGCGCAACATAACGCAGTACCATTCCCATTTCACGCGCAGCTTCTAACCGTTTCAGCATCTGCTCATTAATAGCAGAACTGTTTTCGAAGAACTCTTCAATAGAACCAACACTGGCTTCTGCCGGTACAAGTGATTCTACCCGGACCTGATCCGCTTCTATCTCATAACCTGCCTCACGAGCCAGGATAACCAATTTACGCATCACGTCCTGACCGGAAAGGTCAATACGAGGATCAGGCTCCGTCAACCCTTGTTGCCATGCCTGTTCTACCAGATCACTGAAAGGCACTGTGCCATCAAACTGTAGGAATAACCACGATAAAGTACCGGAGAAAATGCCACTGATAGACAGGATAGTATCCCCACTTTCTCGCAAGTCCCTGACGGAATAGTTAATCGGCAACCCGGCACCAACGGTCGCATTGTATAGCCAATGACGTCCTGTTTTTGTAAAAGCATCCCGGATCATGCGGTAAGTGTTACTGTTAGATGAACCAGCGGCTTTATTGGCACTAATCACATGAAAACCATAGCTGGCAAAATCTATGTAGTTACTCGCCAATTCTTCACTTGCCGTTATATCCAACACCACCAAATCATCATAAGGATGTGCCCGCATCCATAAAAACAGTTCATCACCTTCATGTAGGGTGGCTTCATCATTAAAGAATGCCAATGCCCGACTTGCGTCAATGCCCTGATAGTTCAGCAGGCTCCGGCGGCTATCGACAATTCCCGCTAAAATGAATTCAAAATCACTGCGGGCAGAGATATTTTTCTGTTCACGTGCAAACAATTCCAGCCAACGTGACCCGATATTCCCTTTACCAAACAGAACCAACCCAATACGTTTTTCTGCCCGAAACAGGCTCTGATGCAATCCCTGAATCAAATGTGATGTCTGGTTCAGACGCAATACAGCAACCAGACTGATGTCATCTTCTGCATGCCAGATAAATTCAACCGGTTGGTCTTTCAATTGCTGATAAAAACGGTGGCTATGTAGCGGATTTTTGCATACGCCTGCTCCCACCAAAGCCACCAATGATAATCCTTCACGCAAGGAAAGTTTTCCTGGCAAAGATGCATCCTGCAAAACATCAAGGGCACTATTAACAACTTCAGAGGTATAACAAAGCTGGATCAGATTGCAATCAGCATGTAGCCCCGTCGCCAAAGGACGGATTTGAGCACGCTTTAACAACGAATCGATATCTTTATAAATTTGTTTAAAGTTATGGGCAGAAGAAAAGTGCAACTCAATCAAGCAAACATCATCGTGGCTGGTAACGATTTTAGCTCCTGTTCCTGTCGCTAAAACTCGTTCAATACGAGTAGAGCCTTGCTCAGGCTGATAACTACAACGTAATTGTAAATCGATATCACTGACAGAAACTGGCTGTAATGTACGGGTATGAAGTACAGGAGCCGCCAAGCGAGCCAGTTCGCTGGCCTCATCCAGACGCAATAATGGCAGGAGACACGCATCCTTAACTTTGCGCGGATCTGCACTGTAAACTCCAGCCACATCACTCCAGATTGTCACTTTTTTAGCGCCAGCTAATGCACCAACCTGTGTTGCAGAATAATCACTGCCATTGCGCCCCAATAGTACAGTTTCACCCTTCTGATTACTGGAAATAAAACCTGTCACCACTAAGCGCTTATTGGAATTCTGGACTAATAACTGACTCAGCAAAGGCTGAGAAAGATTAACATCAACTTGTGGCTGTGCTGCCCGTTCTGCGCGCAGGAATTGGCGTGCATCCAGCCAGGTGCTAGGAATACCTTGTGATTCAAGCAAAGCGGCCATCAAGCGAGCAGACCATATTTCGCCATGACCAACAACTTCAGCATAGGTAATGTCACTAATTGGTTTATCCAACAGCGCACTCAACCTTTCCAAATCAGCAATAAAATGTGTGATAAGAGTTTCAGCAACGGTTTCTGGCAATAATCCGCGGATCAACTCTTGTTGGTAGCGCCGTAAGGATTGCTGAACTTGATGAGCTGAAATACGGTCACTCTGACTCAATTTCAACCAATCAATCAGTTGATTAGTCGTACTGCCTGCTGCTGATACCACCATCAAGTCACCTGGCTGGCTATAATTCGCCATAATATCCGCAACCCGCTTATAACATTTCACATCTGCAAGGCTGCTGCCGCCAAATTTATGTAACTGGCGGCCAGATTCCGCCCCTGCTGTTGCCAGTTCAATCATGATTACCTCGTTACCGCTGCCTGAAATGCATTATTCAAATCAGCAATTAAATCCTGACTATCTTCTATTCCCACAGAGACACGAAGAAGTGAGTCCGTAATCCCTGCCTGTTTCCTTGCTTCTGCCGACATACCAGCATGTGTCATCGTAGCTGTATGAGAAATCAATGACTCCACACCACCCAACGATTCCGCCAGAGTAAATAATTTTAATGCAGATAAAAAGCGACGCATTGTTTGTTCATCACCATCAAGTTCAAAACTCAACATCGCGCCAAAACCTGTTTGCTGTTGAAGAGCTATTTCATGCCCTGGATGATCTTTCAGTGCTGGATAATAGAGTTTTTTCACTTGTGGCTGTTGCTGTAAATATTCCACTATGGCAGCCGTGTTGCTTTGCTGTAGAAGTACCCGCGCAGACAAAGTACGAATGCCCCGCAACAACAAGTAACTGTCGAAAGCTCCCCCGGTCACACCGATATTATTCGCCCACCATGCCAAGTCCTCAGCCAGAGTAGGATCTTTGGCAATAATTGCACCAGCAATCAAATCAGAATGTCCATTCAGGTATTTTGTGCAGGAATGGACAACTAAATCTGCACCCAAATCCAATGGCTTTTGCAGCACAGGGCTTAAAAACGTGTTATCAACTACCGTCAAAGCACCTGCTTCACGGGCCAGACCACAGATGTATCTAATGTCCACAATACGCAGCAATGGATTACTTGGTGTTTCAATCAAGACCAATTTAGGCTTTTGCGCAATTGCCTGTTTCAGCGCCAAATCATCCGCCTGATCAACGAAAATAACATCATAAGCGCCACGGCGGCTTAAGCTATCAAACAGGCGGTAACTTCCACCATAACAATCATGAGGTGCTACCAATAAATCTCCCGGTTGCAAGAAAACGGTACACAACAGGTGGATGGCTGACATACCACTGCTGGTCATCACAGCACCGGCTCCGCCCTCCAGTTCAGCCAAAACTTGCTGGACAACATCACGACCGGGATTACCACGCCGAGAGTAATCATGCGCTCTCGGTTCATTAAACCCTGTGAAATTGTATGTGCTGGAAAGATAGATAGGCGGGACAACACAACCATATTGTTCATCAATATTTGTACCGCTTTGTACTGCGACCGTAGCTTGTTTACACCCCATAATCTTTACCTGTTATCGTTATCTTGTTTTCGGAGTCACAAAAGAATACCCTCCAGAAAGATAGACGTCAATACATCTAGACATCCAAAATAATTTGCGGTTTAATAACACAACCCAATCATTACCCCCATTTTTTATGCCAGATTAGGGCATATTTTGTGAATTGATTAACCATAGCGATATAGTCGATAGGGGAAATATGCTAAAATGCCGAATTATCGACACGAACATAGCTCAGAAATAATTCCTCTTGTTTCTGATTTCAGTTGCTTGATTTAAAACTATTTAAGGTATCTCATGGCTGAGTGGAATGGTGAGTATGTCAGCCCTTATGCTGAACATGGCAAAAAAAGTGAACAGGTCAAAAAGATTACGGTCTCAATTCCATTAAAGGTATTGAAAATACTGACAGATGAGCGTACTCGTCGTCAGGTAAACAATCTGCGTCATGCAACAAATAGCGAATTGCTGTGTGAAGCATTTCTCCATGCGTTCACGGGACAACCTTTGCCTGACGATGATGATTTACGTAAAGAACGTCATGATGAAATCCCTGAAGCTGCAAAAGTCATAATGCGTGAACATGGGATCGATCCCGAAACTTGGGAATATTGATATCTCTTTTATCTCAAGTCGTTGTTTGTATGCTGTACTGCGACTTGAAATCAATCAGATATAACAAAAATGCCCGATGGAAAACATCGGGCATTTTTGTTGGAAGCAAGAATTACTTCTTGAAACCTGGAACGCTGAAACGTTTGTTAAAGCGATCAACACGACCACCAGTCGCAACATCACGCTGTTTACCGGTATAGAACGGATGGCATGAACCACAAACGTCCAGGTTCAGGTCGTGACCTACGGTAGATTTGATTTTGATAACATTACCACAAGAGCAAGATGCAGTAATTTCTTCGTATTTAGGATGAATACCTTGTTTCATGGGGAAAACCTCTGTTAAGGCCGCGTCGCTATCCAGCCCTATCACCGCCAGACACCACACGTCGTGTTGATTAAAATAAGTTCGGTAATTTTCATACCAAAGGCGGCGAATCATACAGAATATCGTTTTATTGCGCAATAAAATCCGCTGATTTGCTATGATACTCTTTGACATTATATGTTGCTTTAGTCTTGCCATTAATCATCATTCGGAAATCGCCTTATGACAGTTGTTCAGGTTGCTTTACCTGTCCCTTTAGCTCGCTCTTTTGATTATCTGTTACCTGAAAGATTGCCGATCCCCGCCCTTGGGATCCGGGTACGTGTGCCATTTGGCAAACGCAATGCAATAGGTGTAGTGACAGCGATTACAGACAACAGCGATTTCCCCCTTGAGCAACTCAAACCAATTACCGAACTGCTTGATGAATCCCCGCTTTTTTCTGAGGATCTTTGGCAGTTACTCCAGTGGTCTGCCTGCTATTATCACTATCCACTTGGCGAAGTCCTTTTTCATGCCATGCCTGTTTTGCTGCGGCAAGGTAAAGCCGCAGAATTCTCACCTCTCTGGCAATGGCAAGTGACAGAGACAGGCCGTGAATTACCTCTTGAACAACTTAAACGTTCCGCCAAACAGCAACAAGCTTTAGCTAAATTGCGCCAAACATCCATTTATCGCCATCAAGTCGCTGAATTGGAATTGAGTGAAAGCGCACTGCAATCACTGAAAAAAAAGGGCTTGATTGATTTACACCCGGTACAACCGGAAACTGAAAATTGGCATGAACATTTTCGCATCATCGGGGAACGGCTAAAACTCAATACAGAGCAAGCCACCGCAGTTGGAGCCGTTCGCGCAGAAGATCACACTTTTTCTCCCTGGTTACTTGCCGGCATCACTGGCTCAGGTAAAACCGAAGTATACCTGAGTGTTCTGGAAAACATTTTGACACAGGGAAAACAAGCACTGATCTTAGTTCCCGAAATTGGTCTGACTCCCCAGACTATCCGCAGGTTCAGAGAGCGTTTCAACGCGCCCGTTGATGTTCTGCATTCAGCCTTAAATGACAGTGAACGGTTATCGGTATGGTTAAGAGCAAAACGAGGGGAAAACGCCATTGTCATCGGTACTCGTTCAGCCCTGTTCACTCCCTTCGCTCACTTAGGTGTCATCATCATTGATGAGGAGCATGATAATTCTTATAAACAACAAGATGGATGGCGCTATCACGCTCGTGATCTGGCGGTCTTCCGCGCCAAAAAAGAGAAAATTCCTATCATTCTGGGAACAGCAACACCGGCACTGGAAACACTATTTAATGTAAGACATGGAAAATACAAACAACTTACTTTGACGAAACGAGCCGGTCATGCCCTGCCAGCCACCCAACACCTGCTGGATATGAAAGGATTGCCGCTGACCGTCGGTTTATCTCAACCTCTCATTAACCGCATTGGCGAACATTTGCAAGCAGATAATCAGGTCATCCTCTTTCTGAACCGCCGTGGTTATTCCCCTGCCCTGCTGTGCCATGAGTGTGGCTGGATAGCAGAATGCCAGCGTTGTGATCACTACTATACCCTGCATCAGAATCATCGCTATCTGCGCTGCCATCACTGTGATAGCCAACGACCCATTCCTCGTCAATGCCCCCAATGCGGAACGACACATCTCATTCCTGTAGGGCTAGGTACTGAGCAACTTGAAGATGGTATCACTCAACTGTTTCCCAACGTTCCGGTTACCCGTATCGACAGAGACACCACCAGCCGCAAAGGAGCACTGGAACAACAACTTGCCGATATTCATCAGGGTGGTGCCCGTATTTTGATTGGCACTCAAATGTTGGCAAAAGGCCACCATTTTCCTGATGTCACATTAGTCGCTTTATTGGATGTCGATGGTGCCCTGTTTTCTGCTGATTTCCGCGCGGCTGAACGGTTTGCGCAATTGTATACTCAAGTTTCCGGTCGAGCAGGACGAGCAGGCAAACGCGGAGAAGTTGTACTTCAAACTCACCATCCAGAACATCCACTTTTACAGGTGTTGCTGGAGAAAGGCTATGACGCATTTGCTCAGCAAGCAATGGAAGAGCGCCAGCAAGTACTTCTGCCCCCTTTTGTCAGCCATATCATGCTACGGTCGGAAGATCACGATAATCAGCAGGCTCCTGCTTTTTTACAACAAATGCGCCAACTGTTTGAACATCATCCACGATATGATGAACACGTATGGATTATGGGACCGGTTCCCGCATTACAGGCCAAACGGGGTGGCCGATATCGCTGGCAATTACTGGTGCAACACCCATCGCGCATTTTTCTACAGAAAATGATGGCAGAGCTCCATCCACACATCACAGCGTTGCCGCAAGCACGGAAAGTAAAATGGAATATTGATGTTGATCCCACAGAAGGTTAATAAAAAAACAATGGATTATTGCAGTAAAAACTCCAAATTGAGCAGAAGTCTATGAAAAAACAGTGGCAATTATTTCCTTAATTTGCGAAGTAGCTCTAAGAAATGATGCATATCACATTTTTTATGTAAACAAAGTAACGGGTTGAACTGTTAATCGGTTTAAAATGAATTTATTAATATGACTGTAGAAAACGAGCCGCCAGTGCTTCCCCCACAGGAATAACTGGCGTTTTTTTACTTTCGATTTTTTTTACTTTCATTTCGGATAGCAATCGTTTCGCTACCTGTAGAACATAAGGAGTGGACTATGGAAAAAAAGAATTGCGCATTAGCGACAATGAAAGATGTCGCCAAAGTAGCGGGGGTTTCTACCGCAACTGTATCAAGAACACTTATGAATCCTGATAAAGTTTCTGTTCACACCCGTCAGAAAGTCGAAAATGCTGTACTGGAAGTGGGTTACTATCCGCATAATCTCGCCAAGAATTTGAGGAGAAATGAGTCCAGAGCCATTCTGGTTATCGTTCCCAATATCAGCGATCCTTTCTTCAATGAAAGTATCCGCGGCATTGAAGAAACTGCGGCAAAACATGGTTATCTGGTTCTGATTGGTGACTGTAAACACCAGCAACAGCAAGAACATGCTTTTATCAATCTACTCATTACCAAACGCATTGATGGCATGATCTTACTGGGCTCAAATGTTCCTTTCGATGTCTCTAAAGAAGAACAGAAAAATATGCCTCCCATGGTAATGGCTAATGAATTTGCGCCTGAACTAGAGCTTCCTACTGTCCATATTGATAATCTGACCTCCGCTTTCAATGCTACCCATCACCTGCAAAAAATCGGGCACAAACGCATCGCCTGTATCACTGGACCAGATACAATGCCACTGTGCCAATATCGGCTTCAAGGGTATATTCAGGCATTACGTCGTACCGGCATCCCTATCCGTGATGAATATATAGTCAGAGGTGATTTCACTCATGAAAGTGGCGCTGAATCAGCAGAAATCCTGCTTACCCTGCCGGAACCTCCCAGCGCTATTTTCTGCCATAGTGATGTCATGGCAATTGGTGCAATGTGGCAAGCTAAAAAAATGGGATTAAAATTACCAGAAGACCTGTCCATTGTTGGTTTTGATAATATCAACATGGCGCAATACAGCGAACCGCCTCTAACAACTGTGGCACAGCCATGTTATGAAATTGGGTATAACTCAATGCTTTTGTTGCTGGAGCAGCTCCAAGGCCGTATGGTTTCGAAAGGTTCACGATTATTAGATGCAGAATTGCTTATTCGTGAGAGTACTTGTTCGCCTAAAAGCTAGGCAAATAACTACATGTTCAGTAACATTAGGTATCTACTCCTTAATTTTTTAAATAACTCAGCGAATTAAACACAGTGGCACAACGAGATTATGTGAGTCGCGGGCATTCCAATCCCCGTCGGAAAGGTACTGGTAAGAAAAAAAATCAGACCCAAGGACTACCTAAAACGACATTAGCTATCGCCGTCGCTTTGGTGGTCACATTCATTGGTGGACTTTATTTCATCGTACATACTAAAAATGAAAGTGTACAAAATACACCACCAATCACTCACCAGCCTAAAGGCCATGGTTTGCCACCAATACCAGAAGAACGCTGGAGTTATATCAAGGAGCTGGAAAATCGACCTGTTGGTCTGCCATCAATACAGGAACCCTCTTTAACACCTAATCAACAGAACAACAGGCCAACGGAACTGACGCCAGAACAGCGCCAGTTACTTGAACAAATGCAGGCAGATATGCGCCAGCCTCCAACACAATTGGCTGAAGTACCCTATAACAGTGAGCCAGTTCCTCGCTCACGTGTTCTTGTGAATCCACCGGTACAAAAACCATCTCCAGAATATACTCCACAGCAAAATCCTGTGCTTCAACAGGAGAATAAGCCATCGGTGCAATTTCAATTACCTCAAACTCAAATGCCTCAGACTCAAATACCTCGGTCTCAAACATCCAATGAGACCAGTAAGCCAAAGACAACGCTAAATGAATCCAGATTAATGCTACAATGTGGCTCATTCCGTACTATAGAGCAGGCAGAGTCCGTCCGTGCCAGCCTCGCGTTGGTCGGTATTGAGAGTAAGATTACAACAAAAGACAGTTGGAATCGGGTTGTAGTGGGACCGTATAAAAGCAAAGATAGTGCGGAAAAAATGCGCATTCGCATTGCCAATACGGGGATTTCCAACTGTATTCTCCGCCCTGCTGGGGGTTGAAAAATCAAAAAATTCCCCCATCTTGATCTCCAATAACGAACATACGGTGCTTTTGATAAATAATCGTGGCATTGTCAGCCAAAGTACCGTGTGTGCCATCTTCTATTTTTTTAACCAGGGGCTAACTCGTGACTACAATCGTAAGTGTTCGCCGTAATGGCCAAGTTGTCATCGGTGGTGATGGACAAGCAACAATGGGTCATACCGTTATGAAAGGCAATGTCCGTAAAGTACGCCGCCTTTACAATGACAAAGTCATAGCGGGTTTTGCTGGCGGTACTGCAGATGCCTTCACCCTGTTTGAGCTGTTTGAACGTAAGCTCGAAATGCATCAAGGGCATTTGACTAAAGCAGCAGTTGAACTAGCTAAAGATTGGCGGACAGACAGAATGCTCCGCAAACTGGAAGCCCTGCTTGCCGTTGCAGATGAAAATACGTCTCTGATTATTACAGGTAATGGTGATGTGATTCAGCCAGAAAATGATCTTATCGCTATTGGCTCCGGTGGCTCATATGCACAAGCAGCAGCCCGCGCAATGCTAGAAACCACCGAACTCAGTGCTCGGGAAATCGCAGAACGCGCCCTGACTATCGCTGGCGATATCTGTATCTACACCAACCAAAATCATAACTTCGAAGAATTACCCTCAAAAGCGTAAGGATAGATAGTATGTCTGAAATGACTCCTCGCGAAATTGTCAGCGAACTTGACAATCATATCATCGGTCAGGATAAAGCAAAGCGTGCTGTTGCCATTGCGCTGCGTAACCGCTGGCGTCGTATGCAGTTGGATGAATCACTGCGTTACGAAGTAACTCCGAAAAATATTCTGATGATTGGCCCAACCGGTGTTGGTAAGACCGAAATCGCCCGTCGTTTGGCAAAACTGGCCAATGCACCTTTTATCAAAGTTGAAGCAACAAAATTCACTGAAGTCGGTTATGTCGGTAAAGAAGTTGATTCCATTATTCGTGATCTGACCGACGCTGCCGTGAAAATGGTTCGCCTGCAATCCATTGAGAAAAACCGCCACCGTGCCGAAGAACTGGCTGAAGAGCGTATTCTGGACGTTCTGTTGCCACCAGCAAAAAATAACTGGGGGCAGCCTGAAGTTCAACCAGAGCAGTCCTCAACCCGCCAGACATTCCGCAAGAAACTGCGTGAAGGCCAATTGGATGACAAAGAAATCGAGATCGAAGTTGCGGCTGCTCCTGTTGGTGTTGAAATCATGGCACCTCCGGGAATGGAAGAGATGACCAATCAATTACAGTCCATGTTCCAAAACCTGGCTGGCCAGCGTCAAAAAAGTCGTAAGCTGAAGATCAAAGATGCGTTCAAACTGCTGGTGGAAGAAGAAGCTGCGAAGCTGGTTAACCCTGAAGAGTTGAAACAGCAGGCGATTGATGCAGTTGAACAGCACGGTATCGTCTTTATTGATGAAATCGATAAAATTTGTAAACGTGGTCAAAGCTCCGGCCCGGATGTTTCCCGCGAAGGCGTTCAGCGTGACCTATTGCCATTGGTTGAAGGTTGTACCGTTTCCACCAAACACGGTATGGTAAAAACCGACCACATTCTATTTATCGCTTCAGGCGCATTCCAGGTTGCCAGCCCTTCTGATTTGATCCCAGAGTTACAAGGACGTCTGCCTATCCGTGTTGAATTGCAGGCACTGACAACTGAAGACTTTGAGCGCATCTTGACTGAGCCGAATGCTTCACTGACAGAACAATACAAGGCACTGATGGCCACTGAAGGCATGAATATTGAGTTCACCGCTGACGGTATTCGCAGAATTGCAGAAGCTGCATGGCAAGTTAATGAGACAACTGAAAATATTGGTGCCCGTCGTTTGCACACTGTGCTTGAGCGCATGATGGAAGACATCTCTTTCGAAGCCAGCGAATGTCAGGGTCAATCTGTTGAAATCAATGCTGACTATGTCAAAACACACTTAGATGAGCTGGTAGCTGATGAAGATCTGAGCCGTTTTATCTTATAATCGGTTTAGAGCCTGATGCAACAGCAGCAAAAAATGGAATGGGAGGCTTACCTCCCATTTTTCTTTTTCTTAAACCAAAATCTATTACACTGAAATGTTTGATAGCAATATGAGTTCAATAACAACGGGTAATCAGATACAGGCATGGCTGGAAAGCTTACGCCTCAAAACGCTTCCACTTGCTGTAGCAGCCATTATGACCGGATCTGCCCTCGCTTCATGGGCGGGTCATTTCAAATGGTCGGTAACGTTGCTGGCCTTATTAACTGCTTCCCTGCTACAAATTCTGTCCAATCTTGCCAATGATTATGGTGATGTCACCAAAGGTAGTGATACAGAAAAACGCATCGGCCCAATGCGCGGTATGCAAAAGGGCTTGATCACAGCACAACAAATGCAAACCGCATTGAAAATTACCGTGTTGCTCTCTTGTCTCTCAGGAATTTCTCTCATCATCGTTGCCTGTCATAGCCCAAGCGATATTATCGGTTTTCTGGGCCTGGGGTTACTGGCGATCATCGCTGCGATTACTTATACGGTAGGCGCTAAACCGTATGGTTATATGGGATTGGGTGACCTTTCTGTCCTTATTTTCTTTGGTTGGTTCAGTGTCCTTGGTACTTACTATCTGCAAGCCAATACTTTTTCTCTGGATACTGTTCTGCCTGCAACAGCCTGTGGATTACTCTCAGTGGCGGTGTTGAATATTAATAACTTGCGTGATATCGAAACAGATCGCCAAAATGGCAAAAATACACTAGCGGTCAGGCTAGGTGGAAAAAAAGCCCGCTACTACCATGCAACACTGCTTACAGGTGCTATGCTCTGCTTTGTCATCTTTACCCTCTTATATCTAATCAACTGGTATAATTGGTTATTTTTACTGTCTTTTCCCTTGTTATTGCAGCATATGTTACAGGTACTGCGCGATCCAACAGCCAAAGGTATGCGCCCCAAGCTGGTACAAATGGTCAAGGCTGCATTATTGACTAACACTCTGTTTTCCATTGGATTGATACTTAATTAAGCGAATACATATCAATTTTATACACACGTTTTAAGATTGATGATTTTGCCAACACTGGCCTTAAAAGGATATACTGTTCGTTCCTTGCATAAACCAGACGTAAATCCCATGAAATATGATACTTCCGAACTTTGTGATATCTATCAAGAAGATGTAAACGTGGTAGAGCCATTATTCTCCAACTTTGGTGGGCGTACTTCATTTGGTGGTCAAATCATCACAGTGAAATGCTTCGAAGACAATGGATTGCTTTATGATTTACTGGAAGAACATGGACGTGGACACATTTTGCTCGTCGATGGTGGTGGATCGGTACGCAAGGCTCTTGTCGATGCCGAGCTGGCTCAACTTGCTGTCAATAATGAATGGGAAGGTATCGTCGTCTACGGTGCTGTGCGTCAGGTAGATCACCTTGCTGAACTTGATATTGGCATTCAGGCAATGGCTGCTATTCCTGCTGGCTCCAACAACGAAGGTATCGGAGAAAGTGATATCAGGGTGAATTTTGGTGGCGTAACTTTCTTTTCCGGTGATTATCTTTATGCAGATAATACAGGGATGATCCTATCAGAAGTTCCGCTGGTGATGGATGACGATAGCGATGATGAAATGTAATATTTGGATAAACCTATACCCTAACCCTATCATCAATCGCCACGATACATAAAAAAGGGCGCAGTTATCGCCCTTTTTTCGCAAAACTATCGAATACCTTACTGAACATCTTCCATCTTACCCAACAAGGTACGTAAGCGATCTTGCCATGCTGATTGTTCTTGTTTGAGCTGTTCATTTTCACGTACCAGCGAATCACGGCTATCTGTCACATTTTGGACATCCTGAGATAACGCTACGTTCTTTTCTTTTAATTCTTCAATTTCCATTTGCAGCAAAGTGATGGTATCAATTGCCTGCTGAACTTTAGATTCTAGCTTTTCAAAAACTTCAAATGACATTCTCGAGCCCCTCTTATAAGCAATGCCTTGATTGTATTTAGCCTGTTAACAACTGTCTAGTTTCATACTTCCAATGTGTGGCATAACGAGAAATATAGTGACTAATCCTAAATGGAGATAAGATCACATTTCAACGACCAATAAAACCACAATTAAATGCGAATCCGCTCATTTTGTTGACGCAACACGCAGATTTCAATTTCGCTATTTCTCGTTTCCGCTCATTAACGATAAATTCACATCGCCTTTCTCTGCGTAACCAGAACGCAGCAAGAAAGGACTAATAATTAATCTCCTCTCTCTGTACTTTTTATAGGATATAGAAATGAGTCAGACCACCACTCCAACATTATCAGGTCAATGCATTTCAGAATTTCTGGGTACTGCATTACTTGTTTTCTTCGGCTTAGGCTGTGTTGCTGCTGCCCGTCTTGCAGGAGCACAACTGGGTCTATGGGAAATCAGCATCATCTGGGGCTTTGGTGTTGCCCTAGCTGTTTACCTTACTGCCGGAATCTCTGGTGCACACCTGAATCCAGCAGTAACCATTGCGCTATGCCTATTTGCCAGTTTTGACAGAAAAAAAGTACTTCCTTACATCATTGCCCAAATGTTAGGCGGTTTTGTCGCCGCAGCTATCGTCTATATGATGTATTACAACCTTTTCCTTGATTATGAGCAAGTTCACAACATTGTTCGTGGATCACAAGAAAGTCTTTTCACGGCTGGAGTATTTTCCACTTACCCTGCATCACAAATTTCCGTATTCCATGCATTTATTATTGAAGTTATCATCGCGGCTGTTTTGCTTTGCCTGATTCTGGCACTAACAGATGATGGCAATGGCATTCCACGTGGTCCTTTGGCACCACTGATTATCGGTATCTTAATTGCTGTTATCGGTGGATCTTTTGGCCCCCTGACCGGATTTGCCCTAAATCCCGCTCGTGATTTCGGCCCTAAATTAGTTGCTTATTTAGCCGGATGGGGAAATATTGCTCTGACTGGTGGCCGGGACATTCCTTATTTCCTTGTTCCGTTGGTCGCCCCTATTGTTGGTGCAATTCTGGGTGCATTTGGTTACCGCAAACTGATTACCCGCCATTTACCCCGTGGAGCTTAGTTTTGCTACCCTTAACAGATGATAACAGATAAAAAATAAAAAAATTATTGAATAAGACCAGGTTATAGTTATGACAACAGAAAATATGACGGATAAAAAATATATCGTTGCTTTGGATCAGGGGACGACCAGTTCACGAGCAGTAATACTTGATCACGACGCTAATATTGTCTGTATTTCACAACGTGAATTTCCACAAATATATCCTAAGCCAGGCTGGGTAGAGCACGATCCAATGGAAATCTGGGCCAGCCAAAGCTCAACATTGGTCGAAGTGCTGGCAAAAGCAGATATCCGCACAGATCAAATTGCCAGTATTGGTATCACTAATCAACGAGAAACAACTATCATCTGGGAAAAAGAAACAGGTAAACCTGTTTACAATGCCATTGTATGGCAATGTCGCCGGACAGCAGATATTTGTACCAAACTGAAGAAAAAAGAAGGTCTGGAAGAATATATCCGTCATAACACTGGTCTGGTGATTGATCCCTATTTTTCCGGCACAAAAATAAAATGGATCTTGGACAATATCGAGGATGTCCGCCTGCGTGCTGAAAATGGCGAACTGTTATTCGGCACAGTTGATACCTGGTTGGTTTGGAAAATGACACAAGGGCGCGTGCATGTTACCGATTACACCAACGCTTCCCGTACCATGCTGTTCAACATCCATAATCTCGACTGGGATCAGAAAATCCTTGATGAGTTGGGTATTCCTCGCGTTATGTTGCCAAAAGTTGCTGCATCTTCTGAAATTTATGGTCAAACCAACATCGGTGGTAAAGGCGGTACTCGTATTCCTATCGCAGGAATTGCAGGGGATCAACAAGCGGCGCTCTATGGTCAGTTATGTGTCCATCCTGGCATGGCAAAAAATACTTATGGCACAGGCTGTTTCCTGCTGATGAATACGGAACTGATGCCGTACGTTCCAATCATGGGCTGCTAACTACCATCGCCTGTGGGCCACGAGGTGAAGTCAACTATGCGCTGGAAGGCGCCGTATTTGTTGGTGGTGCGTCTATTCAATGGCTGCGTGATGAACTGAAACTTATTGCAGATGCAGCAGACTCCGAATACTTCGCCAAAAAAGTAAAAGACAGCAATGGCGTTTATGTCGTTCCGGCCTTTACTGGTCTTGGAGCTCCTTACTGGGATCCTTACGCCCGTGGCGCCATTTTCGGCCTGACTCGTGGTGCAAACAGCAACCATATTATTCGTGCAACACTCGAATCCATCGCTTACCAAACCCGTGATGTATTGGATGCAATGCAAGCCGATTCTGGTACACGCCTGCAAGCACTGCGCGTAGATGGTGGTGCGGTTGCCAATAATTTCTTGATGCAATTCCAGTCTGACATTCTCGGCACACGTGTCGAGCGCCCTGAAGTACGCGAAAGCACAGCATTAGGTGCCGCCTTCCTTGCTGGTTTAGCTGTCGGTTTCTGGAAAGATCTTGACGAAGTGAAGAGTAAAGCAACTATCGAAAAAGAATTCCGTCCAAGTATTGAAACGACAGAACGTAATCACAGATACAACGGTTGGAAAAAAGCGGTTGCCCGCGCTCAAGAATGGGAAGACCGCGCTTGAAAAAACAAGCCTTCAAGGTGAAATAAATCCCGCATTGAAATACGAAGCTCTGACATTACCGTACTTCTGACATGGCAGTACTGCTCTGTCAGAGCTTTCTAACTTCGATATTGTTGCCTACTACCGATATTGCCTGTCTTTATCCGACGGTATGTTCCTGATGCTGGATCCGCTGAGAAATTGGCAGCCAGCACAATAAAATAAGCAGAGCCATAAAGAACATCAGCATACCAACGCTGAACTGGCTATTTTGTGGCAACATCGCCGATAACCATGTAGCCACGCCAGATCCTATATTCTGTAATCCTCCCACCAGTGCCCCTGCTGCACCAGCCAAATAAGGAAATGGCTCCATAGCACCCGTCGTTGCCAGCGGGAACAGCATACCAGCGCCAAAAAAGAACAATGCAGCCGGGATCAACAGCGTCCAGATATTGATAATCCCCAACCATCCTGGCAACCACATCAACGCTCCTGCTAACAAACAACAGATGACGGAATTCCACATTAATTGATAAAACGTTTTGTTTTCACGTCCTGCATACCATGAGCCCAGAAATGCCGCAGGGATCGGCAGAATAAACAGAATACTGACAGTTAAACTGTCCAATCCTAAAACAGCCCCCATCAAAACCCCACTGCTAGCCTCAAAAACAGCCACACCCGCCAGACTACCTACCAACATAATCAGGTAAGAAACAAAAACTCCATTGGATAACAATTGGTGGAAAGAGATCAGCATCGTGCTCTGTTTTGTTTGCTCCGGGCGGGTTTCCGGCAAATGCCGGAATAAAAACAAAGTTACAATTGCTCCCAACAGCAATAAAAACAAATAGCAAGCACGCCAACCAAAATAATGACCTACGATACCGCCTACCATCGGTGCTAATAAAGGGCTGACCAATATCGCCATATTCAACAGACTATTGGCATAACGCAACTCTGCTCCCGTATATAAATCTCTTGGCGTAGTACGCACCATTACTCCTCCGACCCCCGTGCCCAAGCCTTGAAATACACTGGCTATTACCAGCACTAACAAACTAGAAGAAAACAGTGCACAAGTTGTGGCAACCAGAAAAATTGACATTCCTGTCAAAATAACGGGACGACGGCCAATTTTATCCGATAATGGCCCATAAAAGAGCTGTGAGAGTCCATAAGAGAATAAGTACGCCGCCATGACACGCTGTACTTCACCCGCAGGTTTCCCAAAGTAATTCGCCATATCTGCAATCACTGGAACATAAATTGTCTGGGTCATCTGCCCGACAGCAGCCAACGCAATTAACATCAGCAATAAATTGAAATGCACTATTTTTCTCATCGCATTCACATACAATGTTATTTAAACAAAATACACGTGTACTCAGTTTCATTTAAGGAATAACAGCAATAACAAAGCCCCCAGGTTGTTAATAAACAAACCTGACGTACTGACTTCATTAGATTGAATTTTCCCGGTCAAATTTATATTTTTTCTTAGCAGTATACAATTTCACACATAGAAAAAATGGCAGTCATATTCCCCACAAATGTCAATAAAAATGTACATATACCCCATAAAAATAGCAAAAATATAGTCAATGAGACTGTGACACGTAATCGATAAGGCTATTTCTCTCAATCGCGTAAAATCTCGTCAAAGGAGCGCCAATCCACTCCCATCTATTTACTCCGTATTGTTACTCACTCAGTATCGTGTAGAGAGGCTAAATGCAATGGCAAACTGGGTTACAGGAAAAGTCACAGATATAATCAATTGGACAGACTCACTATTCAGTATCAAGCTATGTGCACCAATAGAAAAATTCACTGCTGGTCAATTTGCAAAACTTGCTCTCGAAGTTGAAGGGGAGCGCATCCAACGAGCTTATTCTTACGTTAATTCTCCCAATGACGATAATCTTGAGTTTTATTTAGTCACCGTGCCGGAAGGAAAGCTCAGTCCGCGACTTGCGACCTTGCAGAAAGGTGATGAATTACTGGTCACAGAACAAGCGGCAGGTTTTTTTATCCTTGATGAAATTCCTGACTGTCAAAACCTGTGGATGCTCTCAACCGGGACAGCCATCGGGCCTTACCTTTCCATTCTTCAGCAAGGGAGTGATTTGGAACGATTTGAAAATATCGTTCTGGTGCATGCCGTCAGGCTGGAGCAGGATTTAAGTTATTTATCACTCATGCAGCAATTAGAGAAATCTTTTCAGGGAAAACTGCGGATCCAAACTATCGTCAGTCGGGAAAAATGTCAGAATTCATTGATGGGGCGGATCCCGGCACTCATTGAAAATGGTGAAATGGAAGCAGCCGTCGGTTTATCTATGCAGGCAGAAAACAGCCACGTGATGCTGTGCGGAAACCCTCAGATGGTCAGAGATACCCGGCAACTACTGAAAGAACAGCGCGGCATGGAAAAACACCTGCGCCGTAAACCGGGCCATGTTACCAGCGAACAATACTGGTAACGATCAACCATGACTTTTACTTCTTATCCCCTCTTCAATGATCTTCATCTTTCAAGACACCGCTTTACTGGCGGTATCTTGGAATCTGCTGAGTATATAAATCTATTAGGTATATACAGTTAATCAACGTTTTTGTATCGAATTATCAGCAGAAATGTGATCAACCCTTTCTGCCGATTTGCCAAAACGGTTTGGCCCTTCTGTTCCACGAAATACACCGCAATCCAGCATAATCATGACAAAAATCAGTGTCGGAATAAAACGACCAATACCCCATTGCCATATCGGTGCCATTGCGCTCCAATCAAGGGAAAGCAACACCCAGGCCAATGCCAGCAGTAACGTCCATCCACCACGTTTATTACGGTCATGCAGGCGTTTCGAAAAAATTGCTGTTGTCGGATACAATATCAAGGCCGAACTTACCGCTGCATAATTCATGGGGAGAACATTCATTCCATGCAGAGTCAAGAGCATAAAAATCAGGGCGAAACAGATACCGATTCCGACCCAAAATTCCCGCCGCCCAATGCGACCTTTGAATGAGAATCCCCATTGTTGTAATGTCATGTATTCTTTTCCAATTGTAGATGCTGTTTTTCTACTATTTACTATTTACACTTTATTTCTGCGCTTGACACTCGGCGAGTAACAACATGAAAACAGGCATAAATAAACTTCTGGTGACAATATTAATCGCTTTTAGCATCGGTTTACCATTCTCAACTTCTGCGGGTGAGCCTTCTGTCACATCAGATATACACCCGCAACTCATGTATCTCTTGCCAGATTCCCCAGCTTTTGAAGATACCATCCCGACATTCCGGGAAAAATACAACAAAAAACACCCTGAAACTATTCTGCATGAATATAAGGTGATTGCGAGCAAAGATATCTCACTGCCTTTTATCCGCGCCGCCAGTAAGATCAACGAAAAAATCTACTCTTCAGCCGTACTGGAGAGAGGCAGCGAGAAAATTAAAAGCCTGCAAATTACTTTACTGCCTTCCCAAAATGAGCTGGAAAAAGAACAGAACCTTTTGCTGACCAAACAGTATATCGTTGCCTTGATCGGCCAATTTGAACCAACACTTTCCCCAGAACAAATTAAAGAGAAAACGGAGAAACTCCTTAAGACGGCAGAAAAGCAGTCATTTTACAGCCAGAAAATGGGAGCAATACGCTATATCATCGTAAACAGCAGCGAAAATATAATGACCTTCGCTATTGAACCGATTAAGCTATCGCTATCTGACGTACCAGCAAATGAAAATTAGTGACATAGCGCAGAGCTATTCTGGCCGATGATCTTTATACTGTCGGCCTTCCACTTAAATGACATGAAGCCATTCATTGAAGAATATTAATTCAGTTCGCAATTTAATTATTTTCTGGTTGGAGGGAAAAATATGCGACATCCATTAGTTATGGGTAACTGGAAACTCAATGGCAGTACCCACATGGTTAACGACCTGATCGCAGGCCTGCGTAAAGAACTGAGCAACATTGACGGCTGTGACGTCGCTATCGCACCACCAACTGTGTATGTTTCTCTGGCAAAAAGTGCACTGGCTGGCAGCCGTATCGCTCTGGGTGCACAAGATGTTGGCGTTAACCTTTCTGGTGCATTCACAGGTGAAACATCGGCAGAAATGCTGAAAGATGTGGGCGCAAGATATATTATCATCGGCCACTCTGAACGCCGCACTTACCACAAAGAAAGCGATGAGTTCATTGCAAAAAAATTTGCTGTCCTGAAAGAACAAGGTCTTATCCCGGTTCTGTGCATTGGTGAAACCGAACAGGAAAACGAAGCGGGCCAGACAGAAGCAGTATGTGCACGCCAAATCGATGCTGTTCTTAACACATTGGGAGCAGAAGCCTTCAAAGGTGCAATCATTGCTTACGAGCCAGTTTGGGCAATCGGCACCGGCAAATCAGCAACCCCTGCGCAAGCCCAGGCTGTCCATAAATTCATTCGTGACCACATCGCTAAACAAGATGCAGCCATTGCTGAGCAAGTTATCATCCAATACGGTGGCTCTGTTAACGCCGGTAACGCGGCTGAATTGTTTACCCAACCAGATATCGACGGCGCTCTGGTTGGTGGTGCATCACTGAAAGCTGACGCTTTTGCTGTTATCGTGAAAGCGGCTGCGGAAGCGAAAAAAGCATAAAATGCCCAATCAGTTACAAAATAACCGCCACCAAGTTATCTGGTCGCGGTTATTTTTCTAATTCTTATTTCTTCTAGCCATTATTAGCGCCGAATAATCTCATCAAATATGCCACCAGTAGCAAAGTGTTCCTTCTGTGCTTTTTTCCAGCCACCAAATACCTCATCAATTGTAAATAATTTCAACTCAGGGAAAATAGCACGGTACTTTTCTGCAATGGCTTTATCACGGGGACGATAATAATTTTTTGCAGCAATTTCCTGCCCAATCGGTGAATAAAGGTATTTCAGATATTCGGTTGCCAATTCGCGTGTACCTCGTTTATCAACGACTTTATCGACAATAGCCACCGTTGGTTCTGCCAGAATAGAAATGCCTGGAGTGACAATTTCGAATTTTCCTTCACCTTCCTTATCTAAAGCATTAATCGCCAGCAATGCTTCATTTTCCCATGCAATCAGTACATCGCCGATCCCGCGTTCAACAAAAGTATTGGTTGCTCCACGAGCACCAGAATCCAATACTTCAACATTTTTATACAGCGCCTTCACAAATGCTTTTGCCTTAGCTTGATCCTGATTGTTGTGCACCAAACTATATCCCCAGGCAGCCAGATAGTTCCAACGTGCACCACCAGATGTTTTGGGATTTGGTGTTACAACAGAAACATCAGGACGGATCAAATCTGACCAATCTTTAATCTGTTTGGGATTCCCTTTTCTCACCAGAAAAACAATCGTTGATGTATAAGGCGCGGAATTATCCGGTAAACGCTGGAGCCAGTTTTTAGCAATACTACCACGCTCTGCAATCGCATCCACATCATATGCCAACGCCAATGTTACGACATCTGCCTGAAGGCCATTAATCACTGAAGTTGCCTGCTTGCCTGAACCACCATGCGATTGTCGGATCGTTACCCGTTCTCCGGTTTTCTGCTGCCAATATTGACTGAATGCCTGATTATATTGTTGATACAACTCACGCGTCGGATCATAAGAAACATTCAAGAGTTGCACATCTTTCGCCCATACCTTTCCTCCTGTCAATATGACCAAGAATAACATTATCAGAGCAGAATACCTTGTCGTGCTCCAGTTCATTATCTTCCATTGCTTAACCTCCCATTGCGTAACCATCGTAAAATGCTCTCCTAAATTATTTATGATTTTCTCCATAAAAACTGACAGAAAGCGTTCTGACGCAGAAATAATTTAAAATTTCCACTTATTCACAACAGGAATATGACGAACAAAAAAGAACAGCCATATATATCATATGGCTGTATCTGAAAAATGAACTTACTAGTAGGGAAGAGGAGTAACCAGAACAGAATCAGTAGAGTTTTTTCGCTGTTTCCAACCAATCTTTCTTAAAGAAACGCTGCATATTTTGCACCGCATCAATAATATCATGATGGATAAGTTTCTCATTCTGGATACCAACACAGCGGCCACCATGACCTTCCAGTAGCAACTGGACAGAATAAGCCCCCATGCGTGATGCCAGAATGCGGTCATAAGCCACCGGCGCACCGCCACGCTGAATATGGCCTAATACCGTTGCACGAGTTTCATGGCGTGTTTCTGTTTCAATATATTTTGCCAGCTCATCTACATCACAAACATGTTCAGTAATAGCGACGATGGCATGACGTTTACCTTTCTGGATACCAGCTTTAATTTCTGCTAATAGTTCTTCACGATCAAAAGGAATTTCACGTTCAGGCAGGACAATAAACTCACATCCACCGGCAATCGCTGCGGATAGAGTCAGATCACCACAATAACGTCCCATTACCTCAACAATAGAGATACGTTTGTGGGAAGTTGAGGTATCGCGCAGACGATCAATCGCTTCAACAACCGTCTCCAGTGCCGTAAAATAACCGATTGTATAATCAGTTCCCGCCACATCATTATCGATCGTACCGGGCAGACCGATACATGGGAAACCTGCCTCAGTCAGCTTTTTCGCTCCCAGATAAGAGCCATCACCACCAATCACCACCAGCGCATCAATTTCACTTTTGCGCATATTTTCAATAGCGATTTCCCGCACCTTATCATCTCTGAACTCAGGAAAACGCGCTGATCCTAAAAACGTTCCACCACGATTAATCATATCGGAAACGCTAAAGCGATCGAGCTTCTTCATCCTGTTTTCATACAACCCCAGATAGCCATCATAAATACCATAAACTTCTAACCCTTCGGTTAAAGCGGCACGAACAACTCCACGAATAGCGGCGTTCATACCCGGCGCATCTCCGCCACTCGTTAAGACTCCGATTCTTTTAATCTTGTTGATCATGATGACCTCTGACTTATAGATGTAATATTTGCCAATCTGCTGACTGCCTTCCCTGACAGGAAGATTTACAGCAGATTTTGCCAAACCTGATTGTCACTTCATTAGCTGAATTGATTCAACAGTGCCCATGATACGGAAAAATACTCAGTCTGCATTAATATTTTGTTTACTTTTTGACGATTTTTTGATTATGAATAAATTCTCCCATCAATTCCTACAATTTTTACGTGCCACTGGCACAATAGGCAAGGATCTTAGTGAATAAATAATATCGGCACTGAAACACTTATTACGCAAAAATTTTTTCAATCAACAATACACAGCCCAGTACTGTCACAGCCAATGCAGCAATACTGAACCATCAATCAAAATTTATGTTTATCGGCGACAGCCCTTAGGATTATTCAGGATGGTCTATTTCAGGTATAAAAATAGCGTGTTAGATGGAAAAAGATAGGAGCAGAGAAACAAAGAGAATCGATTCTATCCAGCATGCCGCCGTGACCTTCAATAATTTCACCAAAGTCTTTCACTCCGCTGTCACGCTTAATTGCAGACATACATAACCCGCCGATAAACCCCATCAGTGTAATAGCCAATGATATCAGTCCGGCTTCCCACGGAGAAAATGGTGTCACCCAATACAGTGACATACCGAGCAATACCGAAGCCAAGATGCCGCCAATAAACCCTTCAACCGTTTTTTTGGGGCTTAATTTCGGCACAATGGGACGCTTACCAAATAATTTCCCAAACACGTACTGCCAAACATCAGACATCTGCACCACAATCATCAGGAACAACAATAACTCAATATTTTGACCTTCATACCCAGGAATATCCAACATCAATAAAGCGGGCGCATGACTAAGGGCAAACACGGTTACCAACATACCCCACTGAATTTTTGCGGTGCGTTCCAGAAAACGAGTAGTATCACCAACCAAAGCAATGCGGGCAGGTAAAAACAGAAATACGTAAACAGGAATATATATCGAAAACAACTCATACCACTGCATGCCCACCAAAACATACTGCACAGGTATAAAGCAGAAAAAGCACCAGAATAAAGCCTCATGGTCACCACGGCGAGTCGGAGTTAAAGTGATAAATTCGCGCAGGGCAAAAAAAGACATAACAGCAAACAATATAACTGACCCGACAGGCCCAACAACCACAGCCAGTACACAGATGATACACATCATCCACCAGCCCCGAATGCGGGCATTCAGGTTATCAATAGTCGCGTTACGCTTTTCTCCCGCATAACGGAATGACAAAACCCCACCAATCACGCTAGCAATAATTAATGCACCAAATATACCACCAAACAACAGCATTAAATTATGGCCTATTCCCATCATAACATTAACTCCTCCAATGCAGACTGGGCACGTTGCAAGAATGCGGCTTTACTTTCATTCTCAGCCAATTTATCCAATGGTTGACCGAATCTGGCCGAACAAATAATTGGCACCAGCAATATCTTTCCCTTTGGTAAAACGCGATTTAAATTTTCCAGATAAACCGGAACGAGTTCAGCATCAGGATACTTACGAGCCAAATAATACAGGCCACTCTTGAATGGATTGATTTTTTCACCATCTCCGCGAGTCCCTTCTGGAAAGAAAATTAAAGATTCTTTTCGCTCCAGAATCCCCGTCAACGGCGCAAGAACTTCTTCTTTGTGTGTATTCTCTCCTTGGCGCTCGATTAAAACTGCACAAAATATCTTATGCATGAGATAACGACGTAGACGGGTTTTATCCCAATAATCACGGGCCGCAACGGGATGAACCAGATGACGCAACGCAGAAGGGAGCCCGGACCAAATCACTAATCCGTCAAGGTGGCTGGTGTGATTAGCATAATAAATACGACTTTTGGTCGAAGGCTGACAGCCTATCCACCGCACCCGCACACCAGTCAAGATACGACATAGGCCCGATAACATCGCCCCCATGCATTTTGACAGGAAGCTAATTTTATGAGTTTTTTTCATACAGGGTATCCCTATCCCTATTTATTTTTATGTAGAGTACAGTGATAAGATTTTTTTAATTAATAGCTTGTAAGAAGGTAAGATAATCAAGATTGTTTGAGATAACAACAGGCCTATGGTTTATTCAGATATGACAAAGCTTCAGATAGCCTATACATGATGTGTAAACAGCTAATAAATTCAATTAAATCCAGTAATCCGCAAGCTATTTCTCATAAATTATCAGTAGGAAAACAACTTATGATATACCCTATGTGAGGACAAAAAAAATGCCCCTCAAGGGGGCTGAAAGACAGGGATGGTGTCTATGGCAAGGAAAATTGTTATTGATGTTACTTCACGTCATATAGGTATAGCAGAATCAGTTCAATTCCCGAATTATTCGCGCCTTATAACACTTTCGGAGCTGTTGTTCTTGCTCCGATGTCAGCAATTGATACATCTGATGACGAATACGCGCAATTTCTACACTGAGATCAATATTCTGCTTTGCTACTTTTTCAAGCTGCGTTTTTACCGCAGCTTCATCAAAATTCTTTGCAGTCAGAAGATTATACATCTTCCAACGTTCTGCCTGTATATCCGCCCTTACTTGCTCATGCAGATGCCGTTTTTTCACTAAATCCCACATCTGCTGTCGTTGCTGTTCAGTTAATGTAATTCCCCCAAAGACACAACTATAGTTATAGTTACGTTGGTAATAACCAGAATCACCCTTGTCGTATGGCAGACAAAACAGTGAGGAATCAGCCTCGGAGGCATTATACGCATCAGCAATTTCAGCTAAGGCCATTGCTGTTCCAAACACAGACATTGACGCTAAAGCTAATGTTGCTATTTTACGCATTTAAAATTCCTCGCTTTATCGAATAGCACTATTCGATTCAGTGCAGGTAATATAGCCTTATGGCTGCAAACTAGCGTCAGAGCATGTAAAAGTACGTAAAGTCATGGAATAGCAAAATTTGTTATCGTATTTTGCTCTTGGAGGAAGAATGAATGCATAAGATATTATTAGTTGATGATGACCGCGAACTAACATCTTTATTAAAAGAATTACTAGAAATGGAAGGATTCAGTGTAGTGATCGCCCATGATGGTGAGCAGGCATTACAATTTATCGATTCGTCAATTGACCTATTACTACTGGATATCATGATGCCGCGCAAAAACGGCATCGAGACATTGAAGGAACTACGTCAATACCACCAAACTCCCGTTATTATGTTAACGGCTCGAGGAAGCGATTTAGACCGCGTTCTTGGGCTAGAACTGGGGGCAGATGATTACTTACCTAAGCCTTTTAACGATCGTGAACTGGTAGCCCGTATACGTGCGATTTTACGTCGTTCTAACTGGAACGAACAACAAGCTGACAACGGTACACCTGTGCTCGAAGTCGATAAACTGCAACTCAACCCAGGACGCCAGGAAGCCAGCTTTGATGGCAATATTCTGGATTTAACTGGAACAGAATTCACACTTCTCTACTTATTGGCTCAACATTTGGGGCAAGTTGTTTCCCGTGAACATTTAAGTCAAGAAGTATTAGGAAAACGACTAACACCTTTTGACAGAGCCATAGACATGCATATTTCTAACCTTCGTCGTAAATTACCCAACCGTACTGATGAATTACCTTGGTTTAAAACGTTACGTGGACGCGGATATTTAATGGTTTCAGCGAAATGATCAATAGCCTAACAGCCCGCATATTTGCCATTTTCTGGCTAACGCTGGCGCTCGTTTTGATGGTCGCGCTAATGGTGCCCAAACTGGACTCAAGGCAATTAACCCCACTATTAGACAGTGAATATCAGCAAGGCAACCAGATAGCCAAACATATTGGAGAAGAATTAACTCGTTATCCACCCAATGATCTATTCTGGTGGCTCAGGCTAGATCGCGCCATTGCCCAATGGGCACCACCAGATCAATTCTTATATCTTGCTACTGCTGAAGGGCGTGTCGTTGGTCATGAGAAAAATTTTATGCAGGTTGTTCGCAATTTCCTCGGCCAATCTG
Source organism: Xenorhabdus siamensis (assembly GCF_037996745.1). Lineage (NCBI taxonomy): Bacteria > Pseudomonadati > Pseudomonadota > Gammaproteobacteria > Enterobacterales > Morganellaceae > Xenorhabdus > Xenorhabdus siamensis. The sequence goes on from NZ_JBBMXE010000012.1 coordinate 268,037, forward strand.
ACAATACAGACCATCCTAAAAAGAAAAAATATGGTCGCATAGAAATACTTGGGCCATTTTCAATACGTGATGGTGGAGATTACTATCATCTCTACCAGCTTCGGCCGGCAGGCAGCCCACAATCAGATTTTATTAATTTGATGTTTGATCGCCCTTTCCTGCTGCCTGCGGCAACCATGTTAATCAGTGCACCACTACTCCTATGGCTGGCATGGAGTTTAGCAAAACCTGCCCGTAAGTTAAAAAACGCGGCAGATGAAGTGGCAAAAGGTAACCTAAGACAACATCCCGAACTGGAATCAGGCCCACAAGAATTTCTGGCTGCTGGCAGCAGTTTCAACCAGATGATCAGTGCATTAGAAAGAATGGTAACCGCCCAACAACGGCTGATATCCGATATTTCGCACGAATTACGCACTCCCCTTACCCGCTTACAACTTGCAACAGCATTGCTACGCCGCCGCCACGGAGAAAGCAAAGAACTGGAGCGCATTGAAACAGAAACTCAGCGTCTGGATGGCATGATTAATGACCTTTTAATACTTTCCCGCAACCAACATAAGAACGAGTTACTGCGTGAAAATGTCAAAGCCAGTGAGATATGGAATGACATATTGGAAAATGCCAAATTTGAAGTCGAACAGATGAACAAAACGCTGGATATCGTTTCTCCCCCTGGTTCATGGACTATTTACTGCAACCCGGCAGTACTTGGCAGTGCGCTAGAAAACATCGTCCGCAACGCCCTTCGCTATTCCAGCAGCCATATCGCTGTTGCATTTAAAGCTGATAATCATGGCGTGACGATTACAGTTGATGATGATGGCCCTGGGGTCAACCCTGAAGACCGTGAACATATCTTCCGCCCGTTTTACCGGACAGACGAAGCGAGGGATAGAGAATCAGGCGGAACTGGATTGGGGTTAGCGATAGTACAAACTGCGGTAGAACAGCATCGAGGTTGGGTTAAAGCAGAAGATAGCCCTTTAGGGGGGCTACGGTTGGTGATTTGGCTGCCGTTGCATGGGCGGTAGGTAGATGGCGTCCTGACCGAAATTTAGTTAATAACACTATGTAATAATTTAAAAAAAAAGACTATTATGCTTGACCTTAAGACATTGAGAGTCTACTCTCGTCGCGGATTAATGAAAATCACTCATATAGTTATTTATATTTAGATAAAAGTTTTTATATATCAATAAGATAAAAATGCGCGATTAATGATAGGCATTCTGGGAGCCGTAACCTAGTGCGGTAGCTTTAATCAGATATAGAAATATATATTCCCTTTCCAATTCTGCATCATCTTAAAATCAGCCGAAAAATTTAAAAATGAAAATCCTAGCAACTGGTGGGGCAGGTTTTATTGGTTCTGCCTTAGTTCGACATATTATTAAGAATACTAATGATAATGTTATTAATGTTGATAAACTTACTTATGCGGGCAATTTAGAATCACTTAAAGAAATTAATCATAGTCCGCGCTATTCTTTTGAAAAAGCTGATATTTGCGATAGAAACAAATTAGATAAAATATTAGAGCAATATCAGCCCGATGCTATTATGCATTTAGCTGCGGAAAGCCATGTTGATCGATCAATCAGTGGCCCTAGTGATTTTATTGAAACTAATATTATTGGTACTTACACTCTTCTGGAAGCCACTCGAAATTACTGGCAAAAACTACCCGAAAGCAAAAAAAATAAATTTATTTTTCACCATATTTCAACAGATGAAGTATATGGTGATTTGCCTCACCCAGACGAATTTCCAGAACATTCTTCCCTTCCTTTATTTACTGAAAATACAGCCTACGCTCCAAGTAGCCCATACTCAGCGTCGAAAGCCTCCAGCGATCATTTAGTTAGAGCGTGGCACAGAACTTATGGGTTACCAACAATAGTTACCAACTGCTCCAACAATTATGGACCTTACCATTTTCCAGAAAAGTTAATTCCCCTCGTTATCCTGAATGCATTAGAAGGAAAACCATTGCCTATCTATGGTAAAGGTGACCAAATTCGAGACTGGTTGTATGTTGAAGACCACGCCAAAGCTCTCTACAAAGTAGTTACTATGGGAAAAGTTGGTGAAACCTACAATATTGGCGGCCATAACGAAAAGAAAAACCTTGAGGTAGTACAAACCATTTGTAAACTCCTTGATCAACTTCAGCCAAAATCTCAAGGTTCCTATCAGGAGCAAATTACTTACGTAGCCGATCGCCCCGGTCATGACCGTCGTTATACTATTGATGCCAGTAAAATTAATGATGATTTAGGTTGGCTGCCACAAGAAACCTTTGAAGAAGGTATCCGTAAAACCATCCAGTGGTATTTAGATAATCAGGCTTGGGTCCAAAACGTGAAAAGTGGTACTTACCAGTCTTGGGTTAGCCAGCATTATGGAGAAAACCAATAATGCATATACTACTATTTGGTAAAAATGGACAGGTAGGATGGGAGTTGCAACGTGCATTGGCACCTTTGGGAAAGGTTACAGCACTTGACTTCACTTCGAATGATTACTGCGGTGATTTCAGCAATCCAGAGGGCGTTGCAAAAGCTGTCCAGTCACTCAAGCCTGATATAATCGTAAACGCAGCTGCACATACGGCAGTGGATAAGGCAGAATCAGAGCGAGAACTAGCCGAACTGTTAAATTTTCGCAGTGTAGAAGCTATTGCCAAAGAAGCTCAAAAACTAGGAACTTGGTTAGTACATTACTCCACTGACTATGTATTTGATGGTAGCGGAGAGAAACCTTGGCATGAAAATGATATTCCTGCTCCCCTCAATGTTTATGGAGAGACTAAGCTAGCCGGTGAAATTGCAGTACAAACTCATTGTGAAAAACATCTTATCTTCCGCACCAGTTGGGTTTATGCAGCTCGTGGGACTAACTTTGCTAAGACAATGCTAAAACTAGGCAAAGAACGAGAAACTCTTTCTATCATCAATGACCAATTCGGAGCACCAACAGGGGCTGAGTTACTAGCTGATTGCTCAGCCCATGCGATCCGAGTAACGCAGCAAAAGCCAGAATTAGCAGGACTCTATCATTTAATTGCGTCAGGTGAGACCACCTGGTTTAAATATGCTCAATACATATTTGAAAGGGCACAAGAAGCTGGTGCTAAACTAGCTATTAAAGAAATTAAGCCAATATCAGCTTCCGCATTCCCTACCCCAGCACAACGTCCACAGAATTCTCGACTCAATACCGACAAATTTCAGCAATCTTTTGATCTAATACTTCCTGATTGGAAGATAGGAGTAGATCGCATGCTAACCGAAATTCTGGGACAATAAGTTAAAGCACTGCAATATTTTCATTTTATAATAGTAAGTTAAACAATATGACAACACGCCGAGGTATTATTCTGGCAGGAGGATCTGGCACCCGTCTTTATCCTGTCACGATGTCAGTAAGTAAGCAACTACTGCCTATCTATGATAAGCCTATGATCTACTATCCCTTAAGCACATTGATGCTAGCTGGGATTAGGGACATTCTTATTATCAGTACACCTCAGGATACTTCCCGATTTGAACAATTGCTGGGGAATGGCAATCAATGGGGACTTAATCTTCAATACAAAGTGCAGCCAAGCCCCGACGGCTTGGCTCAGGCATTTATCCTTGCTGAAGAATTTATTGGTGAAGACAATTGCGCTCTAGTTTTAGGAGATAATATCTTCTACGGTCATGATCTACAAAAGCAGCTGGAACAGGCCTCTGAAAAAACCAACGGCGCAACAGTTTTTGCATACCATGTACATGATCCTGAACGTTATGGTGTAGTAGAGTTTAATAAAGAAGGAAAAGCCATCTCTCTGGAAGAAAAGCCGCTGAAACCTAAAAGTAACTATGCAGTGACTGGGCTCTATTTCTACGACAACCGCGTGGTAGAAATGGCTAAAAGTCTCACTCCTTCCGAACGAGGTGAACTAGAAATCACCGATATTAACCGTCTCTACCTTGAACAAAACGAATTATCGGTAGCTATGATGGGACGTGGTTATGCCTGGCTAGACACTGGTACTCATCAAAGCCTGATAGAAGCAAGTAATTTTATCCAAACTATTGAAATACGTCAGGGACTAAAAGTTGCCTGTCCTGAAGAAATTGCCTACCGTAAAAAGTTTATTAATGCTTCTCAGCTCAAAAAACTGGCTACTCCGCTGGCTAAGAACGACTATGGTCAATATCTGCTAAAAATAGTGGAAAGAGATCAGCAATCAAATTAGTAGGTAAGACCCTTCTCAATCCTCATATCCAGAGATTTCCCCCGATGAATGTAATTAAAACAGCAATCCCTGATGTATTAATATTCGAACCTAAGGTATTTGGAGACGAGCGCGGTTTTTTCTTCGAAAGTTTCAATCAGAAAGTCTTTGAAGAAGCTGTTGGACGCTCCGTAACATTTGTTCAAGATAATCACTCTAAATCCAGTAAAGGAGTATTACGTGGGCTTCATTATCAGTTAGAACCTTACACTCAAGGGAAACTGGTGCGCTGTATATCAGGCGAAGTTTTTGATGTAGCTGTTGATATTCGCAAGAATTCTCCCACATTTGGGCAATGGATTGGGGTTAATCTGAGTGCTGACAATAAACGCCATTTTTGGATTCCTGAGGGATTTGCTCATGGATTTTTAACACTCAGTGACACAGCTGAGTTTCTTTATAAAACAACTAATTATTATGCGCCACAATATGAAGGCAGTATAATGTGGAATGATGAAAAACTTGCGATTGAATGGCCTTTAGAGATAACCCCTCAACTTTCAGCTAAAGACCAAACAGCTCCAGCATTTAAAAACGCACAATGTTTTGAGTAAATATGACCACAACAGTTAAACTATCTCCTTCTCAAATCACATTCAGGGCAATAAAAAGTAAGACAGTTCTGGAGTCCGCTCTAGAATCTGGCGTGGTACTAGAGTATAGCTGCAAGAATGGTTCGTGTGGTATGTGTGAATCCGTTTTGATTGCTGGGGAAGTATCCGATAAACAAGAGAATGTCTACAAAACTGGCGATCGTTTTCTAACTTGTCAATGCAAGCCTACCTCTGACGAGGTTACTATAGAAGCTGAATATTACCCGGAACTTGCTGAGATAACACAAAAGATTGTTCCCTGCAAAGTTAGTTCAACTAATATAATAGCGGATGAATATATAATCATTAAATTTAGGCTGCCACCCACTGCATCTTTTGCATTCCTACCTGGTCAATACATCAATCTACATTATCAAGGGATAGTACGTAGTTACTCCATCGCTAACGCTAATATTCAAGATGGAATTGAGTTACATATTCGCCGAGTCAATAATGGTGCTATGAGTGGCCTCTTGTTTAATAACTTGGCTATAAATACCTTATTGAGGTTAGAAGGGCCAATGGGAACTTTCTTTGTCAGAGACGATGTACGCCCCATTATTTTTCTTGCTGGCGGCACAGGATTTGCTCCAGTTAAGTCTATGGTTGAAAAACTTATTCAACAAGATTCCAAACGCGATATTCACATCTATTGGGGAATGAACAATAGCTCTGATTTCTACTCGAATCTCCCAATAGAATGGGCAGATAAACACGAAAATATACGTTATGTACCAGTCATATCTGGTGAAGATTCTCAATGGTCAGGAAGAAAAGGATTCGTACATAAAGCAGTAATAGAGGATTTTCATAGCCTCTCAACATTTGCCGTGTATGCTTGTGGTTCCCCAATGATGATTGAAGCTGCAAGAGCTGATTTTGTAAAAAAAGAACTGTCTGGCAAACACTTCTTCTCTGATGCATTTACCGTATCTAAATAAATGAGGAAATAATGAAGGCTGTAATTCTTGCCGGTGGGCTGGGTACTCGCCTAAGCGAAGAAACTATCGTAAAACCGAAACCAATGGTAGAAATTGGTGGCAAGCCTATCTTGTGGCATATCATGAAAATGTATTCTGCTCATGGCATCAATGACTTTATTATCTGCTGTGGCTACAAGGGATATGTTATCAAGGAATATTTTGCCAACTATTTCCTGCATATGTCTGACGTAACATTCCGTATGACAGAAAATCGAATGGAAGTTCACGAAAAACGAGCAGAGCCTTGGAATGTAACGTTAGTTGATACCGGAGATGCCTCTATGACTGGTGGTCGTCTAAAACGAGTAGCAGAATATGTAAAAAACGATGATGCTTTTCTATTTACCTATGGAGATGGTGTTGCCGACGTGGATATCCAGGGTACTATAGATTTTCATCGTAGCCATGGGAAATTAGCTACCCTTACCGCAACTTTCCCTCCTGGACGATTTGGAGCACTTGATATCCAAAATAAACAGATCCGTTCCTTCAAAGAGAAACCCAAAGGAGATGGGGCCATGATTAATGGCGGTTTCTTTGTACTCAATCCTAAGGTAATTAATCTTATCAATAACGATGCCACTATCTGGGAACAGGAACCTTTGATGACTTTGGCAGAACAAGGGGAATTGATGGCATATGAACATACAGGATTCTGGCAACCGATGGATACTCTACGCGACAAGCATCATCTTGAAGAGTTATGGTTAAAAGAACAGGCCCCTTGGAAAATTTGGGAGTAAACACTGTGATTGATGTGAACTTCTGGAGCGGAAAGCGTGTTTTCCTTACTGGTCATACCGGTTTTAAAGGTGGTTGGCTTTCCCTCTGGCTTGAAGAGATGGGGGCAACTGTTCGTGGCTATTCACTCCCTGCCCCAACTGAGCCCAGCCTATTTGAAACAGCAAGTGTTTACAAAGGATTACTCGATTTCTTCCATCTACGTCAAGCCATGGCTGACTTCAAACCCGAAATAGTCTTTCATATGGCTGCTCAGCCTTTAGTAAGGCTCTCCTACGATAACCCAGTTGAAACCTATTCCACCAATGTAATGGGTACTGTCTATCTACTAGAAACCATCAAACAGATTGAGGGAGTTAAAGCTGTTGTAAATATCACCAGTGATAAATGCTACGAAAATAAAGAATGGGTTTGGGGATATCGTGAAAATGAAGCAATGGGTGGCTACGATCCTTACTCCAATAGTAAAGGATGTGCAGAACTAGTAGCTTCGGCCTACCGTAGCTCTTTCTTTAGTCCCAAAGATTACGCACATCATGGAGTTGCTTTGGCCTCAGTTCGTGCTGGTAATGTTATCGGCGGTGGTGATTGGGCTAAAGATCGACTGATCCCAGATATTTTACGTTCTTTCCAGAATAACGAACCTGTAGTTATTCGCAATCCATACTCGATTCGTCCATGGCAACACGTTCTAGAACCACTTTCCGGCTATCTACTGCTAGCTCAACATCTTTATAAAGATGGCTGTAACTTTGCCGAGGGATGGAACTTTGGCCCCAATGACAATGATGCCAAACCAGTTCAGTTTATCGTTGAAACCATGATCCAATTATGGGGAGAAAGTGCTACTTGGCAACTTGATGGTACAGAACATCCACATGAAGCTCATTACCTCAAGCTAGATTGCTCCAAAGCTAAAGTAAGAATGAATTGGCATCCGCGCTGGGATTTAGTTAATACGCTAGAACGTATCGTCAACTGGCATAAAGCATGGTTGTCCGGTGAAGATATGCGTGAAGTTTCACTTCGTGAAATCCGCGATTATATGGCGGCACAATAAGGTAACTTTGTTACGGTTATACCTACAGATTTCAGGAGATAGGGTATATATGGCTTTTAACCTATGTAGCCGTAACATATTTCCCCCTTTTATATTGCTGACAAGAACAAGTAATACCATCGATTGACAGGAAATGAATTAATGAGTGCTCAAGCATTGCGTGAACAGATCTCCTCACTGGTTGCTCAGTATGCAGAGGAGGCAATGGCGCCTAAACCTTTTGTAGCAGGTACTAGCGTAGTACCACCTTCTGGTAAAGTAATCGGCTCCCGAGAACTGCAACTAATGGTTGAAGCATCACTAGATGGTTGGCTGACTACCGGGCGTTTTAATGATGCCTTTGAGAAAAAACTAGGTGAGTATATTGGCGTACCCCATGTGCTAACCACAACATCAGGTTCATCTGCTAACCTGTTAGCATTAACGGCTTTGACATCTCACAAATTGGGAGAACGTGCGCTGAAACCAGGGGATGAAGTCATCACTGTAGCAGCCGGCTTTCCAACGACTGTTAACCCATCTATTCAAAACGGCCTTATTCCTGTCTTTGTCGATGTAGATATTCCAACTTACAACATTGACTCAACACTAATTGAAGCTGCCGTCACTGAAAAAACTAAAGCTATCATGGTCGCCCACACATTGGGTAACCCATTTAATTTGGCTGAAGTACGCCGCATAGCTGATAAATACAAATTATGGCTTATTGAAGACTGCTGTGATGCTCTCGGCACTCGTTATGATGGAAAAATGGTTGGAACATTCGGTGATATTGGCACCGTTAGCTTCTATCCTGCGCACCATATTACTATGGGTGAAGGTGGTGCTGTGTTCACTAAGTCAGCTAAACTGAAAACGATTATTGAATCTTTCCGTGATTGGGGACGTGATTGTTATTGTGCACCCGGCTGCGATAATACCTGTGGCAAACGTTTTGGGCAGCAACTGGGGTCATTGCCTCATGGTTATGATCACAAGTACACCTATTCTCATCTCGGTTACAACTTGAAGATCACCGACATGCAGGCTGCCTGTGGGCTGGCTCAATTGGAGCGCGTTGAAGAATTTGTTGAACAGCGTAAGGCTAACTTTGCCTATCTGAAAGCAGGGCTGGCAAACTGCACCGAGTTCCTTGAATTACCTGAAGCAACCGAAAATTCAGAACCTTCTTGGTTTGGTTTCCCTATCACATTAAAAGAAACCAGTGGAATTAACCGTGTTGAACTGCTCAAGTTCTTTGATGAAGCCAAAATCGGTACTCGTTTGTTGTTTGCCGGAAATTTGACTCGTCAACCTTATTTTGCTAACCGCGAGTATCGTGTGGTTGGTGAGTTGACTAATACCGACCGTATCATGCACCAAACATTCTGGATTGGTATTTATCCTGGCTTGACTAAAGATCACTTGGATTATGTCATTGCTAAGTTTGAAGAATTCTTTGGGGTTAGCTTCTAAATTGAGGCGGGGGCTCTTCCCCCGTTTGTTCATGCGCATATTAATTACTGGAATTAGTGGCTATTTAGGTAGCCAACTGGCTAATGCCTTTATTTCCGAGCACGAAGTAGCAGGCACTATTCGAACAGACTCTTCTCTAGCTCGACTCTCCTATGCTGATCAAGTACAGCTAATCAATCTTGATAATGAGCAATGGCGTGATGCCATCCAAGATTTTAATCCTGAAGTTATAATTCATACAGCCGCACTTTATGGTCGTAAAAATGAGTCATTTCAAGATATTGTTAATGCAAATATCACATTTCCGATAATGTTGCTCGAATGTCTAGGAAAGGAAAGACCATATACGTTCATTAACTGTGGTACATCTCTTCCTCCAGAAGTAAGTACATATGCATTGACAAAAAATCAATTTGTTGATTTAGCAAAAAACTTCACCTCTTCAGGTTCATGTAAATTTATTAATGTCCGACTGGAGCACTTCTTTGGTCCATCTGATGATATTACTAAATTTACGACTTATGTTTTTTATCAATGTATATATAATCTCCCTCTCAAATTGACAGAAGGTACTCAATTAAGAGATTTTATTTATATCAAAGATTTGATACGTGCTTTTCAGGTTTTGGTATCCAATATGGATAAAATTGAAAAAAACCAGAACCTAGATATAGGATCTGGTTTAGCAATTCCAATAAGAACATTTGTAGAAACCATTGCAACAAAGATAGGCAGCAAGTCTAAGATTGAATTTGGTTCTCTTCCTATGCGGGATAATGAGTTGATGCATAGTTGTGCAAATATAGGAACTTTATCTTCGCTAGGATGGTATCCTTTATTTTCACTAGAAGAAGCAGTTAAAGATATGCTCAAAAAGGAAATAATATGAAATTGTTAATCACAGGTGGCTGTGGTTTCTTGGGTAGTAATCTAGCTTCCCACGCGCTTAAATTAGGCATGAACGTAATAGTTTTTGATAATTTATCACGGTATGGTTCAATTGATAACCTTAACTGGCTATTGTCCCAAGGTAAATTAACATTTGTACATGGTGATATACGCAATAAAAATGATGTCTCCCATGTTATCAAAAATTATTTACCCGACAGCATCTTTCACCTAGCTGGTCAAGTTGCCATGACAACTTCAATAAATAATCCTCAAATGGATTTTGAAGTTAATGTTGGTGGAACATTTAACTTATTAGAAACTATTCGGTTGTATAATCCTAATTGTGGAATTATCTACTCCTCCACAAATAAAGTTTATGGTGATTTGGAACAATACACATATCGTGAAACTAAGACCCGCTATGAATGTGTAGAAAAACCAGATGGATTTGATGAATCAATTCAATTAAACTTTCACTCTCCCTATGGCTGCTCTAAAGGGGCTGCTGACCAATACATGCTGGATTATGCACGAATTTTTGGATTGAAAACGGCAGTGTTTCGACACTCATCCATGTACGGTGGTCGCCAATTTGCAACTTATGATCAAGGATGGATAGGCTGGTTTTGCCAAAAAGCTCTGGAAACTAAGAGAGGCACTAAAAAACCATTTACTATTTCTGGGAATGGCAAACAAGTTCGCGATGTTCTTCATGCAGAGGATATGATTGATTTATATTTTTCAGCACTTTACAAAATATCACTTTTAGAATTATTTATTCTACTGGAGAAGAATACAGGCGTAAAATTACAATATACTAATCTTCCTGTAAGAGAAAGTGATCAAAAAATCTTTGTCTCTGATATCACAAAAATAAAAAAAATCATTCAATGGCAACCTTCTGTTCAAAAAACAGAGGGAATTAAAAATATGATTGAATGGTGCGAAACGATATGACTATTTATCAATAATAATTAGGTAGTACACTGTAACCAAAGGAGAAATGAGTTCTTATATGATACTAAGTAACAAATTAGTCTTACCATCTCAAGATATAAGATAAAAAAGAAGGATTGCTGCATTGCTCCATAGTCAATAAATTTCTTATAGTAACTGAGTAGTTGAAAGAGTATGTTTCTGGATAAACAGTACTACTGAAACTTAATTTATTAGGAATAACGTAAGTAATCAACTTCAAAGCGATGCTTTCTTTTGATTATTTTTATATTATCTAAAAGTAAATACTATTGAGATAATTACATTAATATGGAACATTTAAATGCTGATTAAAATTCCATCTCATATTTTAGTTGCAGGTTCGGCATGGTTATCTAGAATAATATCTGCAGTAGTGCAGATCATTTGTATCAAATTTATTATAAATTCCTTAGGTGAAAATGGATATGCAACCTTCTCTCTTTTATCCGCTCTGATAGCATGGACTGCATTATTTGATTTTGGTATAGGTAATTCCTTGCAAAATTATATTTCAGAAAAAAGAGCTGTTGGCCTCAACTATGATAGCTTTATTAAATATTGTGGAATATCTAGCATAATATTTCTACTATTCTTTATAGTAATAAGCATTCCGTTATCTGATAATTTAGCGCCTTTGTATCTACAAAATTATATATCTCATGGAGGACATAGCAAGCCATATTTATTTTTTATCGCTATTATGATTTTTTTATTGACAAGCTTCGGTTCAATTATTTTTAAAATTTGGTACGCGGAGCAAAAAGGATGGTATGCGAATATAATCATTACACTATCATCTATATTAGGTTTACTATTTGTGTTTTTATTTAATAAATATGGCATTAAGTATCGAGTAGATTGGTTGATAATTGTTTTTTTTGGACCTTTAGCTGTTATATCAAGCTGTTTCTTTCTGATAAGGATAATGCATAGCACCTTTACTAAGGAAAAAGAAACAAAATTAGATTCATCAATAAAAAGGGCCATTATACGAAGATCATTACATTTTTGGTTTTTCACAACCATTGCTACCATAGTTCTTCAGGCCGATTCTATTGTTATGTCACAAAAATTATCATCTCAGGATATAGTGATATATGTCATAATTATGAAATTATTCGGATTAATCTCCTTCATATATACAGCCCTTTTACAAGCTGTTTGGCCGGTCTGTGTCGAATTAAGAGTTATGAAAAAGTGGGACTCACTAAATAAGCTTGTAAATATATATATATTATCTGGTATCTTATTAGTTTTAGTATCTACTGTATCCCTATATACATTCAGAGAACCCATAATTAATAGCAAATAATATCTCTTCAGACATACCTCTTAGTATTTTTTTATTATTTGCTGCATACTTTTCTATCCGTGTATGGAGTGATACATATGCAATGTTGTTACAAAGCATGAACGAATTAAAACCACTCTGGTTAATTGTACCATTTCAAGCAACCTTAAGCTTTGGACTACAGTGGTATTTAGCAGGCAAATTCAAGATTTATGGCATACTAATTGGACTAATAATTTCTTTTATATTAACTGTTGTTATTTTTCTACCAATTTTCTATAGAAAGAAAGTGAAGGAATTAAGATATGTGTAATTCAAAACCATTGGTTAGTATTCTTATACCTGTATATAACAGAGAAAAATATATTAGCGAAACCATTAATAGTGCACTAAACCAAAGTTACCCAAATATTGAAATTATAATTGTAGATAATGCCAGTGAAGATCACACCTGGGACATTTGCAATAAACACTCGGCTAAAGACAATCGGGTAAAAACATATAGAAATAGTTATAATTTAGGGCCAGTGAATAACTGGAAAAAATGTTTCGAGTATGCACAAGGAGAATATGCCAAAATACTCTGGTCTGATGATTTAATTTCACCAACCTATATTGAAGAATCTATAAATGTTTTTTCTGAAGAAACAGCTTTTGTATTTTCATCAGTTATCATAGGTAAAAAGTACGATGAAAAAGAGAAAGCATTCTATCGCTATGGCAATTCTAACCATTATCCGTCTTTAAAATTTATAGATGATTTGTTGTTTAATAGAAATGTGCCTGTTTCCCCTGGATGTGCTTTATTTAGACTTTCAGATCTTAAGAAAAATTTAGTCAACGATATTGAATCACCAACTTTTTCAGATTTTTGCTCCCATGGTGCAGGACCTGATTTATTATTGTTTTTAAAAACAGCCATACATTACCCTAAAATTACTTTTATTGATAAACCTCTAGTATTCTTTAGAGATCATAGCGAATCTATTTCTATTACTATGAGAAAAATTGATCTATTTGATAGATATCAACAAGCAAGAATGTGGTTTGCCAAAAAATATCAAACACCACATACTATCAAACAGCTTTCGTCCTTAACATGGATTCAACGAATGTGTATCACTAAACATTGGAGTAACCGAAAATTAATGCAAAAATTATATGGTGAATATGTCCCACTCCCATCATTAAAGTTATCCTTTTATCTAGTTATCAAAAATATAATGAATAAAATTAACTTGGCAAAGTCAAATCGTTAACATAATATTATCAATAAGATATATGAATTTGTAATTTATTCAATATTTAAATATGTATATATTTTCAATCGCTTATTCTATATTTCTTGTATGACTACATTAATATTAAAATAATTTAATTAGTTTTTTATATTAACCGTTAGCAAATGATGCTAAACGAGTAACCGCAGCTATTCGCTCGTATTAATCATGGTGAGATCCTCTGTACGGCCAGTTAGATATGGACTCCAAAAATATCATTTCCGGTCTTGAGTATTTTTTAAGCACAAATATGATCTTGTACATTAACCTTAATGTAAACAGTAAATAAAGAGCAAAAGATAATGAACATCACGGAACTCAATAAGCCGTTAATTTCAATAGTAACATCAACATATCAAGCTGTAGAGTTACTTCCAGTAACAATAAAATCAATTAGAAACCAAAAATTCAAAAATTTTGAATGGATAATTGTTGATAATGCCTCTGGTGATGGAACAAAAGATCTCATAATTAACAACCAAGATATAATAAAACATTGGATAAGTGAGAAAGACGATGGGATCTATAATGCTTGGAATAAGGCATTAAAGATGGTAAGTGGAGACTGGATTATATTTATTGGTGCTGGAGATAATTTTTTTTCCAATGATACTCTATTGTTAGCATCAGAATAAATCTTGGTTCAGCTGAAAAAATTATGCTAGAGACAAAAAAAATGAATGAAATGCTTGGAATCAAGCCTCCAATATCTATTTTTCTATATGAAATCACAAAAACATTTTTTAAATTATTATTTAGCAAAGTATTACCTAAAAAAATAGTTTATATTTTTGCTGATGCTTATAGAATTTGCATAGGAAAACAAAAAAAATGGACAGTGAAATAGCAATAAAATTAAAAAACGTCAATTCAAATAAACATGTAACAGGATACCTAGCATGTATTTCTTTAGCTATAATCTATGTTCCTCATCTCACCTTTGTTCTTCTAAATCAAACATCTCCATCGACAGGAATATTTGCAGTCTTGCTTATTTTTATACCATTGCTATTTCTCTATCTAGGCAATTATTTAAAAATAAATAGGCTATTAATTGTCCCACTATCATTTTTTTTAGGGATATTAATTATACAATCTTGTATCGCATATATATTAAATCAATCACTATCTATAAAAGCCATATTATCATTTCTACTTTTGTTCTTATCGTTATTATATATAATAATTTATTATAACGCATTTAAACATTTACCTTTTGCATATCTTCTAAGCATTATGCGAAAATTTATCTATTTGAACATCTTATTAGGATGGCTTAGTATTATTTTTTACGATATTATACCAGTTTACAATTTGTTGCTCCATGGAGTGTTTCCATTTTATGAACCAAGCCATTATGCTTTAGCTATAGCTTTTTTTGCTCCATCAGTTTTTATGATGGAATCTAGAAAAATTAAATTTTTTATTATTATCAATTTATCCGCACTTGCAATTGCATTACCAAATCTAACTTTAATGGCTGTAGTTGTTCTATGTTTTCTCTTAGATGAAAATAAAAAAAAATTAGATAAATTTATATTATTTGGTATTTCCAGCACAGCAATATTATTCATTAGTCTTATTAATGATAATTTTTCATATTTTGACTATGTCAAGTTCAGGCTATCAAATTTTTCAGAAAGCAGTACAAATATTTCCACTTTAGTATATATACAAGGGTGGCAAGAAATATGGCATTCGCTAATTTCCACTAATGGTTTAGGCTTGGGGTTTCAACGAATGGGCGAAAACGCCCCGCTAGCAATTTCTGAGAAAATATATAAACTCGCAGGAGGTTATCTTAACTTACATGACGGGGGTTTTATTTTTTCTAAGTTCATATCTGAACTTGGTTTTGTTGGTATGGTTTTTTTTATTTATTTTATTAAGCAACTTATCAAATTAAAATTTTATATATCTAAATTCAAACTCCATTCTATTCCTATTAATAATAGTGATGGAATACATAAATTGAAATTATCATTTGTATTATCGTGCTCTTTTTTTATTGAGCTTTTATTTCGTGGTTATGGTTATTTTTCTTTTAACAGTATATTTTTTATCGCCATACAATTATATATATTTACTGAATTAAAAAATCGGAAAACTTAATTTTATGAGAAAAAAAATAGTAGTCTCAGCAATAAACATTGTAGATGGAGGAGCATTAACCATTTTACATCAATTAATTAATGCGATCTCATCTGAAAAATATCATGAATATGATTTCATTTTTTTACTTTCAAAAAAAAACGTATTAAAAGGAATAAGCTTAGATAAATCAAATAATATTAAGTTCATTTATTACCCACTCTCTAAGAAATCATGGTTCTTTAGATTATATTATGAATACATCCATTTGTTTTTTATCTCACTGTTATTAAAACCATTTGTTTGGTTTTCACTTCATGATATTACCCCTAACGTTTTTTCAAAAAAAAGGTATGTTTATTGCCATAATCCATCTATTTTCATTAAATTCCCTATTAAGGACTTCCTAAAAGATAAAAAACAGTTTCTATTTTGCCTATTTTACAAATTCTTTTATAAGATTAATATTAGAAAGAATGACAACGTCATTGTTCAACAAAACTGGATTGCTAATGAGTTCCAAACTTTATTTGATCTTTCAAATGTAATTATTGCAAAGCCAATTATTACAAAAAACAACATCAAGAATGACCTATATATAGGTTCTAATCCCTATAACAAATCTAAAAGAAGAAAAATATTTTACCCTGCGTTTCCTAGGTATTTTAAGAATCATGATATTCTGATTAAATCAGCTAAACATTTAGCTTCATACTGTGAATTTTTTCTCACAATTAATGTTAATGAATCTAATATAATTAAACACTCTATCAAAAATAATAACCAAGAAACGAAAGGCCTTCAATTTTTGGGGCGATTAAATCTGAGGTAAGTACCTATTATGAAACATGTGATGCATTAGTATTCCCTTCATTAATGGAAACATGGGGTCTACCTATTAGTGAGTTTAAAAAATATAGAAAACCAATTTTTGCAGCTGATTTACCATATGCTCACGAAACAGTCGGTGACTATGAAAATGTATATTGGTTTAACCCTCAAGAAACCTCATCTCTAATTAATGCTATTAAAAAGTGGTTAGATGGAGTTGCTCCAGATGGAAGTAAAATTAATAACATTAATCATACTTGTTATAATTCCTGGGATGACCTTTTGAAGATGATGCTAAAATGAAATATATTTTTCGCTTATATTGGCTTATTTCTACTTTTTTTTATAGATTTTTTTTTAAAAAAATTGGTTGGTTTTCATACGTGGCACCAGCTACATACCTATCAGGCACAAAAAAATTCAACATCGGAAATTATGTGAGAATTATGCCTGGAGCAAGAATGGAATCTCATAAAAATGGAAAGCTAGAAATTTTGGATAACGTTTCTATTGGTAATGGTGTTCATATATCTGCTGGAGAGAATATTATTATTTCTAGTGGATGTCTCATATCATCATATGTGTTAATAACTGATATAGACCACGACACTAAACAAATTGGCTTTAGTGTCTCAGAAACACCTATATATACAAAACCTACATTTATTGACGAGAATGTATTTATAGGTGCAGGAGCAAAAATATTAGCAGGTACTCATCTAGGAAAAGGATGTGTTATTGCTGCTAACTCTGTTGTCCGTGGCATTTTTCCTGATTATGTAGTAATCGGTGGTATGCCAGCAAAAATCATAATGCATTATGATTTTAATTCAAAATCTTGGGTTAAAGTTTATTCCTGATTTTATAATAGGTACTATTTAAATGAAAATATTTATCACTGGTGGTGCAGGATTTATAGGTTCTAACCTGACAAATAAACTTTGTGCATTAGGACATCAAGTTACTGTTTTTGATAATTTATCACCGCAAATTCATGGGAAGAATCCACTAATTACTTCACCTCTTTTTCAAAGTTTAGATAAGCGAGCAATATTTGTATTAGGGGATATTCGCGATAGATCTAGTTTAGAAAAATTACTTTTCGAGCAAGATGCAATTATTCATCTAGCTGCTGAAACCGGTACAGGGCAATCTATGTATGAAATTGAAAAGTATGTCGATGTAAATGTAAATGGGACGGCAATAATTTTAGATATATTAGCTAATAATAAAAATAATGTTCGTAAATTTGTCGTTGCATCCTCAAGAGCTATATATGGTGAAGGGAAATATCTTAATGATAATAGGGAAGCTGTATATCCTTCTGCGCGTTTAGGTTCAGATCTTCGAGCTGGCCGCTTTGAACTTTATGATAGAGAAAATGGAAATGCATTTCATATAACCGCCACAGATGAAGACTCCAAAATTCATCCAAGTTCTATTTATGGTATCACTAAGCAAACACAGGAACAAATGGTCATAACCGTTTGCCCCACTATTGGGATATCCCCTATTGCACTTCGATATCAAAATGTATATGGTCCTGGGCAATCTCTATCTAATCCATATACTGGAATCTTATCTATATTCTCTACAAGAATTTTGAATGGAAATTCAGTAGAGATTTATGAAGATGGAATGGAAAGTAGAGATTTCATTTTTATTGACGATGTTGTTGATGCAACAGTAAATTCGGTTTTATCAGATCAATCAAAAACGGGAATATATAATGTTGGTACCGGTATAGCTATTCCTGTACTTACCGTTTTTCATGAGTTAATGAAAAACTACAATATGAATGTAGAGTGTAATATTTCTGGTCGATATCGATTAGGTGATATCCGTCACAATTTTGCATGCATAAAAAAAGCATCTCGTGAAATTGAATTTAAAGCAAAAATTGATTTTTCATCTGGTGTAAAAAGTTTCTGCTCTTGGGTTTTGAAACAACCAATTCAGGAAGATATTTATGAAAAAAGTGTTATGGAAATGTCTTCGCGTGGTTTATTTAAGTGACTATTTATGGCTAATATTCTTGTAATTGGGCCAAAATTTTTTGGTTACTCTCATAGATTAGTAGAATTAATGAAAAATGATGGACATAACACATATTTTATAACTGATAGACCATCAGAATCTTTTTTTCATAAAGTAATTCTCCGACTTTCACCATCTCTTGTGAAAAAAAAATGCTCAAAATTTTTTCTTAACCAATTAGCAGAACTGTGCGACTTCATTCCCGATCTTGTTTTAATAATAAAAGGGGAAGGAGTAACTAAAGATGTGCTCTCTATACTAAGAAATAAATTTCCTGCCGCAAAGTTTATAAATTATCAATGGGATGCTATTGAATCTGTTCCAACATTTTTAGAGTGCCAACACTCCTACGATAAAATATATACTTTTGATAAACAAGATGCGTATAATCATTCTTTAATTTTTAGGCCTTTGTTTTTCATAGATAATTTCATTCCAAAAGGAAACTCCATAAAACAGTTATCATGTATCTATGATTTATCTTTTGTTGGAACTATCCATAGTGACCGATATACTGTTATCAATAAGATAAAAAAACAATTACCAGCAGATATCCGTTGTTATTGGTATAGTTACGTTACGGATAAGGCAATGTTTTATTGTAGGAAATTGTTAAATATTAGATACTTATTTAGTAAAATAAATGAGTTTCAGTTTATTCCTCTTGATAATAGAGATGTGTATTCAATATTTAGTCACTCTAACTGTATTCTTGACATCGAACGACCACGGCAAAGAGGCTTAACAATACGGACATTGGAAGTTCTTTCTTCTGGGAAAAAACTGATCACAACAAACCCAAGTATTAGGGAGTATGATCTGTTTCATTCTGGAAATGTATTTGTGATAAATAGGAAAAAACCTCAAATCCCTCTTGATTTTTTCAAAAAATCACCAAATCCAATTGAGCAAAAAGTTATAGCTCGTTATTCAGTGGCAACTTGGTTAAATGAAGTCGTATACTCCAATCTATGATTAGCAATGGTGCATTACAAATATGAAAAAAGCATTAATCACAGGTATTACAGGCCAAGATGGCTCCTATCTTACAGAATTCTTACTCGAAAAAGGATATGAAGTACATGGGATCAAAAGACGATCCTCATTATTTAACACTGGGAGAGTTGATCACATCTATCAGGATCGCCATGACGACAATCCACGTTTATTCCTACACTATGGTGACTTAACAGATACATCAAATTTGATTCGTTTAGTCCAAGAAATCCAACCTGATGAAATTTATAATCTTGCTGCTCAATCGCATGTGGCTGTTTCGTTCGAATCGCCTGAATATACTGCTGATGTAGATGCCATAGGCACTTTACGTTTACTAGAAGCGATTCGAATATGTGGCTTAGAAAAAAAAACTCGTTTTTACCAAGCTTCTACTTCTGAATTATATGGGTTAGTGCAAGAAGTACCTCAGCGTGAGACAACTCCTTTTTATCCACGCTCCCCCTATGCTGTGGCTAAAATGTATGCTTATTGGATTACAATTAACTATAGAGAATCCTATAATATGTATGCTTGTAATGGCATTCTCTTTAATCATGAATCTCCACGTCGTGGCGAGACCTTTGTAACTCGTAAAATTACTCGTGCACTTGCTAATATTGCACAAGGCTTAGAAAAATGTTTGTATTTAGGTAATATGGATGCACTTCGTGACTGGGGACATGCTAAAGATTATGTTCGCATGCAGTGGTTAATGCTACAACAGGAACAACCAGAAGACTTTGTTATCGCAACTGGTAAACAAATTTCAGTACGTGAATTTGTAAGAATGTCTGCTAATGAAATTGGAATTGAGCTCAAATTTAGCGGGGAAGGTGTGAACGAGATAGCTACTGTTATAGCAATAACAGGAACCAATTCACCTGCACTCAAAGTTGGAGATATAATTGTGAGAGTCGATCCGCGTTATTTCCGACCAGCCGAAGTTGAAACCCTGCTAGGCGATCCAATTAAGGCTAAGACTAAATTGGGCTGGGAGCCAGAAATAACCGTCGAAGAAATGTGTTCTGAAATGATGGCCTCAGACCTGGATAAGGCTAAACAACATGCTCTACTCAAAGCCAATGGTTTTAATGTCTCTCTATCAATTGAGAATTAAACATTATGAATAAGAAGCGTATATTTGTAGCTGGTCACCGAGGAATGGTTGGTTCTGCCATATGCCGTCAATTGTCCATGAAAGACGATATTGATCTAATAGTGCGTTCCCGTAATGAATTGGACTTATCTCGTCAAATTGACGTCGATGCATTCTTCTCTTCAGAACAAATTGATGAAGTATATATAGCTGCAGCAAAGGTTGGAGGTATACATGCCAATAATACTTACCCAGCCGAATTCATATACGAAAATCTCATGATGGAATGCAATATAATTCATGCTGCACATAAATTTGGAGTACAAAAATTGCTGTTTTTGGGATCATCATGCATATATCCCAAGTTAGCCCAACAACCAATGCCTGAATCAGAATTACTAACCGGAACACTTGAGCTTACCAACGAGCCTTATGCAATAGCCAAAATTGCGGGTATTAAACTTTGTGAATCTTATAACCGTCAGTATGATCGTGATTATCGCAGTATCATGCCAACGAATCTGTATGGACAACATGATAATTTCCATCCCGAAAACTCTCATGTAATACCTGCTCTGATGCGGCGCTTCCATGAAGCAAAAATACGAGGAGAGCGGGAGGTTATTGTATGGGGTTCAGGTAATCCCATGCGAGAATTTTTACATGTAGACGATATGGCTGCTGCTAGCGTATATGTAATGGAATTACCAACCACAATTTACCTAGAACACACTGAACCAATGCTCTCACACATCAACGTCGGTACTGGAAAAGATTGTACGATTCGTGAAATAGCTAAGTCCATAGCAGATGTAGTTGGTTTCAGTGGTAAAATAATTTTCGATACCAGCAAACCTGATGGCACACCACGTAAGTTAATGGATATCACTCGATTAACAAAATTAGGTTGGTGTCATCAAATAAAATTGAAAGTCGGTTTACAGATGACTTATCAATGGTTTCTAAAACATCAAGAGGATTTCCGCAAATAAACTACTTGACTCGATAAGGAATTTTCTCTCAAGAACACCCCTTTTTGTATTCGTAGCCTAGTAGTAATGTAAGCTGAGATTCGTTTAATAAAGGAGCCTGAGGCACTATAGAATTTTTTATCAAAGAATACAAAATAATAGTAGTTCTCAGGCCATAACTATTTTAGAAAAATTTTACTGTTTCGGAGATGTTAACAAAATCCATTTATTCTTTGTATCTATACCAATCATCATTGAAGATGCTTGATTTCTTATCCGAATCAGATCATGCTTGCAACCATGAAAATTCATCTGACACCAGACCAAAAACACGCCCTCGAACTGATGCATGATACAACGCGTGATGGACGCGTTCGCGACCGCATCAAAGCGGTTCTTTTGGCTTCCGAGGGCTGGACTGCTCAGATGATTGCTCAGGCCTTACGTATTCATGAAAGCACTGTCAGTCGTCATCTGAAA